>JBMNTI010000243.1:0-2512 GCA_050945655.1 Acetivibrionales bacterium | reverse complement strand
CAGAAAAGAGTACCGAAAACAAAAAGAAGCATTCTTGCCTCTGGAATTTGAGCTTGGTGCCTATGCAGAAGTAGATTGGACGGAAGCATATTTCTACCTCAGAGGGAAAGAAACAAAAGCACATGTTTTTGTAATGAAACTAAGAGGATCAGGAGGATTTTATGTAAGAGCCTATCCTTTTGAAAAGCAGGAAGCCTTCTTTGATGGTCATATTAAATGCTTTGAGTTTATGAACGGCACACCGTATAAAATTGCCTATGATAATCTCAAGACAGCTGTCAAGAAAGTTCTGCAAGGGAGTAACCGGGAGGAGCAGGAACAATTCATAGCACTGAGAACACATTACCTTTATGAATCTACTTTTTGCCGTCCAAACCGTGGTAACGAAAAAGGCGGGGTTGAAAATGCAGGGAAGGAAGCGGTCAGAAGATTCTTTGTTCCATACCCTGATGTTGACTCATTCGATGAATTGAACCAATATCTGCATGGAGAATGTTTGAAGCTTTTAGGCAAAAACCTTAAATGGGAATCTGAGAAGGCCGCTTTACGGCCATTACCTTCAAGGCGGTTTGACGGGGCCAGGTATAAGGAAGCAAAAGTAAACCGGTATTCCATGGTACAACTTGAGACAAACCGATATTCAGTGCCTACATCATATGTTGGGGAAAAAGTGACGGTAAAGGTATCCGCCGACAAGGTTGACATTCTACTTAAAAACATTCTAATAGCTGAGCATACAAGAGTATACGGGCGTAATCAAGATCAAGTAAAACTGGATCACTACCTTGATTTGCTGCTACAAAAATCGCGTGCTTTAAGCAACACAAAGGTATATAAGCCTCAAACACTGCCGCCAATATACGAGCAATATCGTCGATGCCTATTGGCGCGGACTCCTAATGGCAACCGTGAGTTTGTTAAGATTCTAATGCTACACAGGGATTATCCGGCAATCCAGGTATCCGAAGCAATTGAACTCGCCAGCGCGTACAATGTTTATGGATACGATGGCGTACTGAATATATTAGGCCAGATGATGGTTTCAAACCCCAAAATTATACCGCTCAACAAGGACAAGCTCCCGAGTATTCCTGATGTCAGGGTCTCTCCCCCTGACCTTGATAAATTTCAAGCTTTGATGTCAGGAGGTGGTCGCTAATGGCGGTAAACAAAATGCTGTTGGAAGCTTATCTCAAAAAGCTTAAGATGCCTCAAGCAGCTAAAACTTATGAGGCTATGGCAAGAGAAGCTGCTGACAATAATCTTAGTTACGAGGGGTATTTACTGGGGGTTCTGGAGCAGGAAGTGCATCAGCGTGAGAGTAATCGAATTCAAAGAGGTATCCGACAGGCCGGATTCCCGATCATAAAAACACTTGAAAGCTTTGAATTTAAAGCGATTCCTTCTTTAAGTAAGCCAAAGATCCTTAAGCTTGCACAGGGAGAATATATTCAAAACCGGGAAAACATAATTCTTGTGGGCAGCTCCGGCGTTGGAAAGACACATATTGCAACAGCACTCGGTTACGAGGCTTGCCGGATGGGGATAAAGGTCAAATTTTATACAGCAGCAGGATTGATCAATGAATTAGTAGCTGCTCAACAGGAATACCGGCTAAACCGCCTTGAGAAGCAGTGGCTAGCGCCTCACCTGGTCATACTCGATGAACTAGGATATGTTCCTTTTAGCAAGGTGGGAGCCGAGCTCTTGTTCCAATTCTGCTCTTCCCGTTATGAAAGGGGCAGTCTTATCATAACAACAAATTTGGAATTTCCTAAATGGACGGAGGTGTTGGGAGATGAACAAATGACAGCGGCTTTATTGGACAGGCTTACCCATAAGGCCCACATTCTGAACATCAATGGCGACAGCTATAGATTTAAACAAGCTCTTGCTAAACAATCAGACAATGGTTAATTTTTTATTTTTTGGTGGCCTGATTTTAAGCCGGTAAGTGACCTAATTTTTAATTGACATTAACAAAAGGCCAGCATACATGTTCAGACTCCAATAGAAGAGTTTTTAGACATAAATCAAAACATAGCTCTTGATGTTAAGAAAGAAATAAACTATGTTATTGATAGTACGACCTTTGACAACAGAGTCTTAATGGTTTACGGCATGCAGACCAAAACCCAGAGATATACCTATGGGAATGGTGTTATTGGGCTGGATAGCTGGAACGATAAGGCAACAGACTGGGAAGACATCAACCAGAAGAAGCATGACGAACAGCTGTATTATGTAAAGGACTTCAGGGGTAGCGTTCTAGCTCTTACAGATTACAAGTGCAAGATAACTACTACCTATGATTACAATGCTTTTGGAACCCCCACAGAAAAGAACCATGTAAATGATCAAGGCATAAGAAGCAATATCTACCACTATGCAGGCTACATCTATGATTACACAACGAGCCTATACTTTGTAAATGCAAGATATTATATGCCCGAAACCGCCCGCTTCATGGCAGAAGATGCATTTAAGGGAGACGGACTTAATAGGTATGTTT
>JBMNTI010000242.1:0-2517 GCA_050945655.1 Acetivibrionales bacterium | reverse complement strand
AGTGTAGGCAAGGATAACGGTTATGGTCATCCCCACAAGGAGACCATAGATTTGCTAAATAGCTATAGAATAGAGGTCATGAGGACCGATATCATGGGCACAATAGTAATCGATACCGACGGTGTAGGTATTAGCATCGAGATTATCCAATAGGAGAGAATGCGTGTGGAAATCCTGCTGGTGGTAGATAGGATAGAATCAGGATGGGCGGTCGTTGAGCATATTAAAAGTGGGGTTTGTTTTAACATGCCTTTGTTCATATTACCGGAACAGGTAAGGGAAGGGGATGTGGTCAATCTTATAATAGCTATCGATTACAATCAAACCCGGCAAAGGAAGGAGGATATTCAGAGGCTGATTGATGAAAATATGGATGACACCGATTGACAGGTTTCTGTTTAATACCTGTTAAACTGGTCAATATATAAAACAGTTAAAATTAATTTTGAGGAGTGAAAGAATATGCAAAGCTATAAATGTCCTGCTTGCCCATACGTTTATAATCCTAATGAAGGTGACCCCGAAAATGGCATAGAGCCCGGCACCTCCTTCGAAGACCTGCCGGACGATTGGGTATGTCCTGTATGTGGAGCTCCTAAGGATTTATTTGAGCTCGAATAACAGAATTTTTTCATTAGGGCTGATAATCGGTGAAAACTATTAGTATCACCATTTGCATTGAAACTGAATAGAACTATATTGCAAAGGAAGAAAACCGAGCAACGCGAAAAACAAAAGATGAAAGAAGGCCGCCCTTACCCCCTGGGGCGGCCTTCTACCATTTGTATTAGCGCTGCTAGTAGTGTTTTTTTCTCATCTTTAGGGGAAAATATACTTGGAAGGAGGAATGATATGGAGAACAAGCAGGACCTAAGCAAAGTGGTACGGCACATTGAATCGGTGAAAGGGTATATTGACCGTTCTCTGGACAGCCTTAATTCGATCAATATGATAGTGGTGGACAACAATAACGGAAGGGTTAAGGACGCGGAGATAGCTTCCCGAATCGGTGAGCTGGAAACCAAGCTTGGACAAGTATCAAATGCCGTTAGTGAAGTAAAGGAGTATTTGGAAGGGGGCAGCCGGTAGCCGGCTGCCATTATCAAATCATCTTATATACCTTTTTATCACATTTGTTAATTCGTCAACAACAGCGGTACACTTGCCCTCTTCTATAGCCTTTTGTAAGCATTCTTGTATATGGGTCTCCAGAATCAGTGTCCCTACGCTGTTCAGTGCCGATTTGGCTGCGGCAACCTGTATCAATACGTCCATACAGCACTTTTCGTTATCGAGCATATTCTTTATACCCCTGATCTGGCCTTCGATTCTGTTCAATCTTGAAACCAGAGCAGCTTTTGTATCTGCAGTGTTCTTGGTAGACATGGCTTTCTCCTTTCACTAATCAGAAGACTTACTGTATACCCATACCGGGTAAACGTTATATTTATTATAACCTTTTTATAGAAGTAATAAAAGAAACCATCCGTTGTTATGAAATTTTTATTCACAAAAACCCATTATATGCCATAGCATATAATGCAGAGAAAAATAGGAGGTGAACCTCGTGGAAGGTAAAGGTTTCTTTGGAGGGAGCGGAATAACATTCCTCCTGTTAATAATCATAATAATCTTCTTTGTCGGCGGATTTGACTTTTAATAAATCAATGTCTGTTATATTTTAAAGGGCTCCGAAAGGGGCTTCTTTTTTGTATAGACCGTTTAGACGGATGAAGAATCCATATATTGTGCTAACAAATTGTAGTTGCATAAATGAATCCTGTATGCTAATATATAAAATGAACTTAATTTGCCGAAGTGGTGGAATTGGCAGACGCGCTAGATTCAGGGTCTAGTGGGCATCTCGCCCGTGCAGGTTCAAGTCCTGTCTTCGGCACCATCACAAACCCGGAGTATAATGCTCCGGGTCTTATTATAGCCAAAGCTTTCCATCAGACGGTAGAATGTACAACCGATACTATCTTGGATGCCGGGATAAATATCTCAGAACCTAAAAATGGAGCGGGCGCTAGGCAGAAGTTGCCTTGAGGCACTTTTTCGACTGGCCCGGTGTTTTTTTCAAAAGTCCAAAGGCATAAAGGAGCAGGGCCGGGCTTGGCTATAAGCCGGACATAGGCATCATTTACATCCAGCACTACGCCGGTAAAGCCCAGACCTGACAATCCGCCGCCTGTAGTGAATATGGTGACGATTTTTCCTTTATATCGCTGCAGATGCCTGGCAAATACCTTAGACGAAGTTTCATCGGTTTGTACCGAACAGGAGCTGTATTCGGAATCGCGGCTATTAGTAGAAGCACTGTTTTTGTTTTTTAGCCTTATTCTGATCCTCCGCATTGAATTCCCCCTTAAACAAAACCGATAACGCGCATCTCATCCGGTCGATTACGTAACCTTTTCAATGTTTAATTGAACCTTATCATAGGGTTCTTTACTGGTAATCTTTTGCGGTGAAAGCACAAATAGCTCGATACTAATTTTATCGGAATCTGCGACG
>JBMNTI010000241.1:0-2535 GCA_050945655.1 Acetivibrionales bacterium | reverse complement strand
CGCAGATTTTTTAGGATTGTCATAAGTTCGTCCATGCTGTTTCTCCTTATACATTATTTCAAAATAAATGTTTCTGATATATCTTTGGTACAAGCCAATCCCAGTTTTTCATAAACCATCCGCGCCGCTGTGTTATCCTCTGCAACCCATAGAAAAAAAGTGTGGCACCCGCGTTTTTTGGCCGTAAAAAAATTGTGCAACTGAAGCGCGGTCCCAAGACCCATTCTACGCATAGATGCATCTACTGCAACCTGCCAGGCGGAACCCCGCCGGTTTTCAACCTGTATCCTGTCGGCTGCGTAAACGGTATCATTTTCGATGATGCAAAAAACGTTACCGTCTTCGATTTGCCGCAACAGCGCCGACCCTTCAGGAATCGCCGAATTAAAAGGATCGAGCACGGCACGCCACAGCGCCTCGATCTCGGCAGCATGCCTCGGTTCTGCCCGTATAATTTGGAACTGCCTCCCGTTCCGCATAAGAGGCCTTGGTTTGCATTGCATGTAGTCCACTAGGGACATCGACATTTTTCTGTTTACGCTATATGGAGTGAATCCGCAACGCTGCCACTCTTCCTGCATATTTGTAACTGCATCAGGCTTTCTGCCTTCTCTGTATACGAAATCGATAACCACTGGTTTGTCCAGTTTTTCAAAGCTAATCTGCTTTCTGGCATCCACATAATAATACAGACGGTAGAAGGCGCCTTCATCGCATAAAAATGCGATACCTGTCGGTAGAGGCAGATACATCATTTGCCCCAACGCCGTAAGCCGCTCGATTTCGCCGGGCAGAAGCAAAGAGTTTGTAACTATCTGGGTTTTATCCTGTTTTAACGTTTGCGTCAGTTGCACAAAATGATTGATATCTTCAACTCTCCGCATTATAGTAATCCTCGATGAGTTTAATGCGATCGATTTTTTCGTTCTTGTTTAAAGGAAGCCTAGAATAATGGATAAGCCGGTTCGGGCACATGTATTTCGGAAGATATTTGCGCATACCAATTAGAATTTCTTTATCGAATTCAGACGCGGCTTGATAAAACAGTACGATCTTCTCTTTTTTCGCGTCATAGAAGCAGCAGCCTGCCTCTAAAAAGGGAAGGGAATTCGCCGCTAACTCGACTTCTCCCAGTTCGATCCGGTGTCCCATATGCTTTATCTGCGAATCCTTTCGGGAGCTGAACATCAACAGTCCTTCATCGTTAAACCATCCGAGATCGCCCGTTCTGTAGATACGCTCGGGATAATCTGGGTTGAGCGGATTCTGGCAAAACACCTCCGCCGTTTTCTCGGCATTGTTATAATATCCGAGCGCCAGCGATACGCCCCGGACGCAAATCTCGCCTATGTCACCGTTTTTTACGGTTTGGTTCTGTTCATCGAGCACCAGTATATCCGTATTTGTAAAAGGGATCCCGACAGGCAGGGCTTCGTGATCGGAATACGGTCTGTCAACTATATAATATGTGCAGTTACAGGTAATCTCCGTCGGCCCGTAGAGGTTCACATACATTGCGTCGGGCATACGCTTGCGCCAGTAATTCAATACTTTGTTGGGCATAACCTCTCCGGAGAACATAATTCGCTTCAGATAATGCGGGCGTTCGTTTTCAAGCGCTTTCAGATTGGCAACAATGCGCAAAGCAGAAGTTGCCCAGATAGCGGTAGTGATTCGATGCGCATTCAGGAATTCTATGAGCATTTTGGGGAAAGAGAAATTGACTTTTGGAATGACGACCATGGTAGCGGCGTTCTTCAATGTGCAATATATGTCCTTGACCGAGATATCGAAATCGAAGGGCGCCTGATTCCCAAAGACGTCGTTTTCATTAAACCCGAAGACGTCTGTAAACTGCTCCACCAGATCGACCACGGAACCGTGGCTGATCAACACACCCTTGGGAACGCCTGTCGAACCGGATGTGAAGATCGCATAGAGGGGGTCCGTGCTAATGGCGCACCGTCTTCTGCCTGCCAGCAGGCCTTCATCATTGGGCGTTTCCTTTGCTTCTTCGTAATCAATTATGACTCCCTGATACCCGAATTTTCTGGCAACGTGTTCGGTTTCACTGTCAACGATTATCGCGACCGGCGCCAAGGTCTCGAGTATTGATTTGATTCTTAGTTCGGGAAGTAAAGCGTCAATAGGAACATAAAAGTTTCCGCTGTATATGACTCCCAAAAATGACGCCACATTCTTGACTGACCTAGAAACGAAAACAGCGACAGGGCCTTTCGCTGAGGTGTTACGCAAAATATGTGATCCTATAGATTTTGCAATCACTTGGGTTTGCCGATATGTTAACGCAATTTTTTCGTCTGCAAATGCAATTTTTTCGGGAAACTTGGAAGTTGATTCTTCAAGATAATCCAATACGTTTGTAAACATTGCATTTTAATCCCTCAACCGTGGTTGCTTGATAATAGAAATGATACCATGTTTGTTTTTTATTATCAATATATTGTGCTTTTATTTAACAATATATGACAGCAATAGCATCCGGTGGTAAAGCTTAGCGGGTTTCAGACAGGG
>JBMNTI010000240.1:0-2586 GCA_050945655.1 Acetivibrionales bacterium | reverse complement strand
TATCTTAATTCTCCCCCCTCGGACGGGGGGAAGGGTATTTCGGTCACATATGGACACCGATTCCGTCAATATACGGACAATTTACGACATCTACTGCTGGACACAATGCGGCAGCATTAACAATAAGATTAAAAGACATAAAGAGTATATAACAATATTTCAGTAAGGAAACATATAATCATGAAAAACATTAAAAAATTTTTTCTGACACTCTGCTATATAGTGGTTTTGTCGGGGTGTACGACAAATACTGATAAAAGCACCTCTTTGGAAAATACGGGTCAAAATAAGCTGGAAACTAAAAAAACACAGGGCACATACAAAAACATTATCACAGATAATTGCCTGCTCGATGATGCGGGCAACCTCCTGATTTTGGGTGAAGATGAGTACGAACTGTATACTTATGAAAAAATCCCGGATTTACCCGGAAGACTTGGCCAAATAATTCAGATGCTCAGTGAAGGGGATAATATTGTTCGATTAAATTACCGTGACAAACTGTCACTATATTATGTGTTAGAAAAAAGCAAAAGTGAGACTGTAGGCGGAAATGATGTTGATATATTTAATTTTAGCATTGACAGGGAACAGGATATAGTATCATTCTCCATTGAAAACTTGATCTTTCCCGACTTGCTTGAAGATGATTTCAGTCTTCAACTACTAGACACATTCAATTTGCTGTTCGGCGATAATGATAAGGATTTTTACAGCTATTTTATGACATTTTATGAGAATCCCATAGACGGTGTTTCGGATGAAACCTGGATTAACGGGATGCGGGTCACTTACCGATGCACGCCAAAACACCAATTAGTTATTTATCTGGTGCCGGATTAGTTCGGCATCGCTTTGGAAGTTGAGTAAAGATAAAAATAGAGGTAGGAAATGGTTAAGAATACTTTAAAGATTAATGGGATTCCTGCAATACTATGGGGCAGACCATCGGATAAACTATTTATAGCGGTTCATGGGCATATGTCGCATAAAGAAGATGAAATAATAACAATTTTTGTGGATGAAGCAATAAAAAAAGGGTATCAGGTACTAAGCTTTGATTTGCCGGAGCATGGGGAGCATTATTTTCATACTGATGAACAGTTATGCTATTTCAGTAAATGGCTGAATGAGAACATTAGCTTTTAAAATGTGAAAAATGGTTGGTTTAACCCTAACATTTGTGCCTATGATAAACAAGACAAATCAGGGTAATAACTCCGCAATATCCAACCGCCGGATAAAGGTATTTTACCAGGTTTGAAAAACCTGAAAAGCTTGCTAAAAAGGCTATAGCACAACTTAAAACTATTACAATAATTGATTTTCTTGAATCCATATTGCATATTCTTGCGGCAAAGCCATAAAGGTCACCAACCGCCGTAGTATAGATCTCAGCCAGAAGAACTACTGCATATGCGGTCCGGACCAGCGGCGATATGCGACGTGCAATCATAATCATGGGAACTTCAATGTCACCGATTGACCCCGCATAGGCGTATAAGGCCAGGAATATGGCTGCCGCTCCTAAACCTAATCCTAACCCGCCTAGAATAGCTCCGTTCCTTATCGTTTTTCTGTCATGGGCCTGGTTGCCCAGTGACCCCAATATTGAGATAGAAGGAACAATGTTATAGGATATGTATAATATAGCGGACCAGAGCCAGTTTTTAAGCAACTCCGGCTTTTTCAGAGTGCTGACGCTTATTTCCGACAAGGGCGGCGCCGATAGCAGAGTAAGAATGCTTACAATAATTGCAGACAGGATAAGAAAAGGAACAACGATACTAATGGAGTTTATTATACTGTTTAAGCCTCCTATAACTGTAATAACCGTGATCATTGCCATGAACATGCATCCTAAAACGGGATGGAGATTAAATTCCTGATGAAAAAGTGCGCCTGAGCCTGCGATCATGGCAGTTAGTGCCCCCATCAGAAAAAAGGTGATTACAGCATCAGAAAAGGCGCCTATGTAACGGCCCCCGATTTTGGCAACAATGGGAAGGTGGGAGGATACGTTGAGACATCGGCCCAATTCCATGATAATATAACCAAAATACATAAAAAGAACGGTAGATATGAATATTCCCAAAAGTCCTATTTTACCGAAGTTCACAAAGAACTGAAGCAATTCCTGCCCAGAGGCAAAGCCTGCGCCGACGATTGTTCCTATATAGGTTCCGGCCACTTGGAGTGTAGTGATTTTTTTTTCTTTCAAAAGAATTACTCTCCTATTTTTGACCCTACCATAAGAATATCCTTGAAAGAAAGAAAATAGCACTGTAATTGTTGCTGACGAGGCAATCATGGTATAATAAGAACCCCACCCATTATCGCAATCGAAGATTGCGAATGGGTACCCGGGAACCTTGAATCATTAAGCAGCTCGGCAACTACGCTCCGGTACCGTCTGACGACGATACCGTTAGTTTAAAATAATTGTTAGTTTTTTAAAAAATGATACTGGGGTCAAAACTAATGGTTTAAATGTCCCCATTTATATAGCACCTTGAAAAATTCATATTTTGTAGTGATTTAAGGTATTTCTCATTGCAGAAGACACCTGCTCCTTGCAATTTCTTA
>JBMNTI010000239.1:0-2598 GCA_050945655.1 Acetivibrionales bacterium | reverse complement strand
AAAGCCGATAAGAAGATCTATTATGTTAATGACGAAAAGCAACAGGCCCAGTATATCCGTATGTTTAAGGATAACGGCATGGATGCGGTCATATTAAATACCATGATCGATTCGCATTTTATAAGCTTCATGGAATCGGAAAACAGGGATGTTAAATTCCTGCGTGTTGATGCTGATATTATCGATAACATGAAAGATGATCAAAGCAAGGAAGATGAAAATAAGAAATTACAGGAAAAACTTGAAAAGATAATTAAGGAAGCTACCGGAAAAGATAAGCTTAAAATAAAGGTAGAAGGTTTAAAGAGCGAATCAACACCTGCAGTTATCTTACTTACCGAGGAATCCCGGAGATTCAGGGAAATGAGCCGTTCTTTCGGAGGCAATCTAAATACCGCCGACCTTTTTCCTGATGAGGAAACTTTAGTTTTAAACAGCAATAATACGATGGTGAAGAGAATAGCCGACCTCTACCAGGAGGAAGACAGGAAAGAGGATGCTATCACCGCTGCCTGCCATATTTATGACCTGGCTCTTCTTAACCACAGACAACTGGAACCCGAGGATATGGTAAAGTTTATTGAGCGGAGCAATACTCTTCTGATGAGGTTATTATGAAGCTAAAGGATTTCAGCTATGAATTGCCCGATAGACTGATTGCCCAAAACCCGATTGAGAAGCGTGATCTGTCCAGGCTTTTAGTATTGGACAGGCAAAGAGACACTCTGGAACATAGACTATTTAAAGATATACCCGACTACTTCGAGTCAGGAGACTGCCTGGTTATAAATAATACCCGAGTAATTCCGGCAAGGCTTATGGGCGAAAAGGAAAAAACCGGCGGCAAAATCGAGTTCGTACTATTAAAGAGAATAGAGAAAGACGTATGGGAAGTAATATTAAAACCGGGAAAAATCGCGAAACCGGGAAGCCGTTTTGTTTTTGGTGAAGGGCAGCTAATTGCTGAAATTCTCGAAATAGGTGAAGAAGGAAACAGGATCGTAAAGTTTTTTTATGAAGGTGTATTCGAGGAGGTTTTAGGCAAGGTAGGAATAATGCCGCTGCCGCCCTATATACATGCAAGCCTTAAGGACAGGGAACGGTACCAGACCATATATTCCAAAATAAACGGCTCGGCGGCGGCGCCTACGGCAGGGCTCCACTTTACGGCAGAAGTTTTTGAAAAGCTTGCCCAAAAAGGCGTTAAGATAGCAGAACTGACTCTTCATGTAGGCCTTGGCACTTTCAGACCTGTAAAGGTCGAAAATATACTGGAACATCACATGCATAAGGAGTACTACTCAATAAGTCCAGAAACCTGTGATATAATCAACCAAACAAAAGAAAAGGGGAAGAGGGTGTTCGCCGTCGGTACTACCAGTGTGCGCGTATTGGAAACCTGTTCCGACGAAAGTGGAAAAGTCTTACCCGGGCAAGGGGAAACAGACATATTTATATACCCCGGATACACCTTTAAAGTAGTTGATGCGCTGATAACAAATTTTCATCTTCCCGAATCCACATTAATAATGCTGGTAAGCGCCTTTGCCGGGAAAGACAGAATTATGCGGGCTTATAAAGAGGCTATTGTCGAGGAATACAGGTTTTTTAGCTTTGGGGATGCTATGCTGATAACATAATTCTAATCTAATTCTAATTTTGGTCCCATTGTTTTATCATATTGTTCAGGTATACTCAAAATAGAAAAAAACGGAGGCGTATTTGAGTATGAGATATAGTTCAAAATATATTATAGGGGCCATACTTGTTATTATCGGCATATTAACTGTATCCGGGAATATAGGATTGATAACTTTTTCGTGGCTGATTAGCCTCACCTGGCCTACGATATTTATTGCAATATCATTCTTTTTCTTTTTAGGTTATCTTTCCAAAAGACCGGATGGAGCAGGTTTATTGGTTCCTGCCGGTATACTGGTAACTCTGGGAGGAACCTTTTTGCTGGGAGAACTCTTATCATATAGGTTAGTATGGCCTGGTTTTATTGCGGCCCCAGCCGTAGGGCTTTTACTGCTCTATTTGTTTGGGGATAGAAGTCCCGGCTTGCTTGTTCCGGTCGGGATATTACTAACTATAGCGGGTACTTGCTTTTTCTCCGGATTATTTAATCTCTGGGGTGTTTTGTGGCCCGGATTCATAATAGCTCCTGCTGTGGGATTATTCCTCCTTTATATTGCAGGAAACAGGGAACCGGGTCTTCTGATTCCGATATTTATCCTTACGGGAATAGCTATTGTATTTTTTTCCATAGGCACCCTCGGATACGTAGGTAAATACTTTAAGTATATTGTAGGGGGATTATTAATCGCCGGAGGTATAAGCACCATATTGAAAAAGCCTTCACACAGGGAATATGACGATCAGAACCATTATTAAGATAGAATAATCAGGGCGGTTTCTGCCATATAGCAGGTAACCGCCCTGATTACTTAGCCTGTTTGCGCCTTGCTGGTATAATTAAATTCGAAGAATGCTATATTTTTTATTGCTTCCGGCGCTTTTGTCCTTGATCCTTTGTTCTTTAATATTTTGTTTCATCATGATGAAATTATGCATCCCTAAAATGGAAGTAATTAA
>JBMNTI010000238.1:0-2600 GCA_050945655.1 Acetivibrionales bacterium | reverse complement strand
TATATTCGTAATAATTATTTAAACATTTAACTATTAGCATGCAAAGCAGCCTGAATTAAATTATATTTCTTTATTAAGAGATAGTTAAGAGGAGTGTAGACATGAAAAAGTTGACAGGAAAAATTTCTACCAAAAAGAGAAATTATCTGTCTTTTATGCTTGTCCCGCACCATAAGGGTGGAGTTCGAACTATCACGATCAGCAATTACCGGACAACCCTGCTTTCCATAACAGCCATGATGCTGGTTGCATTATTGATTCTCACAGGCTATACATTATCGGTAGTAAAAGAAAATCAATTGCTTAAGGAACAGCATAATCAGGAATTAGAATTCATTTTAGCTCAAAAAGCCACACTTGAGGATTACATCGCAAATCAGACCAGTGAATTGATTGAAAATGCCGAGTTGATATCAGCCGCTTCTACCACAAAAACCATTTCCGAACAAGCTCTTCAGCAATATAAGCAGGAATATGAAGATATGGTGGTTGCTTATGTGGATAATAACATGAGTTCAATTAAGTCGGTAAGCCGCGGCAAATCAGATGAAGCCTCTTTTAAGGAAAGCATCCAGGAATTGCGCGCTCTTATAGAACTTGTTGAGAATGCAAAATTGTCCGAGGATGATACAAACAGTAAAATCAACCAGAAAGAGCACGAACTTACCAACTTCCTTAATGCTCTTCCCACATATTGGCCGGTTGATAACAGTACAACCGTACACTCCGATTTCGGCAGGCGTTTCCATCCGATATATAAGTATTATCGTTCCCACGATGGTATAGATATCGGGAATAAACAATACCCCACAATATACGCCGCCGGTGACGGCAAGGTTGTTGAAGCCGGAAGCACCAAGGGATATGGAAACTATGTTGCTATAAGCCATGGCAACGGATTCAAATCAATATATGCTCATTTAAGCTCATACAGCGTCAAAGTCGGCGATTGGGTAAAGAAAGGACAAAAGATAGCTAAAATGGGGAACACAGGTACATCTACCGGCACACACCTGCATTTTGAATTACAGATAAATGGTGTTCCTACCGACCCCAAAAAATACTTGGAAAAAAGATAAACGTACGTTATGAAAGGCAGGTAAACATATGTTTAAGAAAAAAGATACACCTCTTGCCATGGATACTATAATAGGCGAATTTACAACTTTTTCAGGCAATATAGAATCGGAGGGTTCCATCAAAATACTCGGCAAGGTTGAGGGAGACGTTAAAGCCAGCGGAGATGTATATATTGAACCTACTGCATCTGTTACAGGCAATATATACGGAAGCAATGTATATATAAGCGGGTATATAAAGGGCAATGTCCTTTCAAAGGGAATCCTGCACATTATGGCACAGGCCAAGCTCTACGGAGATATTGAGGTCAACAGCATCGTGACCGACGAGGGAGCAATTTTCCAGGGCAGTTGCAGGATGATCGAGGTAAGCAATGAGGAGACCGTTGATATTACGCCGAGAAAAAGTAAAATAAAATCCAAGCGAAATAATGTGGATGTTGATTAATAACCGCAATAATATATTTAATAATAATAACCAAAAAGCAGGGTATCTAATGGCGACCCTGCTTTTCTATTAAATCATGCATATTAAGCCCGGCTATGCTAATCCCTTGAAACAAAAACTAACAGAAGGCCTTCTTTAACCGATATAGTTGCCATATCATCACAGAATTCATTGCTGATGCCGCGTCCAATGCCGAAGACCAGATCTTCGTCGGCAAGCGCATATGAGAGCCCCTCGGTAGTCACTCCCCTGGCAACCGGAGGGAGCGGCAGGATGGAAACCTTGTAATCAGGCTGTTTTTCGATGGTTAGCTTCTTTTTTATAAGATATATCCTGTTATGCTCATCTTCAATATAACCCTTTATATCGTTTTCTAAGAGCTTATAAAGCAAGTGAATGTTAGCCGTGGTATGGTCAAGGCGGGTACCGCAGGCACCTAGAATTACTATCTCAGAAGCCCCTCGCTCTATAGCAAGATTGACGGCAAGCTCAAGATCGGTATAATCCTTATTCTTCGGGAAAGTTATCAATTCCGCTTTATTTTGAGCCTTGGTTTTATCAAGCTCGGATTTATCCACCGAATCAAAATCACCTAACAGCACATTGGAATCAAGGCCGGCCTTTTTAAGGTGCATAAGTCCACCGTCGGCTGCGATAACCAAATCGGCCCATTGGTGATACTTTATTAAAAGCCTTTTATCAGACAGGCTTCCGTTTCCCACAATGAGCGTTTTCATTTTATGGACCCACTTTCTTTAAATGCCGGACAAAGGCTTCCTGATCCTTACTGCTGAAAAACGCGGAACCTGCAACAAGAATATTCGCCCCGGCCTTTGCGACCCTGGAAGCAGTATCCTCATTAATTCCGCCGTCTACTTCAATATCTATATTGAGATTTCTCTCCAAAATGGTTTTCCTGAGTCTTGAGATCTTCTGAAGCATGCCCTCAATAAAGCTTTGGCCTCCGAACCCCGGGTTCACGGTCATAATCAGTACCATGTCGATTTTATCCAATACATATTCAATAGCCGTTTCAGGAGTGGAAGGATTTATGGAGACTCCTGCCTTCAATC
>JBMNTI010000237.1:0-2609 GCA_050945655.1 Acetivibrionales bacterium | reverse complement strand
GTCTTTTTTTATAAAAGTCTTTTTATAGTCTTCGAAAGCATAAGGACCTGTAAAAACGGCAGGATCCTCCCAGGACACGTCCAGAACCGCGCGATCGGTACTCTCTTCCGGTATTGGCTCCGGAGTAGGCCAGGGAGTAGGCTCAGGAGTGGATTCAGCGGTGGGATCAGACGTTGGCGCATAAGATATGCCGCCGTTTTCTGTGGGATCAGATTTTACCTGTGTGTTAAGATTTCCCTGTGAAAGTAAACCTTTGCCCTTTACAGTAAAAATTATTACAGTAATCAAAGTACTGACAAGAATCAAAAAAATAATAAATTTGCGGGGATTAAACCTGCGTTTCTTTTTTCTATATGTTTGGTACATTCAAAAACACCTCGTTTTTTGAGCATTTACTCATCCTGGTCATATGCCATCCTGGGAGAACGGTAGTTAAAATAAACACTTATTTTTGAAACTACTGATAAACTAAATAATTTAATTAAGCGAAGTTAAATGGAAAATTGATATGCAGGTACGTAAAACACACATCGTTTTATGGAAAATCGATGGTTGTTCCTGCATGTCAGATTCTTCGCTGCGCTCAGCATGACGAGAAGGGAGCGACTTTTTCAGTAGTTTCTTATTTTCTAATCTTTATAATGCCTGAAATGATAATCCGTAGGAATTCAATATCCGGCATAAAGCAACAGATTAATTATAAAGAATTATAAAAATATTGTCCATAGCACGAATTATTGCCAATAAAGTACCTCATCAGCCATAAACAGTCCTATGTACCGGGCATTCTTCCAAACCAGACTATCAAATTTCCTATCATCATGGGGTATATCGGTATTGTTGTAAGGAGTTAATTCTATGCAAAACGCAGGGCGCAGGAATTCCGCTCTAAACCAGTTTTCATAACCAGCTCCATATATAGAAGGATCCTCGGAAACCGGCATCCTTTGGTATTTTGTAAGCAATGCCAGACGTTTTGCCATATCTCTTACGCGGGGAATCAGGTTCACTGTACCCCGGTCAGCCCAATAAATCACATTACCTTTGGTATGGAAGGACGCTGCCAAAATAAACTCATTTTCGGCCGTTAACTTCATCATAGCCCGAACCTCGGGCTCGGTAGCGGCAGCTGTTCCTTTAAAGCTTTCTGATGCAGGTTTCCTTACTTCATCATATTTTTCTTCCCATTTAGCAGGGTATTGACGATTCAAATCCACTCCGTTAATATTTGCCTTCCATTCCCTGTAACTTGGTCTTAACATCACCATAGTCTCTACGGCGTACTGATTGTTTACTGTGCCAGGGCCTTTATTAACTAGGTTCACCCCGTCGGGGTTGACCATGGGGACAATGTACATGCTTATTCTGTCCAGTATTTCCCTGACATTATACTCCCCAAAATTTCCTGAATTAGTATATGCCCTGGAATATTCCTCGACCATTTTCATAAGATATGAACTTGAAATATATTCTCTTGCATGGTGGGACCCGCATAGAATTATCTTCTTCTCGCCTTTTCCAAGCTTTATTAGCAATAGCTCCCGTCCTTCCACCGAATTTCCTATGCTTCCCAGGGTAATTACTTCCGGATACCGTTTGGCCAGCTTCATGCTTTCATCTATCATCTGCTCGTAGGTGTATGGTACATACGGATTTACAATGCTACCAGTCTCTGCCTCAGAGGGCGGAGGATCTGATGGCAAGGCTGGAGTTGGAGCAGGTGTTGGGGTTGGAGCAGAGGGCGGTGGTATCATGGTCTCACCCGGCTCAGGGTCTTTTCTCGGCTCGGTTGGTGTATCCGGCTCAGTTTCGGGCAATGAACCGGGTGATGGGTTCGATGGCAATTGGGGAGGTGCATCGGGTGAAGTACCCGGTATATCCGGTGGTGTGTCAGACATTGCATCGTGTGTTGTGTCTGGTGGCGTATCTGGTGTTACATCTGTAGAGGCACGCGGCTCCTCTTCAGTTGCTTCGGGTGTAAATAAATGCCCGACTGGTTCTTCTTTGTCTTCCGTATTACCTGAAGGTTCATCAGGAATAACAGTCTCATGACCCGGATCAGATTCGGATGTATCAGATTCAGTCTCTTCGGCAGGGTTATAGACTTCTTTATAATGCGAATCTTCCATATTTATTCTCCCGCATGATGATAAAACAACCAAAAAAATACTATAGTGAATAACGTGGATAAAAAAGTGAAAAGCCCTCTTCCATTACGGCTCTTCACCCTCACTATATGCCGAAGAGTCTTGTTTATAGAACACATATCTTTTTCCGGTTTCGTAAAGATGCTTCTTTCATATTTTATTCCTACAGGAAATATTCAACGCCTGACTCAAATATTTTTTGATCCTTTTTTCCCGGAACATTCTTAAATGTGCCGGAAGTATAACGTTCATCATGAGCCATCTTCCCGAAAATTCTGCCATCTTTGCTGGTAATGCCCTCAATAGCTAATACCGAACCATTGGGATTGTACCTAATATCCATGGTTGGATTGCCGTCAAGATCCACATACTGGGTGGCAATCTGCCCGTTTTTCTCAAGTTCCTCCAAAACAGAAGGATTTGCTGCGAATCTTCCTTCGCCATGAGATACGGCAACGGTAT
>JBMNTI010000236.1:0-2732 GCA_050945655.1 Acetivibrionales bacterium | reverse complement strand
TTAGATGGTATAATAGTCATGAGACTTGAGCGCTCCTTTCTGGGAGGTAATGGTTGTTTGACGATTTCCATTATACCATAGGCGTTTCAGGTCTCATTTTTATTATTAAGTTAACAGAACAAAAAATATTACATGGAGGTTTTTTCTATGAAGCTTGTTTTTGCGATTGTCAGTGATGAGGACAGCAGTATTCTTGCCGATAACATGAATCGCAGTGGTTTTAGTACGACTAAGCTATGCTCCAGCGGAGGGTTTTTAAAAAGCGGGAATACTACATTCCTGATCGCCACAGATGATGACAAGGTTGAACAGGCCCTCTCTATTATCCGTGATGCATGCAAATCAAGGCGCAGGATGATTGCCCCTGAAAAGCTTCCCGGCAGCTTTGGTTCCTTTAATATGGCAATGCCCGTTGAAGTCAATGTTGGTGGTGCTACCGTATTCATTCTGAATATTGAACAGTTTCTTAAGCTATGATTTCTTAAATACTTACGAGGTTAACATATGACACCACAACAAAAATTTCCTTTAGAGAAGGATCTTGAAAAAAACCGTTTGCTGATGATTGTTGAAGGCGCTTCTGCAAGAACGGTGTATAATTTAACAAGCGGTGCATTTTTGGTTGGATTGCTCAAATATATGGGCGCCAGCGACTCTTTTTGTGGATACGTTCTTGCACTACCCGTCCTGGCAACGGTAATTCAGGTGTTATCTCCTATTATTCTTGAAAGCCTGAGGATCAGGAAGGGCATTATTATATTAGGATCCGCGCTGCATCGCCTCTTACTTGTTACTCTTATATCCACACCTTTTCTTCCAGTCAGCCCTATTGCCAGACTTATTATTGCTGCAATTATTTTTTTAGTATCCAGTATGTCTTTATCTTTTGTCACTCCTGCCATATCCAGTATGTACATCAGCTTTGTTCCCCAGAATAAAAGAGGCAAATTCTTCGGTGGAAGAGAATCGATTATGCTTTTTGTTGCAACCTTGATAACTTTTATTATGAGTACGATTTTAGATATTCAAAAGGGTGCGGGAAATGAAATCAAAGGCTATTTAATTGCTTATATCTTTGTCTTTTTTATTTCACTAGTCAATTTTCTTTCCTTTTTTCTTATGAAAGAAGTTCCCCTTATATATACATCAACAAGGATCAAACTGCTCGAAATCATTACTCTTCCACTTAAGAACAAGATATTTATAAGATATTTTGTGATGCTTATAATTTGGAACTTCGCAGTACAGATTGCAAGTGCTTATTTTAGTATTTATATTAAATCGGATCTGGGTTTGAGTTATACGGTCATAACAATGTTGTCCTCTGTTAATGCCCTTACCTACGTATTGATGGCCAGAATATGGGGAAGATTTGCAGATAAAAAAGGATGGGCAAAAACAACCATGCTACCCGTCGGAATACTTAGCATATGCCATTTTTCCTGGTTTTTATGCTCTGCGAACAGTGTATTTCTTATTCCACTGTTAATGATTAGTTATATTACGAGTGGCATGGCATGGTCAGGGATCAATGTGGCTCTCTTCAATTTGCAGTTTGATTTTACCCCAGACGAGAAGAGAACGGTTTACATTGGATTCAGCGCAGCTTTTAGTGGTTTTTTCGGGTTTATCTCCGCAGCGGTTGGCGCCAGGTCGGTAGGTATATTCGGCGATAAAGCGGTTATGTTATTTGGATTACCTTATGATATCAAGCAGATATTATTTCTTATTTCATCATTCTTATTACTGATATGCGCTTTATATATTTTTATATTTATGCGTACTTCAAAAACTAAAAAGGAGGATTGAATCATGTTGAAAAGAGCTTCGGAAATGACAGTTGAAATCCGCGAAAAGATGAGGGGCGGCAATGGAAGCGTCAAGCTTCAAAATATTTTTAATGCTGATGAAATTAAGGGGAAATGCCGCTTATTCAGTCAAATTATTTTAGAGCCGGGTTGTTCCATCGGTCCCCATGAGCACGACCAGGAAGAAGAGATTTATTATATATTAAGTGGAACCGGGATAGTTGATGACAACGGTGAAATAAAAAACATCGGCCCCGGTGATGCAATTAAAACCGGCGGCGGTGAATACCACTCCATCACAAACAACGGTCAGGAGCCTTTGTTGATTCTTGCCGCCATATTACTGTTTTGAATTTTATACATCCGGAAATTATTCGCGCCGCTACGCAGTCCTGCTCCGCTTCACGAATGACATCGACAGCGGTTCCTCCACGTTCCTCCCTGCTTGAATTCATTTATCCTGGTGCGGGTAACGCGTGGAAATTCTGAATTGAGCGAAGCAAAATGAAGAATCTGACTCTGTCATCCTGGGGGAGGAATCAATCGAAGGATCTTATACCCGCATGAATAAAAGATGCCGGAAAAAGAGTATTTCACTGTTTTTAACATTTGCAATTTTCTGGAACCTTTAACCGATGTAAGCAGCACGCATAATATCGACTAAAGGTTCCATAGTCAAACAATGGAACAGTTCTACTTTCTTATGAAAACCTTACATTCGCTTGTATAGGTTAGTAAGATATCAACATCTTCAATATTTTTACTTGTTATTTATTGACAAATATAATAATTAACTGATAATATGATTAGAGTGTCGAAAGACGTTTTCTAATAAACCAAAGTACAATATGTACCTTGAAAATTTAACACAAACGAGTTTTTTGTGATGGCAATGTGAGCATTAGCCCTATAGAGGGATGCCTC
>JBMNTI010000235.1:0-2751 GCA_050945655.1 Acetivibrionales bacterium | reverse complement strand
AGGCTCATTGTCAAGAGGCGTGGAATAAATGGGGAAAACAAGGCTAAATATAGTAGATTAGAACACTGGTATATTCTTACTATTGGAAAAATTAATAAATTGCCCACGAGTACTTGACACTAACATATAATAATGGTTGTTTGCAAATTGTCGTCATTTGACTTATAATTGTAATATATCCGTAATATTTTTTAAACATTGGCTTGCAAAGCAGCGTGAATCAAATTTTAAGAGATAGTTAAGAGGAGTGTAGACATGAAAAAGATGACAGGGAAAATTTCTACCAAAAAGAGAAATTATCTGTCTTTTATGCTTGTCCCACACCGTAAGGGTGGAGTTCGAACTATCAGAATCAGTAATTACAGGACAACCCTACTTTCCATAACAGCCATGATGCTGGTTGCTCTATTGATTCTTACAGGTTACACATTATCGGTAGTAAAAGAAAATCAATTGCTTAAGGAACGGCATAATCAGGAATTAGAATTTATTCTGGCTCAGAAAGCCGAGCTTGAGGATTACATCGCAAATCAGACAAATGAGTTAATTGAAAATGCAGAATTGATATCAGCCGCATCTACCACAAAAACCATTTCCGAACAAGCTATTGAACAATACAAAAAGGAATATGAAGAGATGGTTGTTGCCTATGTGGATAATAACATGGACACAATCAGATCGGTAAGCCGCGGTAAATCAAATGAGACTACTTTTAAAGAAAGCATTAAAGAATTGCGTGCACTTATAGAACTTGTTGAGAGCGCAAAATTGTCTGAGGATGATACAAACAGTAAAATCAACAAGAAAGAGCACGAACTCACCAATTTCCTGAATGCTTTGCCCACATATTGGCCGGTTGATAACAGTACAACCATACACTCGGATTTTGGCAGGCGTTTTCACCCGATATATAAATATTATCGTTCCCATGACGGTATAGATATCGGGAATAAAAAATATCCCACAATATATGCCGCCGGTGACGGTAAGGTTGTCGAAGTCGGAAGAACTAATGGTTATGGGAACTATGTCGCGATAAGTCATGGCAACGGATTTAAAACAGTATATGCTCATTTAAGCTCATACAACGTTAAAGTGGGCGAATGGGTAAAGAAAGGCCAGAAGATAGCTAAAATGGGTAACACCGGAACATCTACCGGCACACATCTGCATTTTGAAATACAGATAAATGGTGTACCAACTGATCCTAAAAAATACTTGGAAAAAAGATAAGCGTTCGTTATGAAAGGCAGGTAAACATATGTTTAAGAAAAAAGATACACCTCTTGCTATGGATACGGTATTAGGCGAATTTACAACTTTTACGGGGAATATAGAATCTGAAGGCTCTGTCAAAATACTCGGCAAGGTTGAGGGGGATATTAAAGCCAGCGGCGATGTATATATTGAACCTACGGCATCTGTTACAGGCAATATTTATGGAAGCAATGTCTACATAAGCGGGTATATAAAAGGCAATGTCCTTTCAAAAGGTATTTTGCACATTATGTCCCAGGCTAAGCTCTACGGAGATATTGAGGTCAACAGCATCGTGACCGACGAGGGAGCAATTTTCCAGGGCAGTTGCAGGATGATCGAGGTAAGTAATGAAGAGACCACTGATATTACACCTAGAAAAAGTAAAATAAAATCCAAACGAAATAATGTGGATGTTGATTAATAACCGCAATAATATAATTAATAATAATCAAAAAGCAGGGTATCTAATGGCGGCCCTGCTTTTCTATTTAATCATGCATATTAAGCCCGGCTATGCTAATCCCTGGAAACAAAAACTAACAGAAGTCCTTCTTTTACCGATATGGTTGCAGTATCATCAGAAAATTCATTGCTGATACCACGTCCGGTACCGAAGATCAGATCTTCGTCGGCAAGCGCATATGTGAGTCCCCGTGTAGTTACGCCTCTGGCAACCGGGGGCAGCGGCAGTATAGAAACCTTGTAATCAGGCTGTTTTTCGATAGTTAAGCTCTTTCTTATAAGATATACCCTGTTATGCTCATCTTCGATGTATCCCTTTATACTGTTTTCCAAGAGCTTATAAAGCAAGTGAATGTTGGATGTGGTATGGTCAAGGCGGGTACCGGAGGCACCAAGAATAACTATCTCAGTAGCTCCCCGCTCTATGGCAAGATTAGCGGCAAGTTCAAGGTCCGTATAATCCTTATTCTTAGGGAAAGTAATCAATTCAGCATTATTTTGGGCTTTGATTTTAGCAAGCTCGGATAAATCTACCGAATCAAAATCGCCTAATAGCACATTAGAATTAAGGCCGGCTTTTTTAAGATGCATCAGTCCGCCGTCGGCGGCAATAACAAGATCGGCCCACCTGTGATATCTTGTTAAAATACTATGATCAGACAGGCTTCCGTTTCCCACAATGAGAGTTTTCATTTTATTGGCCTTCTTTCTTTAAATGCCGCACAAAGGCTTCCGGATCCTTACTGCCAAAAAACGCAGAACCGGCAACAAGAATATTCGCCCCGGCCTTTGTAACACTGGAAGCAGTGTCCTCATTAATCCCGCCGTCTACTTCGATATCTATATTGAGTTTTCTTTCCGAAATGGTTTTCCTGAGTCTTGAAATCTTCTTTAGCATACCTTCAATAAAGCTTTGGCCTCCGAACCCCGGGTTCACGGTCATAATCAGTACCATGTCGATTTTATCCAATACATATTCAATAGCCGTTTCAGGAGTGGAAGGATTTATGGAGACTCCTGCCTTCAATC
>JBMNTI010000234.1:0-2768 GCA_050945655.1 Acetivibrionales bacterium | reverse complement strand
ACATACCGCGCGTTCTTGAGTTTTTTCCCCCGCTTGTAGGATGCGAGTTTCTCCTCCTGCGCCGAATCTGGCCGGATATCTGCTCCCGGGTCGCGGATGCCAAACGGCAGCGGCAGGGCGTCGTGCGGGAATGCGTTGGAGAATATGATGGGCGGCCTTTCTTCCCTGAACCCGCCGATCAGCTCCAACAGCGCCTTTTCACCTTGTACGGCGCGGTAGTTCCAGCAGAACGCGCCGAAGAGCGTGTCCGACTGCAGCGGCGAAAGCACGGACGACTGCGCGGATATTACCGCTCTGTAGAGTTTCATTCGGCATCACCCTCAAATATCGATCTCGCCCTCTTCGTAGTCGAACCTTACCTTGCCGTACCCGCGCGTGCCCGAACCGCCCAGGTAGCTGAGTTCAACCAGTTCCAGGGCTTTACGGACGGCGTTTTTGAGCCTGTCCTCATCATCCCGGTCATATATCTGCAGGAGTATCTCCATGTCGAATTTGGCGCCCTCCGGCACGCGCTCATTAGTACGTGGATGAGCCATGCCAGCAGGTCTATCTATCAAATTCTCAACTTTGCTCTCCGTATATCTGACCTTCTCCGCAGGCAGGTTATGGTAAAGCATTTTTGATTCATCGCTAAGTTTTGCATCACGTACGATGATTCGGGTAGGGTCTGAAGCTGCCCCTGGTTTTGAATGTGAACCAAAAATTAGGCAAACATCACACTCATATCTGCCACAGCCGCAAGGGGTTTTCCCTTGGATGCCTTTTATCTTTTCCAACTGGGATCGCATTTTCCCCTTGAGGCTGGAACCGGGGATATAGGGCTCATTGGTCACGGGGTTTTTGATGACCTCCTTGTCCAGCCCGCCGATGTTGATGTCGTTGTTGGTCCCGCCGATGCAAAGGCCTGTTAGGCAGACGATCTTCCCCTCGAACTTGACGATCTTTTTCAGTTTCACTTTCTTCCCCTCCCTAGTCTTTCCTCGGATAATAGGCAACAATCATTTCAAAGTGCTCGACGAACGCGTTGAAATCGTCGGCGTCTTTCACCGTGTTGATGTTCCTTTCCACAAAATCCACAAACAAACGCGGCACCAACTTCGGTGATTTATTAGAAGCGTTAGTAGCGTGGCCAAGCAGTTTTGCAAATCCTGGCTGAATGACCTCAAATCCCACTTTTTTGAACTCCATCTTAGCTTGTAGGTTTTTACAGTAATCATAGTACTTGCGCAACTGAGATTTCTTGATTTGGGGCCAAGCCAAATATAGCCCTTCTGCAATATCCCTTGCCGTCTTCATCATCAGGCTCGTTTTTATGGCCTTCCCCGTCGGGGTATCGTTGAAATACCCATTTTTCAGGTATCCTTCCGATAGCCTGAATTCCTCGCGTTGGTTTTGCTGGTAACGGCCCCTGCCTCCGTAGCCTCCGCCCCTGTTATTGGCCGGCATGTTCGTCTCTCCCCCTTTTCTCTCTGGTTTTATTCAGCGCGTAGTCAACGCAAAACCCTGCAAAGTAGAAGTCCTTCCGCAGATTCTTGTAGTTCAGGCTGTTGTCCCTCAGCGCGGCGGCCCAGTCGCGCACTTCCCGCCGGGGGCCGTCGCCGGGGTAATTCCTGCACAGGTCGTATTCGAACAGCCCGTCGAACCGCGCGGAATCCAGCGTCCGCATTTGGAGGAAGTCCTTATACATCCCGCTGTAGCTGGCGACCCTGCGAAGCTGGGAAGTGTTTGCCAGCCCCGCGCCTATCCACTGTTCGAGCTTCCTGCCGTCGGCAAGATATTTTTCAAAGTCCTCCCATGTGAAGAAATGGTTGAAAAACCATACCGCGTCGCGGCCGTCCCTTTCCGGATACACCGTCTCGTCCGACTGTGTCTTCGCCTGCTTGAGTCTGTGTTCGCAGGTCTGCGAGAAGGTCTTTACGTTGGAAACCGCGTTCTCCAGCGTAACGGCCGCAGTTATCGTGAAACACGGGTTGCCTGCGGCGTACGCCCTGAAATCCCTGTTCAGCCGCAGCGCGAGTTCGGGCATCTTGTCCCACGGACCGACGAGAAACAGGTCGTCCCCTCCCGAAAACACGCTGTAGACATTCGTGAATTCCTTTTCCAGCAGGACGTTGACATAGCCGCTGAAAAACAGGTCGAGCATACGAGAAAGCGTCGAAACCCTCGAAACGGAATACCTTTGGGAAAACCCCTCCATGAACACGAACCCAAGGTTGTCCACGTCGGCCTTGAGTATCCCCAGGTGCTTCGAGCCCTTAGCCATCTGCGCAATATCGGAAAACGTCTTTATCCCGCCGTTCTCCGTCGGTACGTGGTTGGCGGCAAACCTTGCCGTCACGGGGAGGGAATAGAGCTTCCTGTCTTCGAATTCTGTGGCGTTGAGCATGTGGATCATAAAGCCGCCGTTGAACCTGGGCTTTTTCATCACAGATATCCATATGTCCCCGAACATATGGAACGTCCCGTGTCCCCTGGTGAACTCGATGTATTTGGCGTTGACCAGGTCCGCGCCCAGCCTTTCGTCCCTTTGGCATCGGGCACAGGTTTCCTCATCGTGACCGATCAGTGTCTTCCCGCAGGATGTGCACATGGTCTTGTCCCTCAGGTCATCGGCGAGAACGAATCTGTCCTCGTTCCACTCGCCTTCACATGTCAGCACAGAAGCGAACGGAATGTTCTTTTTATCGGAAAGGCCCGCGTTCAGTTGCCTCACGGCGTTGCCGAAATGCATCAGGTCGTTGCCGCTAAGATCAGCGCTGCAAAGGTTG
>JBMNTI010000233.1:0-2778 GCA_050945655.1 Acetivibrionales bacterium | reverse complement strand
GACAACGTCACAAAGAACGAGTTATAAAGACTGTGCTTACTGCATCCATATCATTATCTGCATTTTTTCTTGCCTTTGGATCATTCAGTTTATATCAATCCTTCATAATAAAGCAAAAATCTATTGAAGTAAATCAAAAGGCAGAAGAGATTAATCAGAAAAATTTAGAGATCAAAGCACAAATTGAACAAACCCAAATAGGACAATCACGATATTTAGCTGATATATCAAACAGGTATTATAAAAGTGGCGATAGATACCGGGCTATCCTTGCAGCTCAGGCAGCTTTGCCTAAAGACATGTCAAACCCGGACAGCCATACGTACATGAGGCTGAGTTTGCAATGTCAAAGGCATTATCGGTCTATAATGCAGACCATTACTTTGACGGCGATATAGTAATCGACCACGATATGGCCGTTAACATTATTAAACTAAGTCCCGATGGCAAAACGCTTATGACTCACTGCCGAAACGGTTACCTCTATACCTGGGATGTTGAAGACGGAAAACTCTTGGGTAAACTATACACAAACAAAAATACTATTTATGATAACTATGCCATCTTTATAGATGATAATACAATTATTACTACAACCTCCGGTTCTAAATATGATGATTATATAACCTGCATCGATATCTTAGGTAATATTAAATGGCAGGTTGAGGATTATTCCACAAAGCTCACTTATTCTGCCGAAAAAAAAGTATTGGCATAGGCGTAAGCAAACGGTATACATAATGCCCTATTATACGACTCAAATGCTTATTGATAAAGCAAACAGACAGCTAAACGGCAGAGTCCTGACAGAGGAAGAAAAAGCTGAGATGTTTATCAATTGATAGCCCCCTGGCTTTCTATTGTTACTTTAACATCCACGGTAAATTCAATCTCAGGATATATCTTTCTCCAGTCGATAGACTTGAAATAAGCATTATGCTTTGATCTGACCATTTCCGCAAAGCCGACGGGATCGGCTCCTACTTCCTGCAAGTATGCAAGAAGCCTCTCGCAATCGTTCTTCATACATTCTGTTACTTTCGCCTCAAGCTCTTTTTTATTGTTTGGTTCGTCCAATTGATGTTTATCATCATATTCATCCAGTGTTGTTATATAATCAAGGCTTATGTGAATCTTAGGTTTCTCACCTGATACATCAATATCCACTTTTCTCTTTACTTTTTTAAATAATAAGGCCATTCCGCTTTTAATACCGGGTTGATGGGTGTGGTTCTCCCTGCAATAATAATCAAAACGTATTTTTTTACCCATTAAGGCATATAGTATTCCTGTATCTACAATATCAATATTTCCAACCATTCTGTCACCTTGAAACAGGGCAGTTCCCAATATTTCGATTTTTTCTTCATCATATCTCATATGGACTGCGGTCGGATCTATTGTTCCACAATGCTGTGCTATTGCAAAATCATAAATTCTTACATCAGGCGAAGCTGTCCTTTTTCTGCTTTCATCGATCAGGTGAGTCACATAAAAGGCTACCCTTGTTTTATCTTTATAATTAAGACTCAGTTTAAACATTTCCAACGGGCTGCCTTCCACTACCGTAATATTTGCCAGAACAGGATTTTCGGGACTTCTAAAAAAAACATCCAAAAGGTCACCCACTCCCTTTTCAGCCAGTTCCCTTGAAAAATGTAACTGCTGGGTTTTCCCTCCCTCTATTCTTTTCCCGGAAAAATTTCTTATTTTATCCCTTGCTTCTCTTATAAGCGGAGCTGTTGCAGAAAGAATCTCAACATTCTGTTCAATTTCCTCCTCTACTACAGGCATAGTTAAACTTAACACCAGATCGTCATTCTCATTTAATTCCAAGCCAACCTGCAGTACAAATCCTGTCTCTTCAAATATTTTCTGATCCCAGCAGCCTGATAAAACACTCGTGCTTAACAACAGGACCAAAATAAAAATACGCTTATTCATTTTACTCACTTTCAACGACACCTTTTTTTATAAACATTGATAAAACAAGGCACAGTATAAGTAATGCCACTGCCCCCATCCCAATATAATTGATTATTTTCAGGACCATGAAAGCATCATTTATATCATTTGCCATCAAACTTAAACCAATAATCACACTAATAAATATGGCGTAGATGATACGGCTTTTCTTAAGCTTGAACACCTTTCCCATGCTGTAATAAGCAGCCGTCATATAAGCTCTTATTGAGCATCCTGTGGCAATATACCATATGGATACTATATATAAATCCACCCTTTCGATAATTCGTGCGTGATAAACCCTTGAGAGATTAAAAAACGGTATATTAAGAACCGCCAGGTAACTCTCACCAAATACTGCCGTGCATGCTAAAACAATAAGCATGATAAAAAGCATGCTTAACAGGTTTGCATATACATGATATTTAAGGGCATTTTTCTTATCGCTTATCTCCGTATAAAAAACAGCTATCAATTCAAATCCGAGATATGCAAAGAAGCTGATTCTCATACTATATAAAATTGGCATAATACCTGCCTCACCAATCGGCATAAGAAACGAAAACCGCATTTTTTTTATAACGAGAATAACATAGATAATTGCTGTTATATATGAAATCATGGTCACCAGTTTAAAACGGGCAACCGTTTTCACTCCCTGCCAAACCATGTATATGGAAGGCAGGATGATCAAAGGTGCCATAACTATTGATGGAGTCAGCGGGAATAATGTTATTTTAAGATATATTAAATAGACCATAAGCCCTCCGGCGGCAGCAAATAACAGATAAAGGAAGAAAAGAGTATTGATAA
>JBMNTI010000232.1:0-2781 GCA_050945655.1 Acetivibrionales bacterium | reverse complement strand
AGGCTCATTATCAAGGGGACCGTGGAATAAATGCGGTAAACAAGGTTAAATATAGTCCATTAGAACACTGGTATATTCTTACTATTGGAAAAATAAATAAATTGCCCACGATTGCTTGACACAAACTGACATTGAAAAATGTTTGACATACTGTAAATATTGCATTATAATAACTAGAAATATATAAAGAAAAACTGTTGATTGAGAATAGTACATTACTAAAGGTGCTTTCCAGAGAGTTGCCGGGGATGGGAACGCAACAAGCGGCTTAGTATGGAATGGGCTCATAAAGGTGGTAGTAAAGGTATTTTTACTGAGTAATGACCAACGGGATTTCCGCCCGTTATCAAGGGATGCGTATGTTAGTGCGTTAATGAGGGGATGCTTTGCATCAATTTAGGTGGTACCGCAGAAGTGTAAGCTTTTGTCCTATAGTATTAGGACAAAGGCTTTTTTATTGTTTGCCCGGCATTGACAGCCATTTTGCGGGTAAGAGTCCGACGAATTGCCAGCGGGAAACAACCAGCCTGGTATTACAACGTTTTTATTGTGATTGAATGTGCTGAAAATCGGTGTTATTGCAAGCAAGGGAGCTCGAACATATTATTTGATTCTATAGGAGGGGATATTAAATGATTAAAGGAAGGTTTGGAAATTACGGCGGACAGTATATTCCTGAGACTTTGATGAATGCTGTATTGGAACTGGAAGACGCATATGAATTCTATAGAAAAGATACCGACTTTAATAAAGAATTAGACCATTTGTTGAAAAATTATGCGGGAAGGCCGTCCCTGCTTTACTATGCCGAAAAGATGACGCGGGATCTTGGCGGCGCAAAGATTTATCTTAAACGGGAAGATTTAAACCATACGGGTTCCCATAAAATAAACAATGTGCTGGGGCAGGTTTTGCTTGCAAAACGAATGGGGAAGACACGGGTTATTGCAGAAACCGGAGCGGGACAACACGGAGTCGCAACTGCGACCGCCGCAGCCTTATTGGACATGGAATGCAAAATTTTTATGGGCATGGAAGATACCGAACGCCAGGCATTGAATGTGTTTCGCATGGAACTTCTGGGAGCAAAAGTCCACCCGGTAACCAGCGGAACCATGACCCTTAAGGATGCGGTTAACGAAACCATGCGAGAATGGGCATCACGTATGGAAGACACGGCCTATGTGCTGGGGTCGGTAATGGGACCACATCCTTTCCCGACGATAGTCAGGGATTTTCAGAAGGTTATAGGAAAAGAAATAAAAGAGCAGTTGATGGATGCGGAAGGAAAGCTGCCCGATGCGGTAATAGCTTGCGTAGGCGGTGGAAGCAACGCCATGGGAGCTTTTTATGAATTTATCAATGACACATCGGTGGAACTGATCGGCTGCGAGGCTGCAGGGCTTGGTGCGGACACCCCAAAAAATGCCGCAACAATTACAAACGGAACAGTAGGTATATTTCACGGCATGAAATCTTACTTTTGTCAGGACGAATACGGGCAGATAGCACCTGTTTACTCCATTTCGGCAGGGCTGGATTATCCGGGAATCGGCCCGGAGCACGCGGAACTCTATGAAACCGGAAGAGCACGGTATGTGGCCATTACCGATGCAGATGCCGTAAAAGCCTTTGAATATCTTTCGCGCACCGAGGGAATCATTCCTGCCATTGAAAGTGCCCACGCAGTTGCATATGCAATGGAGCTTGCGCCCGGTCTGAAGAATAAGATTATTGTCATAAACATCTCCGGACGTGGAGACAAAGATGTAGCTTCGATTGCAAGATATAAGGGGGTATCACTGTATGAGTAGAATTACTGAAGCATTTAAAAACCATAAAGCTCTCATAGCCTTTGTTACGGGCGGCGATCCTGATATCGGCACTACTGAGAAGCTGATTCCTGCCATGGCAGATGCAGGTGCCGACCTTATCGAAATCGGCATACCATTTTCCGACCCGGTGGCAGAGGGTATCGTAATTCAGGAGGCTGACGAACGAGCCCTAAAGGGTGGCTGCACCACTGATAAATTATTTGAAATGGTCAAAAGAGTACGAAAAAAAACTAGCATTCCCCTCTTGTTTATGACATACCTCAATCCTGTTTATTCATACGGAAAAGAAAAGTTTATGAAAAAATGCGCTCAATGCGGTATCGACGGAATAATTGTCCCGGATATGCCTTTTGAAGAAAAGGGTGAACTGGAAGGGGTATGCAGACTTTATGGAGTTGATTTGATTTCCATGATTGCCCCCAACTCTAAAGAGAGAGTATCCTTAATTGCAAAAGAAGCAAAAGGATTTATTTATTGTGTATCTTCCCTTGGGGTGACTGGCGTGCGAGACGGCATCTCAACACAAATCGGTGAATTAATCCGAAAAGTACGCGGGGTAACAAATGTACCATGCGCCGTAGGTTTTGGTATTTCAACTCCCCAACAAGCATCCGAATTTGCCATGCTTTCAGACGGTATAATTATAGGCAGCGCGATTGTAAAGCTGATTGCAAAATACGGGAAAAATTGTGTCAGGCCGGTTTCGGAATATATACAAAGCATAAGAAAAGCAAATGATAATAGCATATAATAAATCTTTCCTTAAAATTTGCTATACAGACTGTGCGAAAACTATCAATAGTATTAAGTCTATGCAAGTTTAGCGGCTGTAGCTGACATATGTCATTCTGGTGTGTCCAGTAAGCTAGATTATGCTAGCCGGTGAAAGTCCGATCCCGGTAATCGCCAAGGAGCCGGGTAGCAAGTCCCGGTGCGTCGCAGTAAT
>JBMNTI010000231.1:0-2803 GCA_050945655.1 Acetivibrionales bacterium | reverse complement strand
GATCTCCTTTCGTTTGGTTTCTCTCAATTCTCAAACTACAGGAAAATCGTGATTATGGGAAGACCTATTTTGGGTTCTTCCCTTATCTTTTTATTAAATTGCCTACGATAATTTTACTCTAAGTCAAAATAATACAGCTTTTTTAAAAATATATTTTAACATAATATTTGAAAGGCTCTGCAAAGCATTTTGCGAAGCCTCTGGTACAGCAAATGCTTAATAAGGAATTTGTCCTATAATAGTCAGAGTTGATTTAGTGTACGGCTAAGAAATTCCCTTGTACGCTCCTGTGTAGGATCATTAAGCACTTGTTCCGGGCTTCCCTCTTCAACAATAACTCCTTGGTCCATAAATACTACTCTGTCGGCAACATCTTTGGCAAATCCCATTTCATGAGTTACAACCATCATAGTAAGCCCTGACTCTGCAAGCTCTTTCATAACTTTCAGCACTTCTCCTACCATCTCCGGATCAAGCGCCGAAGTGGGTTCGTCAAACAGCATGACATCCGGCTCCATAGAAAGAGCTCTGGCAATAGCCACACGTTGTTTTTGGCCGCCTGAAAGTTGCCTGGGTTTTGCATTTATATACTGCTCCATGCCGACAACTTTCAAATATTTCATAGCAACATTTGTTGCTTCTTCCTTTGAACGTTTCAATACCTTCATCTGACCTACGATACAGTTACCCAAAACATTATGATTATTAAAAAGATTAAACTGCTGGAACACCATGCCTAATTTTGTACGATATGCATATATATCATGCTTATCATCAAGTATGTTTTCACCTTTATAGATTATTTGACCACCGCTGGGTTTTTCCAGCAGATTGACACAGCGGAGCAACGTTGATTTGCCCGACCCTGATGAACCGATAATACAGACCACTTCGCCTTTTCTTACCGAAAAATCGATATCCTTCAATACTACATTATCACCAAAACTCTTACTTAAATGCTGTATTTCAATTACTGTTTCCATAGCTCCCCCTATTTCAAAAAATGACTCAATCCGGCTATTTTGTCCTGCGTAATATGTCTTCAGGTCTCGCAACCTGCATTTGATTGCCAGCTAAACTGAAATTTTTTGGACCTTCAATTTTTCTCTCAAAATACCGGAGTATACATGTTACCGTAAATGTCATTACAAAATACAAAATACAGGCTATGAGAAACGGCGGATAAAAAATGAAAGTGCTGCCTGCTATTGATTTTGTTGCAAAATAAAGTTCAGAAACAGAGATAACATTTAACACCGATGTATCCTTTATGTTTATTACAAATTCATTTCCGGTGGCAGGCAAAATATTGCGAATAACCTGGGGCATTACTACATTAGTCATGGTCTGGACATGATTCATACCCAGCGCGTGGGCTGCTTCAAATTGCCCCTGATCGATGGATACAATACCTCCGCGAACAATCTCCGACATATATGCACCGGTATTTATGGATACAATAAGGATTGCCGCAATGTATTTATCCATATTTATACCAAGCGCTTCAGCTGAACCATAGTAAATAACCATAGCCTGCACCATCATCGGTGTCCCACGGAAAAACTCTATATATGCCGAAAGCAAGCCATTAACGACCTTTAATAAGCCCTTTCTTATTCCTCGCTCGGGCACAGGTATGGTTCGTATAACACCGACTAGAATGCCAATTATGGAACCTAATATTGTGCTTATGATTGAAATATATAATGTCATACCCGCTCCGCGAAGGAACATGGGCCAGTTCTCCGTAACAATCTTAACTATTGATTCTAAGTTCATCATATCCTCCTGGCAAGAAAAAACCGAATGCACCTGATGTGCACCCGGTTTATCTGTTTATCACTCAGCTGCAGGTTGGTTCTTTATCGCGTTGTCCATCAAGCTTAAGCGTTCATCTTCCGATATGCCTTTTAATGCTTCATTTATTTTGGCAGTAATTTCGCTCCCTTTTTTAATCCCAACAGCAATGGCTGTATCTTCAGGTGATGTTTCAAAGCCGTCTGTAAACTCTATCATTTTAAAGTTGCTGTTTGCTGCCTCAGCACTGACCCCTTCAGGTCTCTCCGAAACATAACCGTCTATGATTCCGGATTCAAGCGCAACTCTCATCGCAGGAAAATCATCCATAGCGTCCTGTCTGTCAACGCCCTCAATCTGGTCAATAACAGTGTAGTGGAAGGTATTCAGCTGTGCAGTAATTTTTGCATCTTTAAAATCATGAATAGAGGTAGCTCCGTCATAAGCTCCACCCTTTTTTACAACCATTACTAAGTCAGATGTATAGTAAATATCCGAAAAATCAATTTGCTCCAAACGTTCTGCGGTAGGCGACATGCCTGCAATAATTGCATCAATCTTTCCTGAGGTAAGTGCCGGGACAAGACCCAGCCACTCAGTTTTCACAATAACCAATTCTTTCCCTAAACTTTTAGCAATTCTCTTGGCTATTTCAACATCATACCCACCAGCAAACTCATTGGTTCCCTCGATTTTAACGGCACCGTTTGAATCATCGGTTTGTGTCCAGTTAAATGGTGCATACCCGCATTCCATTCCAACTCTAAAAATTTTATCATCTTTTGCAGCGCCACAACCCGCTAATAAGGCAACACTTATTAGCAATACCATAATAATAGACAATACTCTTCTATTCATTTTCTATTCTCCTATTCGATTTTCGTTGTGTTAATCTATTTTAAATATCAATAGATTCAAATGTTTTATTTGTAAGGGTTTCAGAGTTTTTTCGTATAAAAAAACAATGACCCCCCTTTTTTGGTATAATTGAGTCGACTAAAACCAA
>JBMNTI010000230.1:0-2855 GCA_050945655.1 Acetivibrionales bacterium | reverse complement strand
GGAAGAAAATCGGATAAAAACCGAAAGTTATATAACGGAGGGCTGCTATGCTACTATTACCAGTATTTTGGCTCTAAGCCCGGGAAAGACCCATCATAAAGCGTATTAATAAAAGGCGGCCTGTTATAGCCGCCTTAGTTTAATCATAATTGTTAGTGCCTTCACCCCAGTCTATGCCTTCCCAGTCTTCCTCCTCTAAAGGATCTCCGATATCCTCGGCAGAAGGCCCGCCCGGAATACCTTCGGGCAAGTCTTCCTCATCAATCTCAGATTCAGGCGGATAAATTTCTTCCGTTAACGGCGGGATAAGTACACCGTGATCATGAACAGTACAGAATTCTCCTTCGGGAATTTCATAAATGCTGTCAGCGGGATAGGAGTCGTTTGGAAATTTCGGTTTATACTCTACAGGCCTCTTTATACCTATTTTTTGAACTAATGTTTCAAAAGGACAGTATTCAGTAGCGAGAAGATCCCGATTCTGTGCATCCTTTGAAGCAGTACAAGCCGTATATTCAACATGTACCGCACAGGTGTCGCTATAGGCCGGCTCAGTACCCGCAATAAAGTATTCCTCACGAACTCTGCCTCCCCGTGGATCCTTTTTGCAAAGATCAGTAGCAATCTTGCCCGAATCTATGCAAATCGTACGTTTTACAATGTTCGGAGGCATACTCTCAAAAAACGGAATAGCGGGCATGCCTTCATGGATCTTATTCATAACTGCATTCCATATTAGCAAGGCATTATCCTTTTCCTCTTTTTGTATCTCTACCGCTCGATCATAACCGTACCAGCTGACGCCCACATAATACGGAGTGAAACCGCAGAACCATTTATCTTTATCGGAGTCAGTGGTCCCGGTTTTACCTGCTGACGGAATTGTTACCTTTTTGCCTTCGGCATCCTTATATTCAACTATTCCTTCGGGATAAGCAGTGCCCTTTGTAACAACATCCTGCAGGATATTGTCCATAATAAAGACAGTTTGTTCGGAAAACACTTGTCTTCTCTCGGGTTTTACGGAAATAATAGTTTTTCCGTTGTTATCCTTGACCTCGGTAAAAAACATAGGCTTTGTATATACGCCTTTATTGGCAAACGGAGCAAATGCCGCAGCCATTTCAAGAGGGGTCATGCCCTTATTGAATCCGCCCATAGCTATAGATAAATATTGCTCATTTTGCCTGTCAATTCCGAGCTTGCCTAAATAGTCCAATGCGGCATCAAGTCCGACATAATCTTTTAAAAGCAATGTTGCTACAACATTTCTGGATTTAAATACGCCTATGCGGGCAGTTGTCAAACCAAAATTCGATTTTTCAACATTACGTGGCCATTCCTGATTAGGCTTATTGTGCAGCAGATATTGTTTTACATCATCTACGACAGTAGCCGCTGTTAAGGCTTTACTGTCAATACCCGGCCCATATATCAATATAGGTTTTATCGCAGATCCCGGCGGGCGCTCGGCTTGAGTTGCGCGATTGAACACACTGCCTTCTTTGGCTCCACGGCCACCATAAACACCTTTTACGAAGCCGTCTTTCCCCATAATAACCATAGCGGCCTGGGGCAATTCATCCGTATATTTATTATCATATGAAAAATATTTAGAATCGGTAAATACCTCATCCAAAGCATTTTGTATCTTAGGATCCATGCTTGAATAAATATGAAGGCCATTATTGTAAATAATATCTAAAGCCGCCTGCTCCGTATAGCCGCCAGTCTGCATAAGATAATATTTCAGGCTCTTGACTACTTCGTCTACAAAATATGACTGATTGCTGGTCTTCATAACCTTTCCTGCTTCAGGATTATATTGGAATGCGATTTTTTCGTTTAGAGCTTCATCGTACTCACTCTGGGAAATCTTTCCCTGTTCCAGCATCAAACCCAGGGTTGTCTTTGTCCGTGCCAGATTAGCCTCAATATTGTCTTCATCAATGGGCATATATTTAGTGGGCCAATTGGTTATACCTGCAAGACTGGCACATTCGGCCAACGACAAGTCACGGACATCCTTGCCGAAATAACCTTTGGCTGCCGTTTCAATTCCGTAAAAATTACCGCCCATAGGGATATTATTAAGATAATATGCTAAGATTTCTTCTTTAGTAAGAACCTTTTCCAGCTCTATAGCCTGCCATTGTTCCTGGAGCTTTCGCGGGATAGTAATATCATCACGTTTTGTCAGGTTTTTTATGAGTTGCTGAGTAATAGTGCTTCCGCCTTCTATATCGACATCGGCCCCTAATAGTTTCTTGCCATAAGTTAAAACGGCGCTGCCAATTCGTCTGAAATCAATTCCCTTGTGTTCATTAAAGCGTTTGTCTTCGACAGCGATAAAAGCATCGATTAGAATTTTGGGAATATCTTCATAGTCTATCCAAACACGATTCTCTTCCCTTTTCAGTTCTGCAATAATGTTTCCATCAGCATCATATACATAGGAGTTAAATCCCATGGTTTTGAATAACTCCGCATCAACCATAGGTGTGGTCTTTATAATACCGTAGATGCCGCCGCCCAGCAGCCCAGCAGCAGCGCTTCCTACAATTAACAAAAACGAAAAGACGATAGCCAATGATATTAAAAAAGCCTTTAAGGATAATGACAGCATAATTTTTCCGATATTTTCATCATTCTTTGAAGCAGCAGCAGAAACATCAGGTTCCTTGCGGCTTCCAAAGTATCTATTCATAGCGTATCCTCCTTGTCTAAAGACGTTGTGTTAATCTATTTTAAATATCAATAGATTCAAATGTTTTATTTGTAAGGGTTTCAGAGTTTTTTCGTATAAAAAAACAATGACCCCCCTTTTTTTGGTATAATTGAGTCGACTAAAACCA
>JBMNTI010000229.1:0-2860 GCA_050945655.1 Acetivibrionales bacterium | reverse complement strand
TTTTATATTTTCGGCGATGACGTCCACGGAAGCTCCATCTTTTCGAAACTCACTCAGGCGGCGAGCGAAGGGAAAAAAGAGTTTCCCTTCACAAGCGGAAAGAACAAGTATGATTTTATCAGTATTACGGATCTGGCACGTCAAATCGTGGCTGCCGGCACACAGGACGAAATTACAGGTGTAATAAATGTCTGCAGCGGAAAGCCGGTAAGCCTGTCGCAGCAGGTGGAGTGGTTTATACATGATCGCGGCTACGATATCAAGCTGCAATACGGGGCTTTTCCGGACCGAGAATACGACTCTTCCGAGGTTTGGGGTGACAACACACTTATTCAAAGAATTCTCTCGCGGCAGAACGACGATCCCGATATTGGCTAGCGTTTGAGTCAGATTGTTTATTCAGGATAGGAGTCGGCGTGAGACAGGTCTAGTCTTGAAAGTAAAGGAGTAATTCTATGTCGGTTGGGATAGCGATGGTCAACTACAATGGAAGTGACGTTTTGGCACTTACCCTTGATTCACTGGCACGGGCCAAAACAGAGACTCCCTTCATCGTTTGTCTTGTGGACAACGCTTCTGAAGCGCAGGATTACGCGCGTGTTCAGCAGGTCTTCGAGGAATTTGCCGCACGCCCGGAAGCGAGCGGCAAGGATACGCTCATTCGAAACAAGGCCAACCTCGGTATTTCCGGCGGCAACAACCTTGGTTGCCGCACTCTGCTGGAAAACCCCGAAGTGGAACGAATCTGTTTTCTGAATACTGATGTCATCGTCACCGATGGATGGCTCGATCGGCTGATGGAGAGCGGGCTCGATATGGTAGGCCCGGTGACCAACGCCAATGGGAACGAACAGACAATCTGTGTTGACTATGATGTGAGTCAGAATACCGAAGCATACGAAGCCGTCGCAGAATTTGCCGAATTTCGCGCCGATGTTTATTCCGGCTATGAAGTAAAGAGCGAGGGTATTACAACTTTCTGCGCTCTAATTAAGAGAGAGGCCATTGAGGAAGTGGGAGAGTTCGATACGCGTTTCTATCCCGGCGGTTTTGACGACAACGATTTTTGCATGCGCATGCGCGCCGCGCAAAGAAGCATCGGCATTCGGCGCGACTGCTACATCCATCACTGGGGCAGCGGTTCATTTTCAAAGCTGAATATGGATAGTCGCATCGGTATTTCTTTCGGTAATATGCGTCGTTTTGAGCATAAATGGAATACTACTTGGACAGGAAACCAACACCTGCTTCTGGAATCACTGCATCAGGATGCGGAGTTTCTGTTGCATAGCGGGACACTGTGTGAACGAACTCAGGGGCTTCTGCGCAAAACAAATGAAGCCATTAAAGGACTTATCAACCGCTATGAAGGGCGGCAAATCGAGGTTGACAAACAAACATATGCAAAGCTGATTGAGGAACAATTGCAGGTTTCAGCCCCTGAACGCACGACCTCGGAGCGGCAAAAGAGCTATGGCACAGAACCGAAAAACGATGCGACCGAACAAGAGATTCACACCGTTAAGGTGTTTGATGACCCGCAGGTTGGCGGTGCGATTTTACAGTTTATCCGTGAGATCTCCAGGTCGTTGTATAGCTTCGTCCTATCTATATATCATGCCGCTTTGAATGTGAATTATATTCTGCGTGCGCCCATCCGGCGCAGAAAGGCTTACCGCGTTGCCCTGGATTTTATTCGGAATGCTCGGAGAAACTGCAAAGGCGCGGTCTGTGTCCTCGCACCTATGTATCGCGAGAGCAATTTGGCCGACGGCTATATCCAGCGGGTTTATGCGGTCGATAATTATGTGCTCGGCGATTACGCAAAACTGTATTTTGAGTCTGACGGAAATTATCCGCCGTTCATCGAAGTTATCGACGATCGGCATATGGTGCTCCACGGCACATGGAACAGTGCCAACGATGTGAATGCGCTGAAGCTGCTGTTCTCACGCAGCGGCATCGTGTACTCCCACAGTCTGCTGCGCTGTGACGAGAACGAGCTGAATCCGCGTCTGTTGCGATGGTTGAGCCGCGGACATGTGAAGTTTATAGTTGATATGCACGGTTCCGTTCCCGAGGAAGCGGCTTTTTACGACAATTGGACCGGAGCGCAGGTACATGGCCGCGTCGAGGAGGACATCATGGCGGGGGCCGATATTTTTATCTGTGTCAACCATACAATGAAAGAACACTTTGAGGAAAAATACAGCTACACGACAATCAAGCCTGAACCGATTGTAATGCCCATATATCTTGACGATTCGGTCGATCAGGGAATAATCGAAAGCAAGCTGGAACGCTCGGATTATACCTGTCCGCTCGTCGTCTACGCGGGCGGGGTACAAAAATGGCAAAATATCCCGCTTATGCAGGAGGCAATTGAGCGGGTCGGCGACCGCTGCCGATACGATATTATGGTCAGCGAACCGGAAGAATACCTGCGCCTTAACGGAAAACGAAGATTGCCAAGCGGCATTAAAATACACCGGGTGACGCCTGAAGAAGTCTTTGAGTGTTATCGGGACGCATATTTCGGGTTTATCCTTCGTGACGAACATATTTTGAACAAGGTCGCCTGCCCGACAAAGCTGATCGAGTATATCCGCTTCGGAATCATCCCGATCCTCAAAAGCAATCAGATAGGCGACTTTGCCCGGTATAATCTTAGATATCTGCCCTGCGAGCAATTTTCCCGGGGAAAATTGCCGGATGCACAGACATATCTTGAAATGGCAAAACACAACTTCGAGCTATTTAAAACCTTTAATGCGGACTATCTCAACGGACGGGATAAGTTGCTGGCTTTATTGGAGCGGAGGAATAAATCATGAGTTTCGATGCTTTTTTGGAACGGTTT
>JBMNTI010000228.1:0-2877 GCA_050945655.1 Acetivibrionales bacterium | reverse complement strand
GGAGGATGTAAATAATGAAAAAAATCATAGCACTAGTACTTTTGGCGGTAATATTGGTTTTCAGCTTTGCCGCATGTTCAGCCAAAAAAGTAGAAACAACTGTAGAAGGCACTCTTACTGTAGGGTTTGATCAGAACTTTCCGCCTATGGGATTTGTGGATGACAATGGAGAGTTTACAGGTTTTGATATTGATTTGGCAAAGGAAACCGCAAAACGGTTAAAGCTTGAGATCGCCTTGCAGCCAATAAAATGGGCATCAAAAGATATGGAATTGGATTCGGGCAATATAGATTGCATATGGAATGGATTTACCATTAATGGCAGAGAGAATGACTATACCTGGACTGACCCATACATGGCAAATAATCAGGTTTTTGTAGTAAGGGCTGATTCGGGCATAACTTCTCTTTCCGATTTAGCGGGGAAAACAGTTGTTGTTCAATCTGATTCAAGTGCCGAAAAAGCTTTGGCGGGTGAGCAGGAGTTAGTAAACTCATTTGGAGATTACATAAAATCTGCGGATTATGATATTGCAATTATGGATCTTCAGGCAGGTGCTGTTGATGCAGTTGCTATGGATGAAATTGTTGCCAATTATCAGATAGAAAAAAGAGGTTTGAATCTTTCTGTTCTCGAAGAAAAACTTGCTGCGGAGGAATATGGAGTAGGCTTCCTTCTTGGCAATGAAGCTCTTAGAGATAAAGTACAAAAAACCTTGGAAGATATGGCCAAAGACGGAACCCTTGCTGAGATTTCAAACAAATGGTTTGGAAAAGATATTACAACTATTGGTAAATAGCATTGCTTGAAAAAACGGACGAAAGGGCTGTCCCTGATAAGATAGCCCTTTCTTTTACTTTATAAAATTGGAGGTGCCTTCTATGGAATTATCGGTATTACTGCTTGAGCTTGGCGAAGGCATGGTAGTTTCCTTTGAAATTTTTGCTTTGACACTGATTTTTTCTCTTCCTTTAGGATTATTTGTTGCATTCGGACGCATGTCAAAAAATTTTATTATAAGAAATATTGTAAAATTTTATATTTCTATAATGCGTGGAACACCTTTAATGCTTCAACTGATGGTTGTATATTTCGGTCCCTATTATTTATTTGGATGGTCCATTAAAGGATATCGATTCATGGCAGTAATAATAGGTTTTATAATAAATTATGCGGCGTATTTTGCGGAAATCTATAGAGGCGGCATTGAATCTATGGAAATCGGCCAATATGAGGCAGCCAAGATTCTGGGATACAGCAAAAGCCAGACATTTTTAAAGATTATTCTGCCACAGGTTATTAAACGGATTCTTCCATCGGTTACTAATGAGGTTATTACTCTTATTAAAGATACCTCGCTTGCATTTGTTATTTCGGTATCAGAAATGTTTACCACAGCTCAGGCCATAGCCGCAGCGCAAAAAACCACGACACCTTTTATTGCGGCAGGTATATTCTACTACGTATTTAATTATATAGTGGCATACATTATGGAATGGCTGGAAAAAAAGGTAGGCTATTATAAATAGGGAGAAAATAAAGGCATCGCATCTTTCCGGAGGAAACGGAATATTGCTTTTATATCAAATCCGCAAGCCGGAGGTATAATCCTGAAGAAAGGAATCAGCATAGGAATGAAGATTTTGGAAGTTAAAAATTTATTGAAGAATTTTGAGGATCTTGAAGTCATAAGAGATATTTCTTTTGATGTTGAGGAAGGAAGAGTTGTGGCAATAATCGGTCCATCCGGCTCAGGCAAATCCACATTGTTAAGGTGCGCCACAATGCTTGAAACCATCGATTCGGGTGATTTGATATATATGGGGGAATATGCGGCAAAAACCGTCGATACAAAGGCTGTTTATGCCTCTGTTAAAGATCTTAAAAGAATTCAGACATATTTTGGTCTGGTATTCCAGAATTTTAATCTGTTTCCTCATTATTCGGTAATAAAGAACGTTACGGATGCCTTGATTACAGTTCAGAAAAAACCAAAGGAAGAAGCACTGGATATAGGCCGCAGATTGCTGGATAAAATGGGGCTTTCAGATAAAGAGAATGCATACCCTTTTCAATTGTCCGGAGGTCAGCAGCAGCGTGTGTCTATAGCACGTGCCCTTGCGCTTAATCCCAAAATACTGTTTTTTGACGAACCGACTTCGGCTCTTGACCCTGAGCTTACCGGAGAAATTCTAAAAGTTATAAGGGATTTGGCTGCCGAACATATGACCATGGTAATAGTGACCCACGAAATGAGTTTTGCCAGGGATGTGGCTGACCATATTATTTTTATGGATGATGGAGTAATTGTTGAGCAGGGAGCACCTCATCAGGTAATCAATAATCCTCAAAATGAGCGTACAAAAATGTTTTTAAGCAGGTTTGAAAAATAATATCAGTTACGTTTTAACTATTGATTATCTTCCATGTATTTCATATAATAAAATCATTATCTTTAAGTAGATGAAATTGTAAGGAGTACCTTGGATTATGACGCTTAGAGAAACAGGAATTGACGTCATTGGCGATGTACCATGGGGAACACATATATGTCTTTTTTATAATACTAAAGAAGAAATTTTTAAGATAATAGCCCCTTATATAAAAGAAGGTTTATATAACAATGAATTATGCGTATGGATTTACTCAGACAACACCAGTGATATTGAAGTAAAAAAAAGTATAAATGAGTATGTTTCTGATGCAGACCAATATATTGAAACAGGGCAACTAATAATTATTTCATATAAAGAATGGTACTTAAAAAACGGTAGTTTTAATGAAAAAGATGTTAACAGGCGATGGGATGAAATATGTGAATATGCGGTCAGCAACAATTATGACGGCCTTAGGGCGACCGGAGATGCATCCTGGCT
>JBMNTI010000227.1:0-2892 GCA_050945655.1 Acetivibrionales bacterium | reverse complement strand
ACAGAAGCGCTTTCCTTTCTCTATGATGATATGGACATTATATCCATCAATAACTGGACAGGCAATACCGTCAGCTTACTGACATTTTGCGGCGGCGTAAACACTCAACATTAAGAGCCTGAATAAAATTGTTATAAACCTTTTCAAAAGTTGGCTTATTATCTATAGTCTTTCTGTTTAAGTCATGGTATTCTTGGTATCCGTCTAAGCTAATATTAATATGGGTTTGTTTCTTTATGCATTCATGCTGAATCAGTATGGTTCTCTTTTTTCAAGAGTTTCGCAATTACCTATTTATATTTTGGTTGAATTATAGCTAATTTTTTGCTCCTGAAGAAATAAATAAAACGTAGCAAACAACCTATTGGGAATGAAAAAACTTAATTTAATTTTAGTAATATTTTAACAATGTTACTTTAATCCGTTACTTTAATGCAAATCAGATCTGATTTAGCATATAATATCATAATGGGCCAGAAAATGTTGCAAAATGTAATAACTGCGGCATAAAATGTAATGAATGCGGAAGCAAAAACGAATATTTAAATATTTTCTGACAAATTGGTTTATATATGGTATATTAAAATATATCGATTTTGCCCTAAAAAGTATACCTTGCAAGTTGTTTGTTTATTAAATGTTTATTTCCATCAAAAACTACATAAATTTACCCTAGGTTACAAAAGGTAAATTTATGTTTTTGGCAAGAATAAATCTGAGCAGTGCGAAACTTAATTTTTCGAGTATCTCTATCGAATTAATAAGATTTCATGGTTAAGTGTATTAGTCAATAACTCTAGCCTTGAAAAACCAACACCCGACTATGGTGAACCAGCCTGCCGATAATAGCTCTTGTCATTTTTCATCATAAAAAAATAGCATTCCATTTGCTTAATTCTAGGTTTGTTGTGATTATCACACTCCATTTCTTATAACATTCGGATATGACCTAAAAAAGCTACTGCGATTCTCCTTTCTCATAGGGAACATAACCCCATTAGTCACCAATAATTAAATCTGTATTTCTCAACTACTTCATGAACCGTTTCAATTAACCCTTAGCCTTTGCTTCACTTAAAAGTTTGACCAGTGTTGCCGTGCGATAAGAATTTGACCTTCTTCCCTATGGAGCAATCTGCGACACCAATGGCCGTTGCCATATGGCTCTTTTCTGTCCCTATCGGCGCATATAGTATTAGGTTTTTAAACTTGTCGATAAAAGTAGACATTCCTAGTAACTGGAAGTTATCCACGAATTTAATAAGTTAACCCAAGATTGAAGGGTAACTTACTGCAAAAATATAGCGAGGCGGAACGCTTTGATAAAAAGAGCTTCAAATGATACATGAAACCAAAAGACTTATCCTTCGTCCCGTGTCAGGATGAGGATGCATGAGAATTATATAAATACTCCAAAAATCCGCAGGTGGAACCCATCGCAGGTTGTCAAACACATACATCGATGGAAAACAGCCTTGAAATCATCCGCAATGTGCTGTCTGAGTACGAGACTTATGCGGTTGTTCTAAAAGAAACCAATAAGCCTGTCGGTAGCAGAGGCATCATGTCCAAAGATAACAGTCACGCCCCGTTGACGGACACATAAGCCGCAATGGGCTATTTTATTGGTGTTCCCTATTGTGGGCAAGGTCTCATCCCAGAAGCAGCGCGGGAACTGCAACGTCGTTGTTTTAAGGATTTAGGTTGTGCCAGTATCTGGGGCGAGTATTACGATGGAAATACAAAATCTAAAAGATCGTAGGAAAAGTGCGGTCTTGTATATTATCAAACGGAATCAGATATACCCTGTCCACTTATTGATGATATTCGCACTGAGCATTTTACTTTATATAGGCAAAAATGAAAAATGATTTGATAAAGTAACGAAACCCCGATATCTACCGAACATAATTAAACATAATGACATGATACAGCGGCCACAGGTAAACTAATATTTAATCATTTTGCTTATCCTATAAGCAATAGGCTAAGTCCCATTACTATCATGCCGCATATTAATCCGAATATGGGCAGATGATGCTCGCCGTATTCCCTCGCCGAGGGCAGCAGTTCGTCAAAGGATATGAATACCATGATTCCTGCAACTAATGCGTATATTATTCCAAAGACAACATCGTTCAAAAACGGTGATAAAATCAAGTATGCCATGATAGCGCCCACAGGCTCCGCAATTCCCGATAAAAGAGACATATAAAAGGCTTTCTTTTTATCCCCTGTGGCGCAATAAATAGGCATTGCCACCGAAATTCCCTCCGGAATATTATGTATAGCTACCGCAACTGCAATTGCGATACCCAAAGACAGTTCATTCATACCGGAAACAAAGGTGGCAAGGCCTTCAGGGAAATTGTGGATAAACCGGTAATCTTCTTTCTAAAATTGGCTTCGGTTACATTATATGCTCAAAACGCCAAAGAGGAGCATTAAACAATTCCATTCATTGCCGGACATAAATGCTTTGTATTGCCATAGAATCTAAATAAAGCTATGCATTTTTTTTATTTCATAGTAATATATGATTATGCTGTTTTTGGAAAAATAAATATTCGGGAAAGGTTCAGTATGGAAAAGAAATTCTTCACCAGAAGTATGATTTATAAGCTTATAGGCATTGCTCTCATAGGGATAATTTTATTAATTCTTTTGATTAAATTTTATCCGCTGCTAACACCTCTTTTAGCTGAGTTTAAGGATGATCCCCAGGCCGCTATGAACAAGATCAAGAACTATGTTACCTCTTTCGGCGCTTTTGGATTTGCAGTATTTATATTCTTTGAGGTAATTCAGGTGATAATTGCCCTCATCCCCGGTGATATATTTCATGTGTCGGCCGGGTTTATATACGGTATGCCAAGTGGTTTTATTCTGGCT
>JBMNTI010000226.1:0-2976 GCA_050945655.1 Acetivibrionales bacterium | reverse complement strand
AACAGCAAAGCTCCTGGCTTCCTTGATTACATCGGTGATTTCCCTGCTGCGGACAGGACCTCTGGCGTAAGGTATTATACAGTAAGAGCAGAATTGGTCACAGCCGTCCTGTACTTTTAAAAATGCCCTGGTATGCCCGTTATATGCTTCAACAGGCAATTCCTCATATTCCAGAAGAGTTTTCCTCTCGTTGACATACTGCTTTTTTTCTTCTTTTCGTGTGTTCTCCACAAGTTCTACTATCCGGTGCTTCATATTATTTCCCAAAACAATATTTACACCCTCTATCTTTAATGTGTCCTCGGGAGAAATTTGAGCAAAGCAGCCTACTGCCGCTATAACAGCATCAGGATTCAAAGAGTGGGCTCTCCTTATCATCTGCCTTGATTTCTTATCTCCCATACCTGTTACTGTACATGTATTAATTACATATACATCGGCATGCTCATTCTCATCTACTATCTCGTAACCGGCATGCCGGAAAAGGAGTTTCATCCCCTCGGTCTCGGCTATATTCACTTTGCAGCCCAATGTAATAAAAGCTGCTTTTTTGGTCAGATTCATTTGTAACACTTCCCAAAGTTTGATATATTATTATTAATCATAAAATTTTCGTAATTGACTGCACTCATTAATGGTAATAAACTTATTACATAATAATACAAATTTTATACTATTCATTGAAGGGTGGTGCAAGTGTGAAAACATTTAATATTTTACTAAAATCCATTAACGATGTGAAGGATTTTGTTAACATCGTCAATAAATATGATTTTGACGTAGATCTAACATCGGGCCGGTATATTGTTGACGCAAAATCTATCATGGGGATTTTTAGTCTTGATCTTTCCAAGCCAATCAAAGTCGAGGTTCATAATGAAAACGCCGACAGCTTTATTCATGAGATCCAAAGCATAATTGTTGATTGATCTTCCACCCCATCGTTGTCTATAAAGCCCGAAGCTTTCAAAAGCCAGGGCTTTTTTGTTTTTACGCATATGTTTGCGTTTATCTTAGTCCTATTCCACTTCTAGTATGATATGTACTTATATTCATTTACTATATCTCCTTAATAAAAGACGTAGTGTTAATCTATTTTAAATATCAATAGATTCAAATGTTTTATTTGTAAGGGTTTCATTGTTTTTTCGTATAAAAAAACAATGAAACCCCTTTTTTGGTATAATTGAGTCGACAAAAACCAACAAAAATACTTCGAAAGGTTGATCACTGTGAACTCAATTATATCAGTTTTAATCGTATATAATCAATTCTTGCTTTCGCAAATCCAAAAATTGCTTTTATTTATGGTAAAAAACATACCTATTAAGTCTCCTAAGTGAGATTTTGCAAGCCCCAAGTATAATAAATTTGCTGTTGATCGGCTTCCGGTTATTAAAAAGTTCGAGAAGCTGGATTACAAGCAATTGCTCAAAGAGTACAAAGTAATCTATGGAAAAGATAAGAAGCCCGTTAAGTCAAGGGGGAAAAAAACCGTTCCTGAGAATTGCATATGTCCTCGCTGTGGAGCTCCACATATTTATCTATACGACACCACAGCAGCCGGAGCTGTGTGACCTCTTTGCTTACATAGTTTAACATTCTTAAATATCGATTTTCTTTTCGATAATATATGAATCACCGAGTTTAATTTTAATAAGGTTTATAGCATCATCTATGATTTTCAGAAATTTTTGTTTATCCGATTTGCTTTTAAACCCAATGTATTTAAACTCGGTTGAGTTATCAAGGAAAAGACCATCATAGATATTTTGAATTTCTACAAAAGCATCGTCTATTTCCTTATCTCCTGACAGTTCCTTGGGTAGGTCATTGTTTATCAATTCGTCATTATCATCATATATCCAGACAGGAAAACACCGATAATCTAAATAAATTTTTACTTTTTTCATGTACTCTCCTCCTATGGCCATGTTGTGGGGTTGGCACCAACAATAAATCCGTTATCACCTACAGTTATTGCTGTTTGATATGTTTTCCCACCAAATGTTACTTCATAGATTGGTCTCCCTGTTCCCCTTCCCTGATATCCTACAACTTTTCCGTTAGTTAATGATTCCATTACTAAATCCTTAATTTGATTTTGTTGTATACCTTTTTTAGCAAAATCATCTGCATGGTCAAGAATATGCTGCATTCCAGCCTTTGAGTTACCCGATTCAAGCCATACTAATTTACCATTTCTTGTTTTTGTTATTGCCAAAACATCATCAGCATTATATTTAACACCACTACTTGCTAGGTCATCGAGTAAATCAGCATTCTTCCAAGTCTTACTCGCTCTCTCAACAACCGGATTATTAATACTACTTGTATAACTACTGTAACCTTGACAAACATAATACGCCTCTATTCCCCCGGCTACCATCATCAATATGTCCAAGGGTATTTGGTCATACTGTTCAGTCTTTATATAATGTATTAATCCAACCCCACCACCGATAAGCCCGAATGCACTTCCTACTATATGCGACTATGCAATTATTAACTCCTGATTTAATATCCTTCATACCAAATTTCATATAAATAGTCATTATCCTTAATTTTTGATAAAAATTCAATAGCTCTGCTCCAGCAATCTTCGTTGACATTAAAATATATGCTATGTTCTTGAGATGGTTGTATCCCTTCTCCTGTTAATTTAAACGCCTCCAGCGCCATTATTCTAATCTGATTTTTTTGGCAATCACATATTACTTCTTTTGCCGTTTTAATAAAATACATCCATATATTATCATAGATAACGGCCTTCTTTGAATAATTCTCCTTAATAATATCAGTCATCAATAACACCCTCTCATGGTTTGTATGGATTTTTAATTGTCGCGTCCGGATTCTCTTTTTCCAGATTAAATATATACTCCGGTTTCTGTCCGTATAAAATTCCATCAGGTGATCTTTCAAACTCCTGCCAATACGATCCTGTCTTTGCCTTCTCAAGAAGTTCCTCATATC
>JBMNTI010000225.1:0-3011 GCA_050945655.1 Acetivibrionales bacterium | reverse complement strand
CTATGGTGGTGGCTCCAACTGGTGTTACCGTCGATCTTGACAGGGAGGGATTTTTACCGAAACAGAGCGGCTCCCAGACTCCCAATGAAACTGAAAAGCCGTTCTGGGTAGGGCTTGTAATTAAGGGCGGTACCCTTAAGCTACCCCCCGATTTTATCCAGCGTGACGGAGGCGGAGCTATTGATTTCAATCTTGCAGAGGGAGAGATGATATACGATTTAAACGGATTCAACTATCAAACCTATCTCTATAACACCGAAGGAGTCCCAGCCGACTTTGGAGAAAAATTGGGGGGCTTTACTGAGGTGATTGTTTACGACTGTTTGCTTGACCTTTATGCTAACCGTATAAACCTTGAAATCAATGCGGAAGCCAGAGTAGATCTGTTGCAGAATAAATGGCTGAAAGTAAAGCTGTATACAAACAAGGAGGATAATGAGGACGGAAAGAAGGGTGCGTTTTTATGCTCTGTGGCGCCTACAATGATTGAAGCAGCTCTGGCGAATAATATCGATGTCAAAATAGACGGTGGTTTCTTTAAGGAAGACGGTTTGCACATCAGCGGAGGACTCAGGCTCCCCGGACATGATGCGCCGGTTGCGGGCATTTCGTCGGCGGATATCCTGGCATTCTCGGATATGGTTATCCCGGCTGATAAAACTCTGGCAGGCAAGGGAAATGATGCAATAGGACGAAAATATACGACTGCTTTTCTGACCAGACCTGTGAATATCGACTTTGAAGGTCTCACCTATAATTTCTATATCGGTAATTATTTTTTCTGGAAGAATAGTAAACATTGCGGCGCCTTTTTTTTCTTTTTATAAACCGCAGTATGAAGCCCAGAATAATTATTATAACAATAATTATTACTGCCACTTTCACGCCGAATATAAAACGTTTGTCGCTGATTATTTCCTTGTACTTATCTCTTAATTTTGCAATTGTAGTTTTTTCGATTGCCTCTTTTGAAACAAGTTCTACGGTACCGATCAGCTTTCCTTTGTAAATGTATTCAATTTTCCCTACGGTCTGACCTTGTTCAATTGGTGCGATAAAAGGCTCGTTAAAGGATTTTATGATCTGCAGATTTTCAGTACGGGTTTTTTCGTCTAACGGCAGGATATGGCTGAATTCATTATTGGTAATAATTTCGATCTTTTTACCGTCTACCGCATCTTCAACCTCAAATCTGTCTATATATTTTCCTTTTGGAACAAGCTGCTGTTTGCTGAAGTTTTTAAATCCAAATTCTAAAAGCTTCTGTGAATCCATAAATTGATGAGTTTTATCTTCCGCGCCGAGAACTACAGATATTAATTCAAGCCCGTCAGGGTCAACGGCAGATGATACCAGACATAACCCGGCTAACTCGGTATATCCGGTTTTTATCCCGGTTACTTTCGAATAATATTTGGAATGGGATCTGAGAAGCTCGTTGGTATAAGTAAGATGACCGGTTTGCCATTCGCTGCTTTTTCTAAGGTTTGTATCCGGCAACGAAAATTCGGTTTTTTCCACCACTTCTCTGAATAGATCAAGTTTCATGGCTTCACGGGACAGATTTGCCAAATCCCGAGCGGTAGTGTAATGGTTTTCATCCTCTTGTCCGCTTGAATTTGTGAAGTGTGTGCCTGTAAGACCAATTTTAGCAGCCTTTTGATTCATAAGGTTTACAAAACCCTGCATACTCCCGTCTATTGAAATATTCTCGGCAATAATATTACTGGCTTCATTTGCCGAAGTAACCATCATAAGATCAAGCAAATCCCTGAATTTTAAGGTTTCACCTATCTTAATCCCGGCCTTTACATAATCATAAGGGACACTATTTATAGCGTTTTGAGAGGCAGTCATTTCATCATCAAGACTTGCATTCTCTAATGCGACCAAGGCAGTCATTATTTTTGTTGTACTGGCTGGAGAGCGCCGTTCGTCCGCATTCTTTTCAGCTAAGACTTGTCCGGTTTCCATATCAATAAGAATAAAAGCTTTCGCTGAAATGTCGGGTTGGGTTTCGGCAAGAGCCGGTATAGGGATAGAAAGGGTTAACAGGATAAATATTATTATATATATAAAAAAAGAATTTTTCTTCAATATATCAACTCCTGATTTTTCTCTTAAGTTAAACTGCTTCCAAAACAAGCATTTGTCTATTTAATTATAAAGCACATCATCAGTAAACTCAAGTATAAGGGCAAACCATTAGTTACCATAAGAAAGAAAAATAATTATTGATTTTAACGAAAAATGTGGCATAATGTAGATAAAGTATGGAATAAGAGGCAACTATGGAGATAAATATTAAGGGGAAAAAGTATAGAATACCATGGGAATATTTTGTAGCACCCTGTATGCTTTTAGTTTTGGCTTCCATACTCTTTTTGTCTAATTTTTCCGCCGTCAGGCGCTGCTGGATATCTTATCCAAACGATGATGCGGCCGAAGTATCCAATCCTTTGTCTTTGAAAACAACGGATTTTTATGAAAGAGAAATAGCTGAAATCGAAAAAAACCGGCTTGAAGCTCCAATTGAAAAAGCCGCCGAAGATATCAAACAAATACCCGAAAAATCATTAAAGGTTAATATCAATAAAGCATCAATGGAAGAGCTTGTGGCTTTGCCCTATATCGGAGAAGTAAAAGCAAAGGCTATTATTGATCATCGTAATACCAACGGGCCTTTTAAGTCGATAGAAGAATTGGATAATGTCAAAGGCATAGGAACGAAAACCCTGGAAAAGCTGCGCCCTTTGGTTACTGTCTAATTTAAGTCCAATCAAGGGGGTCCACTTTATTGTCCATTAATTTACAATTGACTATGCGAAAATAATATTGTAAAATATCGTGATACAGATAAATGAGTAGACCGGATGGTCGCGGGCGATGTGCTGAAAAGCCTCGTACGAGGAAAGTCCGGGCTCCGCAGGGCGAAGGTGCCGGGTAATACCCGGTGAAGGTGACTTTAAGGAAAGTGCAACAGAAATAAACCGCCAAACTTAAAGTTGGAG
>JBMNTI010000224.1:0-3038 GCA_050945655.1 Acetivibrionales bacterium | reverse complement strand
TGCCTGATTAGCTCAGTCGGTAGAGCAATCGGCTGTTAACCGATTTGTCACAGGTTCAAGTCCTGTATCAGGCGCCATTAAAAAGAAAACCCAGGGAATTCGGCGGGGGTCGTAAAAAGGTTATTTTAAAAAAGCCGAAAACTGAATAGTTTTCAAGGGACGGCGTGGCGTGTGCCACGCCGTTTTCCTTTGCTTTATTCGTGTTTCATCAGTTCTTCCAAAGGGATGAATCAGATACCATCGTACTTGATGTGGATGTTCTGTCTGCGTTTACCGCTGGACTTATCCGGTGCTTCCACATAGATGGCCTGAATCAGTTCTCTCAGCATATACGGGTCAATTTCCTCGATACCCACATATTTTTCAGCCTTTGGAATGAACTTTGCAATGTTTTCAATCTGTCGTTCCTGTACTTCAATTTCCTGTCGCAGAGCGATTACCTCTGCTTCAAGCTGTTTCTGTTCTGCTTCATAGCTCTGGCTCATCATATCAAAGCGCTCGTCATTCAGCTTGCCCGTAGCGTTATCCTCATAAATCTTGATGAACAGCCTTTCCAGTTCAGCAATTCGGCACTCATTGCGCTCAAGCTGTTTGCGGCTGGCTTTCAGATTTTCTTCGGATTCCAACTGGAGCTGACGCTGCATAACAGAAACAAAATGCTGACGATGGCGCAGAATATAGCTCGTCACCAACTGAACGTGTCGTAAGACAAAACGCTCCAATACAGACTCTCGGATGAAGTGACCCGTGCATTTCTCACGATTCTTCAAGTGCTTGGAGCAGTCAAAGAACGCTCCTTCACGCTTGCCGTTATTGGTGGCTCCGTAATACAGCTTTTCACCGCAATCCGCACAGAATACCAGTCCAGAAAAAGTGCTGGTATATCCGGTTCTGGTCTTGCGCTGACGATTCTGACGAATCTGCTGTACCTTGTCAAAGACATCTACCGATACAAGTGCTTCGTGAGTGCCGTAAAACACAGCCTGATTTTCTTCCGTGTTTACTCGCTTTTTCTTGTCCCAGATGGAATTGGTGTAGGTCTTGAAGTTGACCGTGCAGCCTGTGTACTCCCTGCGTTCCAGAATCTTGACCACGGAATTGCTGTTCCATCCGCAGGGATTTTCCGGCAGCGGATTGGGACTGTTGATGCCTTTGCTGTTTTTGTAGGAAGTGGGAGTCAATACCCCATCTGCTCTCAGCTGATTGGCGATCTGTGACGGACCTCGTCCATTCATGCACATCTCAAAGATACGCTTTACAACGGCAGCTGCTTCCGGGTCAACGATCCAATGCTTCGGATTCTCCGGGTCTTTCACATATCCGTAAGGCACATTGGTTGTCAACGGTACTCCACGCTCGCCCTTAGCCTTTGTTACGGCTCGGATTTTGCGGCTGGTGTCACGGGCATAAAACTCATTGAACCAGTTCTTGATGCCAGCGAAATCGTTGTTCACGCTGTTGGGGTCAGAAGAATCGAAATCGTCATTGATGGCGATATAACGAACACCCAACTGCGGGAATGTGAAGTTGGCATAGAGGTTGGTATATGCCGAGTTTCTGCCAAGACGGGATAGGTCTTTGGTGACACAGTTTGCCACTCGTCCTGCTTCCATCTCTGCAAGCATTGCCTGGAAACCGGGTCTGTCAAAATTCACACCACTGTATCCGTCATCCACGAAAAAGGTGGGATTCGGTAGCCTATGGTCACGGGCATATTGAAGCAGGATATTTTTCTGATTCTCGATGGAAAGGGACTCGCCAAGTCGCTCATCCTCTTGAGACAATCTGCAATAAAGGGCAGTGATTTTGTTTGTTGTTGCTCCTAACATTTCTGTTTCCTCCTTGATTGGAGCAACTGTCAGTACAGGATTGGTTACGTTTATTGTATCAGAAATTTGCGTATTTGTCATTCCTGTCCCTCCATCTTTTCTGTGAACTTTTTAGCGGTTATGCGTTCCAATTTGCGTACAAAGGATTCTTCGCCCTCATAGCTGCCAGTAACAGTGTATACTGTCCCACTGATTTCCTCAGTTACAGTCAATTCCGGAATCCAGTAGGCAGAAATATTTTTCACATGAATGTGTCCGTCCTCACCGAACCAGAAGTTTTTGTTCTTCGGTTCGGTGGTAGGTGTGATTTTGAAATAGGGGTCAGGATTGGAAAAATAATATTCCGGGATGCCGTCATCCTCGGTTTCCAGAGAATCGATCCATTGATCCAGTTCCTCCGGTGTCATGTCGATTGCAAGTTTTTTATCGTTCATAATGATGTTCCTTTCTTTTAATAGTCTGAATGAAGGAAAGGATAGGAAGGGTATGAATTAGATTTCCTGCTCCTGTTCCTTTCGCTTGCTGGGTGCGCCGTGGAGGATCTGCTGAATATTGTGGTGAATGGTCCCCAGCTTTTTATACTCTTCCTTGGCGGCGTGGTACTCGTTGTAAAGTTCATTCTTTCTCTGAATCAGGCCTTCAATATCCGTCTGCAATGCCTTGTGGCTTGGTAGCTTCTTCAAGCCCAGGGAATCAAAATAATGCTTGGCTGCGTCCAGAATAATGAAATCGCTGATATGCGCTTCACGGTAAGCCTGACGAGCTTTCGCATTCTTACAGGCTTTCAGACCCTCACGAATATCTTTGGTCTTGTAATAATTCAGAACATGACGCTGTAATTCTTTTTTGTCCGCAATATCTTTTTCCACGGACTTCAATTCTGTAAGCACATCGGTCATGTGGGTATGGGCTGCTTCATAGGCAACAGCCAGTTCTTCGGGAGAAGAAAAGCCCATCTCCTTGAATTGGAGATAGGCTCTGCTGGCGTTTTTGAGATTGTGGATTTTTGCCCAATGTTCGTATCCTTTACCCTTGCCTTCGGCTTTCTTTGCTTCAATATCCACCATGCGGCTAAGCTGTGTTGCGTTCTGCACTCGCTGTTCCATGGTGTAAATTTTCTGCGTAGGTGCAACGGCGGATTTTTGCTGTTGCACAGGCTTAATAATGGTGCGCTGTGCATTCTGATCCAATGCTGCCAGAACAGCAGCC
>JBMNTI010000223.1:0-3058 GCA_050945655.1 Acetivibrionales bacterium | reverse complement strand
CATCCTATAACAATAAATGAAGACGGGAGTGCGAGGCAGGCTGACCCACAAGGCGGCTGGTATGAGTTTGAGGCAAAATGGTTTTCGGCCGCATTGTTTGAAGGCCGGGTTATTCCTTGTATTTCTGCTGAAGCGCAAAAACTTTTTCACAGCGGGTATGAACTCAGAGATATTGATAAAACCGATATGAAAAATCTTGAAAACCTCATTACCAATGGCGAATAACGTTATTGATTTGTCCCTCCCGGGTGCAAAAATTGCCGCGGACATGCTCCCCAAAACCCGCAATTGTAAGGCATTCGTCTTGTCCTATCGAGCCGGCCTGCGAGGGAATGCAACGCCGGCCTTTCAGCGTCTATTCATCGTTTTCACTCGTTGCCCGGGGCAGGCGGACGGTGAATTCCGTCCCTTTGCCCGGCTCGCTTTTCACCTCGATCTCCCCGTTCATCCGCACCACGATATGCTTCACGATCGCAAGCCCGAGCCCCGTGCTCCCCAGGGCCCTGGACCGGCTTTTGTCGACGCGGTAGAAGCGTTCGAAAATCCGCTGCAGGTGCTTTTCGCCGATCCCGATGCCGTTGTCCCGCACTTTTATCAGCACCTGCCCTTTCTCGGTCCCGATCTCGATCGCCACGCGGCCCCCCGTGCCCGTGTACTTGATCGCATTGTCCGCAAGGTCGATGAGCATCTGCTTGGCCCAGTCCTTGTTGCCCATCACGACGGCGGAGCCTGCCTCGTTAATAAAGGACAGCGTGATGCCCTTATCGGCGGCGGCGGGGCGGACGAATTCCAGCGTTTCCTCCACGGCCGCCTGCAGGTTGACGGGCACAAACACCGGCCGCTCCCCCGATTCGATGCTGGAGAGGAGGAGGACGTCTGTAATCAGGCGGCTTAACCGCGCGGTCTCCATATCGATGATCTTCAAAAAGCGCATCGCCTGTTCGGGGTCGTTGACTGCGCCGTTTCGGAGCGTTTCCACGAACCCGCGTATGGACGTCAGCGGCGTCTTGAGTTCGTGGGACACGTTGGCGGCGAAGTCCGAACGCATCCGTTCCAGGACGCGCAGCGCCTGTACGTCCGCGGCACGCAACACCGCGCCCGTGACCTTGCCGCCGCGGCGCATCGGGAAAACGTGCAACTCGATGAGGCGCCGTTGTTCACGAGTCTTTCCTAGATACATTTCCTCGGACACCGTTTCGCCTGTTTCGAGCGCACGCTTTATGAGCGTCTCCAGCCTTTCAAGGCGCGTCGCTTCGAGGATGTGCATGTTGACCGGGTCGGTCCCGATGCCGAGCATGCGTATGACGCTCGCGTTGGCGAGGGTGACGCAAAGCCGCGTGTCCACCGCCATGATTCCCTCGGACATGGCCTCGAGGACCGCGTTGAACTTCTCGTTCTCCCGGTTGAGGTCGCCTATCGTGCTTTCCAGTCGGCCGGCCATTTTGTTGAAAGCGCGCGAGAGCTTCCCGAATTCGTCCCGCGAAGCAGTGCACGAACGGATGCGCATGTCGTAGCGCCCGCCGGCAATGGTTTCTGAGATGCCGGTCAGTTCGCGTATCGGCCGGACGGCTCTGGCCGATAGCAGCCAGGCAAAAGCAGCGCACAGGGCCAGCAACCCCAGCGCCACCCAGACCATGCCGCCCATGAGTTGGGCGATGTTATCCCATACGGTGCTCAGGCGCATGCTGAGCCGGATGACGTTTCCGTCCTCCGTTCGCACCGCGACATACATCACTTCGCACCGGAGCGTGTCGCTGTAGCGCACGGTCGCGCCGGTGCCGCTCATTAGCGCGTCGGCCACCTCGGGCCGCGTCGCGTGGCTCTCCAGCTTCTTAGTCGTTTCGGAATCGAACCGCACGCTTCCGTCTGCCGTGATGAGCGTCACGCGGTAGTCCCCGGCTTCCGCCGCCTCCCTGAGCAGAGGGATACGGTCCTCTTCGGGGCACGAGCGCATCGCCGCGTCGAGGGTAGCGCATTCGGACGTGAGCTGTTCGTGGGCCCTGTCGCGCAGGTTGTTGCCAATAAAGGCCATAAATAGGACGCTCATTGCCACAAACGCCGATACAGTGACAAGCAGCGTGAAAAAAAACAGCCTGCGGCGCATAAGTCACTCGCCTTTCCCTGCGCTGAACCGGTAGCCGACGCCGCGGACCGTTTCGATGACCGTCCCGCCGTCCTCCAGCTTTTTCCTGAGGTGCCGGATGTGGACGTCCACCGTGCGCGTCTCGCCGAAGTACTCGTAGCCCCAGATGGTGTCCAGCAGATAGTCGCGCGTGAGGACTTTCCCGCGGTTGGCGATCAGCGCGCTTAAAAGCTCGAACTCCTTGAGCGTCAGTTGCAGGGGCCTGTCCGTCCGATACGCCTTATAGGACCTGACGTCGACGGTGATCCCGGCGGCGCTGAGCCGGCCCCCTTCTTCGCCAGTATGCTTCAGCCCCCCGGCGGACCTGCGGATCAGCGCCCTCACCCGGGCGAGCATCTCGCGCACGCCGAAAGGCTTGGTGATGTAGTCGTCGGCCCCGAGTTCGAGGCCGAGCACCTTGTCCACTTCTTCGCTCTTGGCGGTTATCATGATGATGGGGATCGTGCTGGTAGCGGCGTCCCGCTTCAGCCTCGTACATACTTCCAGCCCGTCCATTCCCGGCAGCATGATGTCGAGCAGCACCAGCGCGGGTTTTTTGCTGACGCACGCCTCCAGTGCCTCCTCCCCGGTCGTGGCTTCCTCGACGAAAAAGCCCTCCGTTTTGAGGTTGTACGCGATAAGTTCGCGTATGTTGGCCTCGTCGTCCACGACCAGCACCGTCTGTTTTGCCAAGGCGCCCCCTCCTCAGTATCGGCGCGCGTCCCCGCACAGCATCAGCACGGACGCCATGGAACCCGTTTTGCCCTTGTCCCGCCTGTAGGAATAGTAGGATCCCGGTTTGCAGCACGTGCACTCGCCCTGCACGGTGATGTTCGTTTCCCTGACCCCTCTGCCGAGCAGAGAATCGATCATGCAGGCCTCCAGGTCGACCGTCGGCTTCCCGCCGACCCTTTCGATCACGGCATGAGCGCCGAA
>JBMNTI010000222.1:0-3101 GCA_050945655.1 Acetivibrionales bacterium | reverse complement strand
AATATGCAAATCAATCTTGAATACCCAATAAACTCAGTCCCCAGATATGGCCATGGAAGAAGTCCACATAAGCGCTTATGGGAAATAATGAATAAAAACAGGGATAAGTATTCAGAGATTATAGACCAATTTGTGGTCTCCAACCTGTACACTTATTCAATAAGCTAATATCCAATATGTTTTTTCTAACATCACATTTCCTTGCCTCTTCGAATTTTATTGTGGGCATCTCACAGTTTAATTCTTTAATTATTATGCTAATAATTTGATTTAATGTATATCCTTTACCCGTACCCACATTAAAAATTTTATATTCTCCATCATAACTATCAACTGCAAAAAAAGCATCTATTGCATCATCTATATGTATATAATCCCGAATATTTTCGCCATCACCCCAAATATGTATTGTATTTTTACTTATAATATTATCAATAATAACCGGAATAATGCCTTGTTTCTTATTAATTTTTCCCAGTGATCCATATGGGTTAGAAAGACGTATCACTCTATAATCTATATTATGGAATTTGTAATATAAATGAATATTAATTTTTTCACCCCGGCATTCACCATGCTGTCTAATAAATTAATTGTTGAGAAGACGTTTTCTCTGATTTCACAATTTAAATTTTCTGTACCCTCTGATGGTAATACCGTACTTACCAGATGTATAACCGTATCTATTTTTTGAAGATACGGCGCAAAGTCAGTTGTATTTACAAAATCAATATATACAAACGATACGTTCTGTAATTGAGAAATCTTCGGAGATTCAATTATGTCTCCAACTATGACATTGTTGTTTTTACATAACTTTTCAACTATCTTTAAACCAATAAAACCGCTTCCGCCTAAGATCAAGTAATTACTCATTTGTCTCTCCGTAATTGAACAAATTTTTGCACATTTTCTTGTACTGATTTCTTTTTTATTTTCAATTAATAAACAATCTCGAATTTTATGCCTAAAGCACTTTTCTTACCATTATTCATTAGGCATACATTTTATCATAATACTCCTGATAGCTGCCGCTTGTAACTTTTTCCACCCATTCGTTGTTTCTTAAGTACCAATCAATAGTTTCAGAAATCCCTTTCTCAAAGCTATATTTAGGGCTCCACCCAAGTTCATTGGTGATTTTAGTATTATCAATCGCATATCGGCGGTCATGGCCTGGGCGATCCTGTACATGGACAATCAAGCTCTCATCCTTGCCCATTGTCTTTATTATCAATTTTACAATATCAATATTGGCTTTTTCATTATTACCGCCAATATTGTAAACCTCCCCGTCTTTACCTTTTAATAGCACAGTATAAATAGCATCGCAATGGTCACTTACATGCAGCCAATCCCTTATTTGCATACCATCCCCATAAACCGGTAAACTTTTTTCATGTTTACAGTTATTAATCATCAATGGTATTAACTTTTCAGGGAATTGATACGGTCCATAGTTGTTTGAACAGCGGGTGATGTTTACGGGTAACCCAAAAGTCTTATGATAAGCATGTACAATCATATCTGCACTAGCTTTTGAAGCGGAATAAGGGCTGTTTGGAGACAATGGGGTTGTTTCAGTAAACATACCAGTTGACCCTAATGCACCGTAGACTTCATCCGTTGATACCTGCAAGAACTTAACACCTTGCTTGTATTTCCTGCAATATTTATCATCCGGGTTTAGCTTCCAATGTTTCTTTGAAGCATCCAACAGTGTTTGAGTTCCGATAATATTGGTGGTTAAAAATATTTCCGGTTCCGTGATGCTACGATCCACATGAGACTCGGCCGCAAAATTTACTACAGTATCAAACTGATATTTAGTAAACAGCTCGTTTATCAGGTCGGAATCTCGAATATCTCCTTTAACAAATTCATATCTAGGGTCTTCTGCTATATCAACCAAATTCTCTAAGTTACCTGCATATGTTAATAAATCTAAATTAATCACAGAGTATTCAGTGTTGGTTTTTAATATATACTTAACAAAATTTGATCCTATAAACCCGGCTCCGCCTGTAACTAGAATTTTTTTCATTCTACTCCCTCCACTAGTCTCAACAAATACTGTCCATAATCGGTCATTCTTAATTCTTCTCCTAAGCATCTCAATTGTTCAGTAGAAATAAATTCACGTCACCAGGCAATCTCCTCAATACAAGATATGTAAAATCCCTGCATATCCTGAATTGTCTGAACAAATTGTGCCGCCTTTAACATCCCTTTAGGCGACCCGGTATCTAACCATGCCATGCCTCGACCCATAAGGGATACTTTTAACTTTTTCATTTCTAAATACGCATTATTTACAGCAGTAATCTCAATTTCCCCGCGTGCAGAGGGTTTTATTGCTTTCGCTATTTTTACAACATTATTGTCATAAAAATAAAGACCGGGCACCGCATAATTTGACTTAGGGTGCGCAGGTTTTTCCTCAATCGAAAGCACACGGTTATTCTCGTCGAACTCGACTACTCCAAATTCGCGGGGATTTGCAACTGGATAACCAAAAATAACCGCTCCTCCATCTACCAAAGATTCTTGAGATTCTTGAAGTATCTGAGAAAAGTATTGTCCGTAAAAGACATTATCTCCAAGCACTAAGCAAACACTGTCATTACCAATAAACTCTTCACCTAGAATAAATGCATCTGCCAATCCACGAGGAGTCTCTTGAACTTTATATTCTATATTAATTCCAATTTGTGAGCCGTCTCCAAAAAGGCGTTCATAGCTTGGTGTATCCTCTGGTGTTGATATAATCAAAATTTCCCTAATCCCAGCAAGTAGTAGCACTGCTAACGGATAGTAAATCAGAGGTTTGTCATAGATTGGTAGCAATTGCTTTGAAATAACCTTTGTATTAGGGTATAAACGTGTTCCTTTTCCCCCGGCTAAAATTATTCCTTTCATTTCACTTCCCCTTTCTCAGCAGATGATAAATTTACTAAAGAGGTAATAATAGTATAACAATTGCATTTGATAGAAATTTGCCCGACATATTCGGTTAGTGTATAGTAGAAAAAATCGTGGATTACTCCATGTTTTGATTATATCATGTCATACAAAAATATTCTATTTCACCGGTCATCTGG
>JBMNTI010000221.1:0-3102 GCA_050945655.1 Acetivibrionales bacterium | reverse complement strand
TCTTCATTAGTAACAATCTCTCGAATATCAGTATCGAGAGACATTTGATAAAAATCCTGTGAAACAATGCTTTCGGGAATCTCCTTTTTCTCGTAAGTTTCAAAAACTGCCGTAAGAATCCCCTCAAAGGAACCATCGGTAACATATATCATTAATAACCACCTAACCGAACATAGATATCTGCCCGTATATAGTCTTAGAATCTGTTTTTTCCGTCAATATGGAATATAAATTTTCTGAGTCAATATCCACATCGCCGTAATATACCCCTTTACAAGTAATAAAGTATTGAGCCCGCTTAAGCACAACACGCATCCTTTTCAAATCTTCAAAAGAAAGAGGTGCAATCCTTCTTGCTCTTACAATACGTTGGGCCATTTTGTAACCTATTCCCGGTACTCTGAGAAGAGTTTCAACAGGAGCACGATTAATTTCAACCGGGAATTTATCAAGGTTTCTAAGTGCCCAATCACACTTTGGGTCAACTTTAGTATCAAAGCTGGGATGCTTTTCATCAAGCAGCTCTCCGGCATTAAAACCGTAGAATCTTAACAACCAGTCAGCCTGATAGATCCTATGCTCTCTTAATAGCGGCGGGCTGGTATTAAGGGCAGGAAGATTGGTGTCAGCATTAACAGGTACATATGCCGAATAATATACTCTCTTAAGCTTATAACGGTTATATAACTCTTGAGTTAACCTAATTATTGTTAAGTCGCTGTCCTGGCTGGCACCTACAATAAGCTGTGTGGTCTGCCCGGCAGGCACGAACATCTGCTTTTTTCGGTATATTGTAAGCTCATTCGCTCCTTGAATCTGCTCACTAACAAAGGACATGGGCTTAATTATGGTTTGGTGGTCCTTTTGCGGTGCCAGAAGTTTAAGGCTTTGTACAGAGGGAAGCTCAATATTGATACTCATTCTGTCTGCCAAAAGCCCGGCTTGATGAATAAGGTTCAAATCAGCTCCGGGAATGGACTTAACATGGATATAACCATTGAATTTATGCTCATATCTCAGTTTTCTTAAAGTAGAAATAATCAATTCCATGGTATAATCAGGGCTTTTTATTACTGCCGAACTAACGAAAAGGCCTTCAATATAATTTCGTCTGTAGAACTCGATGGTCAGTTCACAAAGCTCATCAGGTGTAAAGCTGGCCCTTCTGATGTCGTTTGATATGCGATTAACACAATACTTGCAGTCATAAATGCAGTAATTGGTAAAAAGCACCTTAAGCAGAGAAATGCAACGCCCGTCATCTGCCCAGCTATGGCATATTCCCGCTACTGCGGCGTTCCCCACCTGACCCTTTTTATTGCTGCGGTTACTACCGCTGGATGAACATGAAACATCATATTTTGCTGAATCCGCGAGAATTTGAAGCTTTTCAAGCAGATGCATAAGCTCCTCCAAACATATGTTCTTTTTTAAGTATATCATGAATATAATTAAAAGAAAATATGTTCGGCAAATATAGGAATATTTTTTGATGCAGATTATGCAAAAAATATCTGAATATTGATTCTATATAAATAGGGCGAGGTAGCTACAGCGATTTAGCGCTCCGTTCCAACATCCGGTTTCTAGTCGCGCTCGCTACGCAATCCGTGCTACGCTTTAAATCGTAGCAGCTACCCCGCTTACCAACTTTTGCATTATCTTATATTAAAACTGTGTATCAAAACAGTTTTTGCACCTGACGTATTTTTAACTCCCCTATTAACCATCACTCTAATAGAATTGCATTTAGTTTTTCGGCAACTTTTTCTACCTCTTTCCTGCCTATATAATAATGAGTAACCAGACGCAAGTTGCCATCCTCAGGGGGATTGATGAGTATACCTTCTTTTTTGAGGGACTCTATAAGATTAGCTGGATCTATGGTTTTGTTTATTTTCAGAAAAACCATATTAATATGAACATCCTCGGGATGAACCTCTACACTAGGAATTGTCTTAAGCATTTCTGCCAGATAAACGGCATGTTCTCTATCCTCACTTACTCTTTTTGTCATTTTCTCAAGAGCAATAATTCCTGCTTGTGCAACAACACCCACCTGTCTCATGCCTCCACCCAAAACTTTACGCTTTCTTCTGGCTGCATCTATAAATATTTTCGTACCGGCCAGAATTGACCCAATAGGGGCACATAAGCCTTTTGACAAACAAAACATTATGGAGTCGGCATACTTGGCAATTTCACTTACATCTACCTTAAGATAGGAAGCTGCATTGAATATCCTAGCCCCGTCCAAATGGACAGGTATGTTATTCTCTTTTGCTATACCATAAAGTTCTTTCATATAGGAAAGGGGATGAACAATTCCGCTTGAATGGGCATTCTCGGTGCAAATAACTCCGGTTTTAGGTTCATGAATATCTTCGGCAAACCGAATTGTCCTTCTGATCTTATCCAAATCAACCATACCTTTTTTAGAAGGAAGACATCTTAGATTTCCACCGGAAATTATGGCTAATGCACCTGCTTCATGCACAACTATATGGTTGTCTTCCGGTATTATGACCTCGTCGCCGCGGTTAATATGTGTAAAAATCGCCAGTTGGTTCCCCATTGTACCTGTAGGCACAAATAATGCAGCTTCTTTATTTAAAATCTGAGCCGCCATCTTCTCGAGACGATTTGTGGTAGGGTCATCTCCATATACATCATCGCCTACTTCGGCATTTAGCATTGCTTTTCGCATTTCTTCAGTAGGCCAGGTTACTGTGTCACTTCTTAAATCAATGTATTTCATCTTTTCCTCCTGATATGATGATTTTTACCAACCCTCATAGTTCTCGTATAACTCTGTAAGGTTTTTATAAACAGGAGCTCCGGTAGCCTTAAGTCTTTCCTCACTGCAGTGTCCATTTGAAACTAGGCAGCATCGCATCCCCACTTCTTGCGCAACCTCAAAATCATGAATGGTATCGCCTATAAATAGCATCTCATAAGGTTCACAACTCACCAAACCGACCAGCTTTTCTGCAAGATAGGTCTTGCTGTCGGCCCGGTTATTATCCTGCCCGAGTATATTAACAAAATATGATCCTAGTCCATAGTTTTTAATTTGTTGTGCCAGTACTACACTGTCGGAAG
>JBMNTI010000220.1:0-3105 GCA_050945655.1 Acetivibrionales bacterium | reverse complement strand
ATCTTTGCTATAGGATACCGCTATACCAATCGGTGCCTGGTTAAAAATCATATCAAGCGTTAATCCCTGTTCGTGCATTTTCTTCTCTACTTCGTCCTGAACACGAAGCAAACCTAAATGAATATCGATTCTAATTCTTAAAGATTCCATCTGGATAGGTTTTCTAATATAGTCTACCGCACCTAAATGAAGCCCTTTTATTTCATTCTCAGGCTCGTCATAGTTGGTTAATATTATTGTGCGAAGCTTTTTATACCGCTCATCGGATTTAAATGTATTTAAAACCTGGAAGCCGTCCATATCAGGCATATTCAAATCAAGGATTACAAGCTTGATATCTTCATTTGCTTCAATTACACGCAAAGCCTCCAAACCGCCACACGCAAGCAGGACTTCGTATCCTACGAGCATATTTTTTATAATCATGCGGTCTGTAGCAGAATCGTCTACTACCAGTATTTTTTCATGCATAGCTATCCTCCTCTAAGTTATATTTTTTATCTCTTCAAGCAGTTTACTCAGTTTCCTGGAATATTCCCTTAAAAGCTGCGGTATTTCATCCTCTTTTTTATCGCATAAAGCTCTCTGAAGCTTTATTGAAAGTTCGTATAATGATTTGGCGCCTATACTTCCCGAACTGCTTTTTATTTTATGGATCATCTGCGCAGCATCGGCGTATCGTTTTTCGGTTATTGCCTGAGAAAGGTTGCTCAAGGTCTCTTTATTTTCTTTGTAATACTCGTTTATTACCTGATGGTAAACTTCAATATTTCCTCCCATGTTTTTTAAACCTGTAGTTTTATCAAGTATCTCCGCTTCCCCAGTATCTTTATCCTCGCTTTCAGAAATTATGCCTACGACGGTATAAATAAATTGATCAGGATCAAAAGGCTTGCTGATACAATGGTAAATTCCGCTTTGCTCACATTTTTCCTTAACCCCTGAAACAACGTCCGCTGTCATCGCTATTATTGGTACATCTGCAGAAATCTTTCTTATTTCCTTTGCCGCTTCATAACCATTCATAACAGGCATATGCAGATCCATCAGAATCAAAGCTATCCTATCTTTATATCGGCAATATAACTCTACAGCTTCTTTGCCGTCGGAAGCCGCGATAGGTTCGATGCCGATTTGCTGCAATAGCGATTTTGCAATTAAAAGATTTGCATTATTATCCTCCACCACTAAAACACTATGTGATTTTTTTATGGTTACCGGATCGGCTTCTTTGTTGATGTTATTGGCATACGCATCTCCCGCACCCATATCTTTCTTTTCTTTATCTGCGCTTAATGATAAATGCACGATAAAAGTCGAGCCTTTTCCTACGGTGCTAAAAACTTGTATTTCGCCTCCCATCAAATCAATCAGATTCTTTACAATGGCCATTCCCAAGCCCGAACCGCCAAAGCGGCGGTTTATGCTGCTATCTCCCTGTACAAAGGGCACAAAGAGTCTGTCCACCTGTTCTTCTGTCATGCCTATCCCGGTATCCTTAATGGTAAAGGAAATATGATGTATATCATTTTCCTTTGCTTTCAACCTGACATCCAGCGAGACTTCACCTTCGTCGGTAAACTTGACGGCATTATTCAGAATATTCAGCAAAACCTGTTCGATTCGCTTGGAATCACCAATAAGCCAATCAGGGATAAGAGGATCCTTCGACAGCTTAAACCTGATTTGCTTTTCTTCAATATTATAGGAAACAATATCGACAACATTCTGAATAGCCTGATTAATACTAAATGAAGCAGTTTCCAAATCTGCTTTTCCTGCTTCAATCTTAGATAAATCCAATATATCATTTATGATGTTCAACATAGTTGAAGATGCCTGTGTGATTCTGCCGGCATACATGTTCTGAGTCGGAGTGAGACTTGTTTTTTTTAGTAGATATGTCATTCCTGTAATTGCGTTCAAAGGTGTCCTTATTTCGTGAGACATTCTTGCCATAAAATCCGACTTGTATTCATTTGCTTCATCTGCCATTTGTATTGCCTTTTCTAAATCTGCCTGGATCAGTTTTCTTTTTTCTACTTCTTTTCTTAACTGGGCAATCCAGTAGAAAGAAACAGATAAAATCACGGCAGCCAGGGCACCCAGAATCAATACGATTCGTATTATAGGGCTATAATCTATTTTTTGCTCCAATTCTATCCACTTTTTATTGATAATAATCTTCTCATTCTCTGTAACCGTAGCCATCGCTTTATTGAAAATGCTAACCAGCTCAGGCCAGTCTTTGCGGACAGCAAAACATAAGGCTTGCTCTTTTTCTGCTTCAAAGGATACAAACCTGAGATTTGTCAAGGCGTTTGATCGTATCAAATAATCCGTAGTGGCAAGATTCCCTACAAAAGCCTTTTCCATGCCGGTTGCCACCGCGGTAAGAGCAGCCTCGACAGAATCATAAAGACTAAGATTTATCTGTGGATACGACAACAAGTAGCTGTGATGAGAGCTGTTCCGCTGTACAGCTACGGTTATGCCATTTAAATCATTTATTCCGGATATACTTGTTTCAGTATTTCTTGTAACAATGGCTCTTTTAAAGTAGTAATACGGTTTGGAAAAGAGAAAATGTTTTGATCTCTCTTCTGTAACACCAATGGCCGGCATCGCATCTATATTTCCTGCCACAGCCATTTCATAAGCTTCAGGCCAGGTGAGGCCTTTGACTATTTCAAATTCAAGCCCGGTTCTCTTTCTGATTAAACTGAGATAGTCCGCAGCAATCCCCTTATATTCACCGTCAACATCGATAAATTCAAAGGGTACGAATCCGGGGTCTACTCCAAGCCGAATTACAGGATGTGCATCCATAAAGGCAAGCTCGTCCTCGGTCCAACTTATGCCCTTATCGGCAGCATAACAGAATACCATCAAAGTTGGTATCATAATAGTTGGAATAACTAATATGGCAAAAAGCTTCCTCATACACACTCTCCTGAATAAGGGGACTATAATATTGTGATTTCCAATTATGCTCCACTCTAAAACCCTGGCCTCTATTAATCAGGGTTCTACAGTAATGTGCCGTTTGAATGTGTCATTTGTAGCCCGAAAAATAAAGTACCGCACACAAAAGATTTCCAACTG
>JBMNTI010000219.1:0-3125 GCA_050945655.1 Acetivibrionales bacterium | reverse complement strand
GTCTTTTTTTATAAAAGTCTTTTTATAGTCTTCGAAAGCATAAGGACCTGTAAAAACGGCAGGATCCTCCCAGGACACGTCCAGAACCGCGCGATCGGTACTCTCTTCCGGTATTGGCTCCGGAGTAAGCCAGGGAGTAGGCTCAGGAGTGAATTCAGCGGTGGGCTCAGACGTTGTTGCAGAAGATATGCCGCCGTTTTCTGTGGGATCAGATTTTACCTGTGTGTTAAGATTTCCCTGTGAAAGTAAACCTTTGCCCTTTACAGTAAAAATTATTACAGTAATTAAAGTACTGACAAGAATCAAAAAAATAATAAATTTGCGGGGATTAAACCTGCGTTTCTTTTTTCTATATGTTTGGTACATTCAAAAACACCTCGTTTTTTGAGCATTTGCTCATCCTGCTCATATGCCATCCTGGGAGAACGGTAGTTAAAATAAACACTTATTTTTGAAACCACTGATAAACTAAATAATTTAATTAAGCGAAGTGAAATGGAAAATTGATATGCAGGTACGTAGAACACACATCGTTTTATGAAAAATCGATGGTTATTCCTGCATGTCAGATTCTTCGCTGCGCTCAGAATGACGAGAAGGGAGCGACTTTTCAGTAGTCTCTTATTTTCTAATCTTTATAATGCCTGAAATGATAATCCGTAGGAATTCAATATCCGGCATAAAACAACAGATTAATTATAAAGAATTAAAAAAATATTGTCCATAGCACGAATTATTGCCAGTAAAGTACCTCATCAGCCATAAACAGTCCTATGTACCTGGCATTCTTCCAAACCAGACTATCAAATTTCCCATCATCATGGGGTATATCGGTATTGTTGTAAGGAGTTAATTCTATGCAAAACGCAGGGCGCAGGAATTCCGCTCTAAACCAGTTTTCATAACCGGCTCCATATATAGAAGGATCCTCGGAAACCGGCATTCTTTGGTATTGTGTAAGCAATGCCAGACGTTTTGCCATATCTCTTACGCCGGGAATCAGGTTTACTGTACCCCGGTCAGCCCAATAAATCACATTACCTTTGGTATGGAAGGACGCTGCCAAAATAAACTCATTTTCGGCCGTTAACTTCATCATAGCCCGAACCTCGGGCTCGGTAGCGGCAGCGGTTCCCTTAAAGCTTTCTGATGCAGGTTTCCTTACTTCATCATATTTTTCTTCCCAATTAGCAGGGTATTGACGATTCAAATCCACTCCGTTAATATTTGCCTTCCATTCCCTGTAACTTGGTCTTAACATCACCATAGTCTCTACGGCGTCCTGATTGTTTACTGTGCCAGGGCCTTTATTAACTAGGTTCACCCCGTCGGGGTTGACCATGGGGACAATGTACATGCTTATTCTGTCCAGTATTTCCCTGACATTATACTCCCCAAAATCTCCTGAATTAGTATATGCCCTGGAATATTCCTCGACCATTTTCATCAGATATGAACTTGAAATATATTCTCTTGCATGGTGGGACCCGCATAGAATTATCTTCTTCTCGCCTTTTCCAAGCTTTATTAGCAATAGCTCCCGTCCTTCCACCGAATTTCCTATGCTTCCCAGGGTAATTACTTCCGGATACCGTTCGGCCAGCTTCATGCTTTCATCTATCATCTGCTCGTATGTGTATGGTACATACGGATTTACAATGCTACCAGTCTCTGCATCAGAGGGCGGAGGATCTGATGGCAAGGCCGGAGTTGGAGCAGGTGTTGGGGTTGGAGCAGAGGACGGTGGTATCATGGTCTCACCCGGCTCAGGGTCTTTTCCCGGCTCGGTTGGTGAATCCGGCTCAGTTTCGGGCAATGGATCGGGTGATGGGTACGATGGCAATTGGGGGGTTGCATCGGGTGAAGTACCCGGTATATCCGGTGGCGTGTCAGACATTGCATCGTATGTTGTGTCTGGTGGCGTATCCGGTGTTACATCTGTAGAGGCACGCGGCTCCTCTTCAGTTGCTTCGGGTGTAAACAAATGCCCGACCGGTTCTTCTTTGTCTTCCGTATTACCTGAAGGTTCATCAGGAATAACAGTCTCATGACCCGGATCAGATTCGGATGTATCAGATTCAGTCTCTTCGGCAGGGTTATAGACTTCTTTATAACGCGAATCTTCCATATTTATTCTCCCGCATGATGATAAAACAACCAAAAAAAATACTACAGTGAATAACGTGGATAAAAAAGTGAAAAGCCCTCTTCCATTCCGGCTCTTCACCCTCACTATATGCCGAAGAGTCTTGTTTATAGAACACATATCTTTTTCCGGTTTCGTAAAGATGCTTTTTTCATATTTTATTCCTACAGGAAATATTCAACGCCTGACTCAAATATTTTTTGATCCTTTTTTCCCGGAATATTCTTAAATGTGCCGGAAGTATAACGTTCATCATGAGCCATCTTCCCGAAAATTCTGCCATCTTTGCTGGTAATGCCCTCAATAGCTAATACCGAACCATTGGGATTGTACCTTATATCCATGGTTGGATTGCCGTCAAGATCCACATACTGGGTGGCAATCTGCCCGTTTTTCTCAAGTTCCTCCAAAACAGAAGGATTTGCTGCGAATCTTCCTTCGCCATGAGATACGGCAACGGTATAAACATCCCCTACCTGTACCCTGGATAACCAAGGCGACAGGTTGGATGCCACCCTTGTGTTGACTAACAAAGAAACGTGCCTCCCGATCGTATTGAAGGTCAAAGTGGGGCATGACTCATCAAGAGGCCTTATCTCGCCGTAAGGAAGAAGGCCTAATTTGATAAGAGCTTGGAATCCATTGCAGATACCCAGTATAAGGCCGTCTCTCTTATTCAGAAGGTTCATTATTGCCTCGGTAAGATAAGGATTTCTAAATACGGTGGCAATAAATTTTCCGGAGCCTTCGGGCTCATCTCCCGCGCTGAAGCCGCCGGGAATGACAATCATATTGCTTTCATCTATACACCTTTTCATTTCTGCAATAGAATCCTCTATTTCATGTGCCGTAAGATTTTTCAACACCATAACATCAGTTATGGCACCGGCCAGGTCAAGTTTTCTCTTAATATCATATTCGCAGTTTGTACCCGGAAATACCGGAATAAAAACTCTCGGCCTTGCTAGATACAAGCTCT
>JBMNTI010000218.1:0-3151 GCA_050945655.1 Acetivibrionales bacterium | reverse complement strand
TCTTGTTTTCATGCCCGTTTCTTTATGTTTTTTAATTTTACCGCTCGTTATATAGCTAGTGAACAAGCTGGAATTATATTACCAATTTATGTTATCGTTAAAAAGTCACATTTCGCAATCGGCTAAATTAATTTAACAATAATAATATAACATAAGGTCTTTTATGTGTATAGGTCATGCAGCTAATTTTTCTCAAATACTTCATAACCCGCATGTTCAAGTATCCTGGGAATATTCTTCACCTGTTCCCTATCTAACTGCTTATAAGAAGGATTCTGATTAAATCTCAATGTAACCTCATCTAATTTGTCCCAGGAAACCAGACAAGCATGGCGTCTGTTTATTATATCCTTAGCCTTTTTAGCTCCATCTGTTTGATTTAAAGGCCAAGTTACCCAGCCTGATGCGAAATGAAATGCATTCCAGCGTAGATGCTCCTGTTTGGACAGGTTCTCCAGCCTCTCTCCTGTTAAATAGTCATTGAGGTTTACAGCTGTTTTGGCACTCTGTTCTGATTTTTTTCTCATTTCAAGGCTTAAAAGCTTCAGTTTCGTGGCTATATTAGAGGCTGCAGAACGGTTTGAGTCCTTTGTAAACGTGTCAAGATCCCTCCAATTATCTGCAGGTTCTATATCATATATACTGTTGAATAAGGAGTTCATTTTTCTTGCCATACTATCCATGGCCTCATTAATAATGATATTTTCCGTGAATATATCCGAGCGCCTTCCGAAAAATCTTATGTTGGGCAGCTGCATCGACTTAGCCAGATGTTCGAAATCCTCGCTATTGGTAATATGTACGGCAATAATAGGATTTTTATGGTTCGGACTTCTGTTTACCAGTCTTTGTATCTCTATGGCTGTCTCTATGTTGAGTTTGTCGTTCTCCAACGCTATCACTATATAATTAATAGTGCCGATATTGTGTTCAAGAACATCATAGAATTTCTCCGAACCCGGTTCTGCCTCGTTGGTTTCAATATAATAGTTATTCTTGAGTCCCGGAAATTTATTAAAAAGTTGGCCTCTTTTTTTTGCCATTTCCACGTCGGTTATGACCGACCTATAGTCTCCTCCGACGAATTGACCTAAATATATGCTTTTCCGTAAAACTTCCACACCTGTGGAACCAAGTCCCGCAATAAATATTGTAAACCCTGATAGCGCCGTAGCCGTCGCTATATTCAAAGGCAAATAGTCATGTATGGGGTAGGTTTCAAATAGCTGTCTTGCCGCTAGATCCGGTATATTAAAAGTCTTAACCTCAAAATCCGTATTTTTTTCCTTGTTTACGATGTCAAAATATTTTTCTGCACTCTCATCGGTAGTGTTTACATAGAATTTTATTTTGTTTTCATCCATTCCATCATTCTGCACTTGTCTTAAAAGCGTAAGAATAACCTTTACATTTTTGTTTTCATCGCTTGAAAGAGCAAATATATGCACCTCTTTGCTGATAAGTCTCTTTGGAATGTGCAGCTTTTTTAATGATGTCAGGTCCTGCCAGACAGCATCTATCAGAATAAAGCGGTCCTCCCGTAGTTTAATAAGAAGGTCCCCATCCTCTTCCCCATCCTGCAGGCTTTCAACCACAATATAATACCGGGACTTATCCCCGGCTCTGAGGCTCTTTATCATGTTTAATGATGCTTCATTAAATCCCAGAAAAATATAGATCTGCCCTCCATTGCCCAATGTGAGTTTTAAGCGGGATATAAACTTAATCCCAACGGTGGATAGGATGGTCATTATTGTAAGCAATGCTCCCAGTGTATGAACTAATCTTAATGAATAGACATAAAAAATATTATTAGCTGCCGCTTCGTTCACTTCTGAAATATCACTTTCCATAATAAAGACCCGACAGGTGCTGAATAATGCCTGGAATGCGGCAGAAAAAAATTGAACCGGTCCGGTTGATTCGGCATCGGCCGGCATATAGCCGATCGTATAGAGTGTAAGACCGGCTAATACCGTAAATATTGCTATGGGAAATTTGATTTTATCAAATATCTGGCGATATTTTGCCATGAAAAAGCAACAAAAAAGTATTATGGCCAATGAAACCGATACTGACATCAGAGATAACGGAAATAACATTTATACATCCTCACAATAATAATTTTTCTGTACTCTTTATGTCTGAATATCAAAGCCTGCTAATCCGGTCATTAAATTTTATATATTCTCAACAGGAATTTTATGCATATCATATGTAAAGAATTCTTCTTCTAAGTTCTTCTTCTATCCCCTCATTCTGATACTCTAAATCAACCATCAGATTCTCTATTTGTCTGTTTAAAGATTCATCAAGGGTCAACTGAGCAAATCCAACCATATAGTCAAAGTCCCAGACGGTAACAACAAGATTCGAGTTTTCAACCATTTTAACAAGCCTGTTATACTCCGTTGACTCGTTGTCCCGACCGGATTCGGAAAACAATTCCATCAGGCGTATGTAGTCAATTTCGTAACCCTCACGATACTTAATCATTATATCCCCCCGTTTTTTCACCCTGCATGCATTTCCCCGAAAGTATCATTAACATAATCATAATATTTTTTTAATATTTTAACAAGGAAAAGAATGTCCGGCAGTCGTCCCATTATTCTTAATTTGGTAGCCGTGGCTACAGATTTTATATATAAGACAATTTATAATGGTTCTCAGATAAAATGTTATATCTTTTGAAATGTAGATATTTTTTTTCGGCAGACTGTGCGAAAACTGTTTTAACATACAGGTTATAACATTTGATTATGCAACCGTAAATAAGCGGCGAGTTTGCTGCGATTTATAGCTAAGAATTACCCCGCTGTCATTCTGAATGCAACGCATCGTCATACCTGTCATCCTGAACGGAACGAAGTGGAGTGAAGGATCTTTGGGTTAAACAATAAGATCCTTCGCTACGCTCAGGATGACATGCGGGAACGACGCGCAGGATGACAAATGTTAGCTACAGACGCTAAACTTGCATAGATTTAACACTATTTATAGTTTTGCACAGTCTGTCGATTAAGAGATAGTGTAAAGTAACTTATGAAAAAATGACATTTAGCAATTTTGGACTGAAATGGACCTTGAAAAGTGAAGAACGTGCCAAGTTTCCGCATTTATTCCACGATCCTCTTGACAATGAGCCTCC
>JBMNTI010000217.1:0-3266 GCA_050945655.1 Acetivibrionales bacterium | reverse complement strand
CACGATCTCCTTTCGTTTGGTTTCTCTCAATTCTCAAACTACAGGAAAATCGTGATTATGGGAAGACCTATTTTGGGTTCTTCCCTTATCTTTTTATTAAATTGCCTACGATAATTTTACTCTAAGGTAACAATGGTACCGTGCCCATACGAAATCTTCGATTCTGGGTAAAATGCGCAGAAAAAAATGCTCAGTTCCGTATAAAATCCAGAGTATATTTTTCCGTTATCAAACTATGGAGTTTTACGTCATGTTTATCAAAAGGAATTGAATCAAAAACTTGGAATGAGAATGCAACACCAATAAATAATGTGCTTTTCGGACAGCGGGATAGAAATCTGTCATAATATCCGTTCCCGTGGCCTATGCGGTTTCCTGATTTATCAAAAGCAAGCCCCGGAACAAGAATTAAATCAATTTCATAATAATCGGCCAACTCATGGCTTATAGCTGGTTCCAGAATACCAAAGGAGTTTTTTAAAAGGCCTTGGTTTATATTCCTTACTATTCTTGGTTCCATTTCAGTTTTATTTATTACTCTGGGAATACATAGCTTTTTACCCTGATCCAGAACCCATTGATTTAAGGGTTTTATATCAACCTCTTTCCCATAAGGCATATATGAAAAAACTAATTTTGCAAATTTTATTGCAGCTAGTTCTTTTATCGATCCGACAATAACTTCCGAAGCAATGTTTACTTCATTTATATCCAATAATCTGCGCTTTTCAAATATATATTTTCTGAGATCGGTTTTATTCATTAGCATTACCCCAATAATAAAAAACATAAAAAACGGCCTTACAATAGGCCGCTCGCGACACATCGTGTGAAAACTGACAGACGCACCACTAAATTACTTTTTTACAGATATTAATATTTGTGCAGCAACAGTTTTCACACAGTCCGGACATGATGGCTTTTATTAGTTTACCTTAGTCCCGCATTTAGGACAAAATGCTGTTTCTTTACCCACTTCCGCACCGCAGCTGGGGCATTTTGCCGCATTTTTAAGCTCAAGAACTTTTGCTGTTAGTTGGTTAATATTGTCTTCAATTTGTTTAACCTCAGCGCATAATTCATCATAAGCCGAACCTTGACCTGCAGCATATGCTTTGTAGACTTCTTCACCGATTTTTGCATAGAGCTCCTTAATTTTGTCCTTCTCTGAGTTAATCTGAGAGTTAATCTTCGTAATCTCAATTACGTCCTTACTCTTTTCAGTAATATTTCTGCCAAATTTCTTTACGTCATCAAAAAATGCCATGGTCAAAGACCTCCTTAATGAAGATATTTATTTGCTTAGCTCTGTATGTTATATACAGTCTAGCCCATTCTTAATACTATAATACCACAGCTTACCAGAGCATAACATTAAAATTTTCTAATATAACGTAATAATACGTTTATTGGTGTGCCTCATTTATTCACACGTAAAATTGAATTCTCGGGCAATGGCTCTATTGGCAATCTTACTTCCATTTGTGGATGGGGAGCAACATTTATTGTATTTCCCTCCGAGTCATACATTTTATTAACAATAAAACTCTTTACAAGCCCCTTGGGCGGCAATACCTCAATGGTATCCCCTGCCTTAAATCTGTTTCGCTGCTCAATTACGACCATTTTATTATAATTATCGTAGCCTTTTACAAGCCCAACAAAATCGCAATTACGGATATACGAGCTCGTCCTGTAATTATGGGAATCATACCCCGGTTTATCAAAGAAGAATCCGGTAGTAAAATCCCTATTGCTTACTTTGCTTATCTCTTCAAACCACTTTCCATCGTAGGGCTGATTGTTGTAATATGCATCGATAGCTTCCCTGTATGCTTTTACCACCGTAGCCACATAGAATGAGCTCTTTACACGGCCTTCAATTTTCATGCTGGTAATGCCGCATGAAACTAATTCGGGTATATATTTAATCATGCAAAGATCCTTTGAATTAAAAATAAAGGTGCCCCGGTTATCCTCCTGAATGGGGAAATATTCCCCCGGCCGTTTTTCTTCCATCAAGTGATACTTCCAGCGGCAGGGCTGGGCACAATCACCTTTGTTTGAATCTCTTCCGGCCATATAGTTGCTGAGTAAGCATCTCCCCGAGTATGAAATACACATGGCACCATGAATAAATGCCTCAAGTTCTATTTCCTTAGAAGTATTTTCGCGTATTTCTTTTATCTCTTTTAAGGAAAGCTCCCGTGCCAGAATGATTCTTGAAGCACCTGCCAAATGCCAGAAGTTTACGCTTTCCGCATTAGTTATATTTGCTTGGGTACTGATATGGATACTCAGATTTGGACAAGTTTTTCTAATAATACTGAAAATACCGGGATCTGATACTATAACAGCATCAACACCTGCTATAACAGCCTTTTCAACAAATTCCGGCACTTTTGAAATATCGTCGTTATGAGGAATAATGTTCATTGTCAAGTACGCTTTTTTCCCTTTTTCATGAACAAAATCAATTCCCTCTTTCATTTCCTCAAAGGTGAAATTATCAGATGCAGTGCGAAGCCCGAATTCTTCTCCTGCTAAATATACCGCATCTGCTCCATATATTATTGCCATTTTCAACTTTTCCATATTCCCGGCCGGAGCCAAAAGCTCGACTTTACCCATTTTAACCACCTCGTATAATAAAGTAGTAGTGTTTATAGCCCCTCTCCAAGGACTAAATGCTATAATTTTCACAGACGCTGTGGATTAGTCTCAACCTCCTAACGCTAGACGTTTTCTGAAAGGCAATAACCACAGCCGTTTGTTTAATTGGTAATTAGTTGGATAACGCATGACGTTTTGTTTAGCACGAGGTTACATTCAACAAACCGGTCTGTGGAAGAAAGCAGCTCCTTGGGTGCTTTATTTGTCATGCAATTATCAAGGTTCAATTTTGGCTGAAATGCATTTCTGCAATTCATTCAAAAACATTCATTTTAGTTCTTGACTTTTAATAGTTAGTCTTTCATAAGGCTGATTGCCATTCCGTCTCCAATCGGAATAATAGAGGTCTCAAGCCTGTCGTTATTACAAATTTGAAAAATATATTCATTAAGATTAACGGCAATTGTCCGGTGTTTGTGCATTATTCTTTCCTGTGCCACAAGTCCTTTATATAGTACATTATCGGATATTAATAACCCACCCGGTCTTAAAAGTCTCAATGCGTGTTTTAAATACTCGTTATACTGCCCTTTTGCAGCATCCAGAAAAATCATATCATAGCTGGAATTAAGACATTCCATAACCTCAAGGGC
>JBMNTI010000216.1:0-3274 GCA_050945655.1 Acetivibrionales bacterium | reverse complement strand
CTTTCAATCCACGCTCCCGCAAGGGGAGCGACAGCAAAAATATACAATAATTATACCGTAGAAACCTTGTCATTAGTTGTATTGCATAATAAGCAAGTTATTTAATTAATCTTCTTGTAGCATTTTATGTTATAAAGCTAAATATTTATGTTATATTTTGGTGCGAATATTATTACTATACTATGTTAGCTTAGCATTCGCACTAAACAATAAGCGTACCTTCTACATCAAAGCTTTTCTTAGCTCCTATGTGTTCAACTTTATTCTTATAATTTTTCCCTAAATAATAAAACCTTAGGCTGTCTTTCTCCTTATCAATAATTTGTTCTAGTTTGTGTTGAAGTTCTCTGCATTTAGCAGAGTCCATAATGCATTCAAAAACAGAATTTTGTACTCTATGTCCATAATTAACACACTGTTTTGCAACCTGCCGCAATCGTTTTCTGCCAGCTGCTGTTTCCGTATTAACATCATATGTAATTAATACTAGCATTCTTCACCTACTACTTCCATAAAAACGGTGGATACGCTTCCAGATCTCCTCTGATATATCTTGCAAGCAACATTGCTTGAGCATATGGAACAAGCCCCCATTCAATCTTTTTCTCTAAAAATGGATGAGTGATTTTTTCTTGTTTTTTTTCTTGCCATGCAGATAATAGACTTTTTCGGGTATCATAATCCATTACCACTGCTCCATTTTCTTTCTTGGTGAATCCATTAGCATTAACGATTCGCCGATTTATGATTGACAAAACAAACCTATCAGCATATACTGGCCTTAGCTCTTCCATTAAATCAAGCGCAAGTGAAATCCTGCCGGGTCGATCCCGATGAAGGAATCCAACGTATGCATCAAATCCTACTGTTTCTAATGCACTCGCTATATCATGTGCCAATAATGTATATGTAAAAGACAATAAAGCATTTACATTGTCTAATGGTGGTCGTTTATTTCTAGTTTTAAAGAAAAAGTCTTCTTTATGTTGTAAGATTAGTTCATCAAATATGCTGAAATACTGTCCAGCTGATTCACCTTCCAAGCCCCGAAGTTGCTCAAGGCTTTCGCAAGTTGTAATTCTCTTTAATGATTCTGCCATAAACTGTGATACTTTTTTTAGTTTGTTGACGTCAAGCCTTAACGAATAGTCCCTTGTTGCTCTTTCAATTACCCATCGAGAATTAAAAACCTTACCAATAATGAAATTCTTTGCAATTTGCATACTCCTGGTTTCATCATCTGAAATTCGATACTGAGCTTTTCTTAAAATAACATTACCTCGAATCTCACCGACGATTCTCGCTAAGAATTTTCCACTCTGGGTCATAAATGATAAGGCAATATTCTTTTTTGCACAAGCTCCCATCAAGGCTGGACTTGCTCCTGTATAACCAAAAGTCACTATGCTCTCTAAATTATGTAGAGGTACTCGTGCTATTTCATCATTATTTTTTTGTACAACAATGTTTTCTCCATCTAAAGATAAATAGGCATCTGAGGATGTCACATAAAGTGTGTTCAATAACTTCCTCATTAGCTTTCCTCCGCTATAAAGTTAATAATATATTGAGAAACTGATAGATTCTTATTAAGCTTTGGTATACAAATATTAGATAATGAACATGCTTTACAGCTTTTTGAAATCTTAACTTTTGGGGTATATCTTTTTTCATAAAGCATATGCATTTCTTGAGTAATTTCTCTTACTCTATCCCGCAAAGCGTCAGATAAATAAATCTCCTGTCTGCGGTTTATTTCGGCATAATACATATAACCAACTGAAATTTCACATAATAGCATCTCCTCAAGACACATTGTTTGAGCACATAATTGTAGCGCATCATAATCGCCTGTCTTCGGTTTCCCACGCTTATATTCAACAGGGGAAGGCCTATAAAGACCTTCCCTTCCAAATATTTTTACACCTTCAAGCGAACGATGAAACTCAACAACATCGCACACACCATTAATGCCAAGATTCCTTGAAAATACCGGCATACCTCGTGAAATAATCACATCTTTCCGTTTTTCTGATGAATAACCGCTGTGAGCTTTCTCATGTACTATCTGGCCTTCAATAGTACGAAGATTCTCACTCCATTGCTGTTCTATATGTATAAGAGCCCATTGTCTCCGACAGAATGCAAAGTGTTGGATGCCTGAAAGAGACAGAAAATCTTGTTCATCGTAAATCATAATAAACAACCTTTTAGATTAGTTTTCACACTTTCTGTCACATCTTATTACATGTTTACACCATCATATATTTCAGTATGTAATCCGGGTAGACTATCAACTTCAATTATTGGAGAAACCTTTCCGTTGTTAGATGTCACCTTAACAGTTCCATGGACTTTTGCCGATGAATACTGTCCATTTTCGCAGTTATGCTTCCACCATATAACTTTCACCACTTCCATACTACCGTCAGGGCGAGCTGCCGAAACATCATTTGCAAAAAGGCTCTTCAAGGCTATTAATAGTTTTTCAGCATCTTCTTCACTGAATCCTGTTTTCTTGGCTAATTGACAATTTATGCTACCAAATGTCTTATAGACACCAAATTCTACACGGTGCTTCATACCCATTGTGTCAGAAGCTTTCTTATCAGGATCATTCTCAGTTTCTAAATTAACGCTTTTAGTAATCTGCATGCTACTTATGACAACAGGTTCTATACTTCTTGCACACTGAATTGTTACAGGACCACGAATGCCAATAGATATAGAATCGCTGTCTTCTTCATCATTTTTCCCCTTACTCTTACCAAATGCAAAAACCTGTCCGAAAGCGCGAACATCATACCATGTTTTACATGCAATACTTGTTTGTAGTTGACGCTCTTTACCTGCTGCTTTTATTTGGCTATTATTTTCAAATCGGTCTTTTAAGCTCCTGAAATTATCTCCTTCTGCTCTGTTGTCATCAGATTGAACAAAAATGCTTTCCCCCAAGTCTTGTAAACGATTTCTTATCTTGCGCTTTAAACATACATCTGATACTTCCCCATAACCGTCATAATCTGTTCTCGGACGGTTTCCATTCAACGGATCTCCGTTAGGATTCGCTTTAGTTACTGTAAATATTAATGCAAAATCAATCTTATTCTTTAGACTCATTGCTTTTCCCTCCATCTTTCTGATTATTATTCTTTTGGCGTAATGCCTGTCTTTGTGCGAAAAAGCCTAATAGATAACGTCCATCGAGAGGTGTATCATCTTCAAATTGATCACCCAACAATTCCATTATTTCGCTTATAATATTAAGATGCCA
>JBMNTI010000215.1:0-3276 GCA_050945655.1 Acetivibrionales bacterium | reverse complement strand
CCTGTCTGGATAAAATTTCTGGGGTACTCTCTCATTACAGGGTTAATAGGTTCTCCGTTAACGTCCCGGCTTTTTTCAGGATAAATCTCACCCAGCCCGTCTACAGGTCTTCCGATCCCATCCAGGACTCTTCCCAAAAGCTCTTTTGAAAGCGGCATTTTCAATGGTTTGCCCAAAAGCCGGGAATGAGTATTTTCAAGGGAAATACCCCGGGTACCTTCAAATACCTGTACTACGCACAACTCACCATCTATTTTTATTATCCGGCCCAACCGTTTGTGTTTTCCGACAGTAATCTCGACCATTTCCTCAAAAGTGGCGTCCTTGACGCCGTCAATTACCACCAATGGCCCGGAAATTTCTTTTAGACCCATGTATTCAACATTCATTTATCTTCACCTTCCTGAGGCTCTTATTCGGACTTGCCCCGTCAGACTGTGCGAAAGCTCTTTTAATATACAGGTTATAATATTTGATATGCGAACGTAAATTAGCGGCGTGGTTGCTGCGATTTAAAGCGAAGCAAGGATTGCGTAGCGAGTGCTACTGGAAACAGGATGTTGGAGATGGAGCGCTAAATCGCAGCAATCTACAGCCGCTAAACTTGCATAGGTTTAATACTATTGATAATTTTGCACAGTTTGCCGTCGTCCGGCTGCTGTTGGCTTTACTCAACAGCGCTAAGTATATTCAAAATACATAAAAACTCCTAAGGTCTGTAACACCTATTGCTTATATTCCTCTTCTATTTTATCAAGAGCTTCTTCCAGATTATTGTTCAGCTCATTAAAAGCACCCGGATCTTCGTTGGGTACATTATATTTGACCCGTGTAAGCTCATCAAATACACCTGACTTGCGGATAACAGACACTGGTATCCCAAGGGAAACAAGCTTCATAGATTTTTCATAAAGCTTCAGAATGGAATCCATCATAAGATACTGCTTTTGGATAGGAACATAGGCATCCTGCTGGTTGTAAGCATTTTGCTGCAAAAACCCCTGTCTGATAACCTTTGCTGTTTCAAGCACCAGTTTCTGCTCGTCGGGAAGAATATCACTGCCTATAAGCTTGACTATATCCAAAAGCTTGCCTTCCTCTTGAAGGATTTGACTGATTTTAGTCTTCTTATTAAAGAATTCCGGATTAGCGTTTTCTTTATACCATTCGGAAAGCTCGTCACCGTACTCACTGTAGCTGTTAATCCAATTAATAGCAGGATAATGCCGTGTATAAGCCAAAGACTTATCAAGCGCCCAAAAACACCTGATAAACCGCTTCGTATTCTGAGTTACCGGCTCGGAGAAATCTCCGCCCTGAGGCGATACCGCACCTATTATTGAAACAGACCCATTAGTTTTATTAAGATTCTCAACGCGCCCCGCTCTTTCATAAAATTCCGACAGTCTTGAAGACAGATATGCAGGGAAGCCTTCCTCTGCCGGCATTTCTTCAAGCCTGCCTGATATTTCTCTGAGGGCTTCGGCCCAACGGGAGGTGGAGTCGGCCATAATCGCCACATCATAACCCATATCACGGTAATATTCAGCCAGAGTGATGCCGGTATAAATTGATGCTTCTCTTGCGGCAACAGGCATATTGGAGGTGTTGCCTATAAGCACCGTTCTTTCCATCAATGGCCTGCCGCTTCTCGGATCAATAAGCTTGGGAAAATCCTCAAGAACTTCGGTAATTTCATTACCCCTCTCGCCGCAGCCTACATAGACTATGATATCGGCATTTGCCCATTTAGCCAGTTGGTGCTGTGTAAGGGTTTTTCCCGTTCCAAATCCTCCGGGAATAGCCGCAGCCCCGCCCTTTGCAATAGGGAACAATGTATCAATGACCCTTTGCCCTGTAATAAGTGGTATATCCAGAGGAAGCCTGCGCAAATACGGCCTTGGTTCACGTACAGGCCAGTCCTGAACAAGCGTAAGGTTATGTATCCGCTTCCCTTCTTTAACTCTGACGATTGTTTGGTCAATACTGTATAAACCGTCACCGGCAGTTTCAATTACCTCTCCTTCCATATCAGGCGGAACCATAATTTTGTGGTTGACAGACTGGGTCTCTTTTACCTCGGCTATGACCTCGCCATGTTTTACATAATCGCCTGGATTGACAAGTATTCTGACGTCCCATAGCTTTTCCCTGTCAAGATTGTCCATAATACTTCCGCGGCTTATGAAGATGCCTGTATTTTCGGCAATCCGGGTCAGGGGTCTTTCGATCCCGTCAAAAATATTGCCGATAATACCTGGACCCAGCTTAACAGTCAGCGGTTTCCCGGTTGAAACCACAGGCTCGCCGGGCTTAAGTCCGGTAGTGTTCTCATATACCTGAACAATAGTTTCCGAGTCCAGGACCCTGATAACCTCACCGATAAGCCTGTCATGGCCAACCAGCACCATTTCAAGCATTTGGAAGGCATGATTCCCTCGCACCTTGATAACAGGACCGTTTATACCGTATATAATACCTTGTGATGTAGTTTCCATTTATCCAACCTCAGTTTTTCCAGTGATTTGTTTTAGTCAATAAAAAGCCCATAGTTCTCTAAAAACGATGATTTCTCCGCTTCCAGGCGGTCAATGAAGGAGCAATCATACATGATGCCCCTCGTCTTATTGCACATCAGGCATCCTCCCAGCAGGTGTTCTTCGCTCTCCGACAAATTAAACGAGGCTCCCAATTCGACCCTGATTTCTTCAATCAGTGAGATATCTTCATGGTCGGCAAAAATTTGTATCTCTCCGTGGCCTATTTTTTCTAAGCCTTCCATTATGATTTCTTTCATAAAGCTCATATAATCTTCGCTGCGTTTATATTCCTCCAGCTTTCCCCTGACGTTAGAAAACACTGACTGAATAATCTCCTCCCGGCGGTTGAAAAGGGTCTGCTTACTGTCCAGAATTGCCTTTGAAACCTCCTCATTATGCTCCCTTTCAATCTTAACCAGGGATTCATGTATGTGGTCATAAGCTTTCTTTAAGCATAATGCCTCCTTTTCGGAAAGCATTTCAGCACTGTCTTTTTCAGCCTGTGATATCATTTCCTTTTTTCTTTTGTTAGCTTCCTTCATCACCATATATGAAAACTTGTTGAACTTCTCTTCGATCCTATTCATAAAAATCCTCCGGGATTAAATCTTTGTTCTGTTAACTTAATAATAAAAATGAGACCTGAAACGCCTATGGTATAATGGAAATCGTCAAACAACCATTACCTCCCAGAAAGGAGCGCTCAAGTCTCATGACTATTATACCATCTAACGTA
>JBMNTI010000214.1:0-3291 GCA_050945655.1 Acetivibrionales bacterium | reverse complement strand
CTTCAATTTGTATTCTGGAAAATATATCAATAAAGTTAAGTGGTTCGTCCCATATATGCAAATGTGGTTTTTGACATAGGCTTTTGGCAATGAGAACCTTTTTCTTCTGCCCCTCGCTGAATTCAGCCATATCCTTTTCAAACTGCACTCGTGAAAAATCGAGTTTCCTTAAAATTGCTTTAAAAAGACTTTCATCCAGTTCATTCTCCATAGCAAATCGGGTTAAATTCCCCTTTAAAAATGCGGTATCCTGCGGCACATATGAGATTAATAATTGGTTTGCTTTATAGAAATCGCCTGAATATTTCAAATTCTCGCCACAGATTAGCTTAATAATACTTGTTTTGCCCGAACCGTTTTTCCCTTGCAAAGAAATTCTGTCACCTTGTTCAATGGTAAAGTAAATATTGCTGCAAGCGGCAATATTCTCATAATATATAGTAACATCCTTAAACTCAATTAAACGTTTTGAATGAAACGCCCGCTGCACGATTTTAAGGGGTTCTTCACTTTCAATATTTTTCAAAAGATTTGATTTCTCTTCTATGGCCGATTGCTGTCTTGCCTCTATGCTTTTGGATCTTTTCATTATCTTGGCTGATTTGTGCCCGATATATCCTTTATCCGGTTTGATACCAGAGTTCTGTGATCCGTATTTTGTTTTTTCAACTCTGTTTGACCACTCTGACGTGCGTTTTGAGGCCTGAGCCAGCCTGTCTATATCTCTTTTCAGTTTTTCATTCCTTGCAAACTCATAATCGTCCTGCATCTTTTTATTTACCCACCAGGATGAAAAATTACCTTTCTGGATTTCAATATTTGTTTTGTTTATTGACAGAATATGATCGATACAGTTATCCAAAAACACCCTATCGTGGGATACAAGGATGAAACCTCTTTTCCCTTTTAAATATCCGCTCACTATTTCTCGTGCTCTCAAGTCAAGATGATTAGTCGGCTCGTCGATTAACAAAAAGCTGTTCTCTTTTAAGAAAAGGATGGCAAGCAAAACCTTTGTTTGTTCACCATTGCTCAAGGTATTAAAGCTGCGGTATAATACATCCTCGGAAATTTCAAGCGCAGAAAGCTCTTTAATAAGCTCCCAATACTGATAATTTGAATAGACTTCGTTAATGACCTCTAAAGTATTGGCATCTTTATTATTTATTATATACGGAAAATATTCAAAATTAACATTGGCGGATATCGAACCGCTATATTCATACATACCAAGCAGCAGCTTCAAAAATGTTGTCTTTCCTCTGCCGTTTCTTCCCGTAAAACCCAGTTTCCAATCCGTATCAATCTGAAATGAAACATCTTCGAAAACATTATCATAGGTGCCCTCATAGGCAAAGGTTAAATTTGATATATTTATAAGTGACATGGTTTATACCCTCCCCCACAATAAAACATGAGCCGCAAGAAAGTTCATCCCACAGCTCATTAAACACATAAAAACCAGCCCGGTTAAGTACGGAAAGGATATATTTTGAGTGAAAAGATTTGATAACTTCCTTGCATCTTTTTACGCATAAGAAAAAAGCTTTGCCTTTTTAAAATATTATGCATTATCGTATCAGCAAGTATAATCAAACATCTTTCCAACTCCAATTCTTTGTTTGTTAAAAATATTATACAATAATTCAAGCCAAAAGTTCTATAGCACTTTGGATAAGAACTCCCTGGTTCTCGGGTTTTGAGGATTCGTAAATATTTCTTCAGGCGTATTCTCTTCAATAATCATACCCTCATCCATGAATATAACCCGTGTTGCCACCTCTCTTGCGAAACCCATTTCATGGGTAACAATAACCATGGTCATTCCCTCATCGGCCAACTGCTTAATCAGATCCAGCACTTCTCCTACCATCTCAGGGTCTAAAGCTGATGTGGGTTCGTCAAACAGCATTACTTTTGGATTCATGGCTAACGCACGGATTATAGCTATTCGTTGCTTCTGCCCGCCTGAAAGTGTGGACGGAAAGACATTCGCCTTATCTTCGAGACCTATTCTCTTCAAAAGCCGCAGGGCATTTGCCTTTACCTCTTCTTTAATCTCGGCTTCCGTAGTATTTATTTCATACAAAGCTTTCTTGTTTCTTGTAAATACATTTCGCAGCTTTATAAAGAAGTTCTTTATTTTTTTTATGCGTAATTCGTGAATCTTTATATATAAAGGCGCTAACATTATATTATCAATAACGGTTTTATTGTTGAACAGGTTAAACTGCTGAAAAACCATTCCCATATGCCGGCGATGGATATTAATGTTTACCTTCATATCTGCAATATTAACACCATTGAAAATAATTGCACCGCTTGTGGGATCCTCCAGACAATTCAGGCAACGTAAAAATGTGCTTTTCCCGCTTCCGGAAGGGCCTATGATGGCAACTTTCTCGCCTTCGTGAATAGTGTTCGTTATACCTTTAAGTGCTTCCAGCTTGCCATAATGCTTCTTTAAATCAATTACGTCTATCACTTTTTCTAAGGCTCCTTTCCATAATTTTAATAAGCAAGGCTATTATCATAACCAAAACAACATAAATAATCGCCATTGCCAGGTATGGAACCATAAATTCATAATTGTTTGTACCAATGTAATTAAAAGCCACGTATAAGTCGGCCGCACCCACAAAGCTGACTACCGAGGTTTCCTTAATAAGGGCGATAAATTCATTGCCAAGGGTTGGCAGTATATTCTTGACCGCTTGGGGAACAACAACCTTCATCATTGAAACACTATAGCTTAGACCTACAGCCCGGGCGGCTTCCATCTGACCCGGATCCACCGACAAAATCCCGCTTCTCATTATCTCAGATACGTATGCTCCGCTGTTTAATCCGAATACCAACACACATACATTAACAGCAGGAACGTTAACTCCCATAATGGTCAAAATAACATAATAAAAAACCAAAAGCTGTACGACAACCGGTGTTCCTCTGAACAACCCCACATAAAACCTACAGAAACTGTTTAGTATCCTTGGCAGACGCTTGTATTTAGGAAGAACCTCTATAATTGCGATTATCGTCCCGATGATTATTCCTAATGCCAGCCCGACAGTGGCTATGTATATAGTGTTCTTAAGACCTGTAAGAACTTTTGTATAGCCATTTTTGTAATAAAAAATCTCCCAGAATTTTGCAAGTTTCTTATCGAAATTCCCCATAGCACTTCCCTTTGTATAAAATACTTACTTGTGATTATACACTAATATTACCACAGAAAAAAACGGTAATATATTGGTTTCATAATTACAGAACAATACCCCGTTTGTAAAT
>JBMNTI010000213.1:0-3313 GCA_050945655.1 Acetivibrionales bacterium | reverse complement strand
TCTTGCATGATATTTCGTACACTGTTCAATTTTCAATGTCCGTCTCGCCGTATCTCTCATACGGCTCTCCGTCCCGCTTTCAAGCCTTTTCCCGTTAGCGGCGACAGCTTTTATATCTTACCACCGTCGTTATCCTCTGTCAAGCACTTTTTTAACTTTTTTCGAGCTTTTTTTTACTTGATTAGAAATCGGCGACGGAATTATATAATACCACAGTTAGAGGCTGATGTCAATTACCATTTAGTGGTTAATGTTTGTTTATGCGCTTTTCAGCACTCGCAACCGCAGCTTTATTATATTACATCAATTAAGATTGTATTGTCAACACTAAAATTCGAAAATCCGGAGCTGATGAAATAAAATAGTCAATAGCCTATCCTATAACCTATAATATTAAATACGTTATCCTTTGGTCTTTATTAATACATAGGACGAACCGTCTATAAACTTATCGGTAAACTTTAACTCATAATTCTCGATTGGGTATTTGTTATTCAATGCTTCTTCGGCTAGAGCCCCGTAGTTTACTATAGAATCCCAGCCTTTAACACTGGTGTTGATATTTGAGCTTATCAATTCTGCTATTTTGGGAAGCTTACCCAGGTTCTTTAATGTCACGTGCTGAGAAATAAAAGCTTTAATAAATCTATTCTGGTTATTCTTCCTGAATATATCCCCGTAGTTCTGAAAGTTGCCATCCTCATCAAAACCCTGCCTGAATCTGACATAGCCTTCAGCCTGATGCCCGTTAAGGTGCTGAGTTCCCTTTTCTATATATATGCTCAAATCCTGATAAGGATCTTCATACTCCATATGAACAGGGACATAGACTGTTACTCCACCGAAATAATCAACGATATTTCTGAATCCTTTTACCTTTACATATGCATAATCATTTATATATATATCGAAAACCTCATAAATAATATCTGCAATAAAATCTGCATAAGGCTTATTAAATCGACCTACGCCCTTTTTGTAATCAATGGTCTGGCCGATTGAAGGAGCCGCATTGATACGATTCATTCCCTTCTCTTTTAAATAGGAGGGTTTAGCTTTTCTTAAAGCATCAATAACATAGTCGCTGTAATCTATATATATATCCCTTGGTAAGCTTATGAGCTTTACTTTTTTTGAAATTTTATCAATATTCAGTACCGTGATCGTATCAAAATTAAATCCCGTCGGATCTGTTCCCAACAGCAAAATATTTGTGCTTTCAGGGTTTACAATGCTTTCATAGTATTTTTGTTTATTTGTAAGGTACAAACCGTCGTCAACCTCCAAATCATCGTCAGGTACAACAACCTGCTCAGAAGGTTTTGGGGTGGGAGTAACTAAACTCGGTTTTTCAGGTTCCTCGTTTGTACCTGCCGAAAGGTTTTGAGATGCCATTATACTAAACAGAACAACAAAAATCGTCGAAAAAAAAGCCATGGTAATCCTTGCTTTTTGGGATCTAAAAATAAAATCACCCCCGAAAAGTGAAAAGCTATTTCTAGGATATCACTTTTTCTGCTGAATTAATACATCCTAAATTGTCAACTTCTGCATCATCCTAATGCTTTACAAGCGTTTGGAGCCTTTCAATAATTTTTTCGTACATGTCCGTATATTTCTTTAATTTTTCTCTCTCACATTCAATGACAGCCGCGGGAGCTTTAGCAACAAAACCTTCATTGGATAGTTTCTTATTCACTCTGTCCAATTCCATCTCAAGGCTTGCCTTTTCTTTTTCCAGCCTTTCAATTTCCTTTTCCATATCTATAAGGTCTTCCAGAGGAATGAATATTTCTGCACCTTCAACTACAACAGCCACTGCATCCTGAGGAATTCCGTTCTTATCATTCTGAGTATTTATATCAGAAATGCCCGCCAGCCTGTTAAAGGTAGCTTGCTCTTCCTTCACTAGTTCTCCAATCCTCATATCTTTGATTACAAAAACTGCTTTAGCTTTCCTGCTTACCGGCACATTCATTTCAGCTCTCAGGTTTCGAATTCCTCTTATGGCTTCCATAATGAAAGACATGTGCTTTTCTTCTTCTATATATAATATATCATCAGTATATTCCGGCCAGGACGATATCATTATGCTCTCGTCATCTGTGATAAGATGGCTGTAAATCTCCTCGGTAATAAAGGGCATAAAGGGATGCAAGAGCTTCATCGCGTTTTTCAGTACCTCGTTAAGTATAAACAGGGCTTCTAAACGGCCCTCTGCCTCCCGGTCATATAATCTTGGCTTAACAAGCTCTATATACCAATCGCAGAATTCTTCCCATATAAACTCATATATCTTTTGAAGGCCGATGCCTAGATCAAACTTTTCAAGGTTCCCGGTGACTTCCCGGGCTACCGTATTGATGCGGCTCAATATCCACTTGTCACCAACGGTATATTTATTCTTATCCACCTTGCTAAAGTCAATATCACCGTCGAAATTCATCATAACAAAGCGGAAAGCATTCCAAATCTTATTGGCAAAGTTTCTGCTGGCTTCCAGTTTCTCGTCTGAAAAACGCATGTCGTTACCGGGCGATGTTCCTATAGTCAGTGCATAGCGAAGAGCATCGGTGCCGTATTTATCAATCACATCAAGGGGATCAATGCCGTTGCCCAGGGATTTTGACATTTTTCTGCCTTGTGCATCTCTAACAAGACCATGTATCAGAACATACTTAAACGGCTCTCTTCCCATTTGTTCGATTCCGGAGAATATCATGCGTGCAACCCAGAAGAAAATAATATCATATCCTGTAACAAGAACACTTGTCGGATAGAAGTATTTTAAATCGGTTGTTTCTTCAGGCCAGCCAAGGGTGGAAAACGGCCAAAGCGCAGAGGAAAACCAGGTATCAAGAACATCTTCATCCTGTCTTATGTTCGTTGACAGACATTTTCCGCATTTTTGGGGTGCAGTCCTTGCAACTATCATCTCACCGCAGTCGGAGCAATAATAGGCCGGGATTCTATGTCCCCACCAAAGCTGACGGGATATACACCAATCCTGAATATTTTCCATCCAGTTAAAATAAATTTTGGAGAATCTCTCGGGTACAAACTTGATAGTACCGTTTCTTACCGTCTCAATTGCAGGTTCTGCCAAAGGCTTCATCTTTACAAACCACTGCCAGGATACTCTGGGTTCAATAACGGTTGAGCACCGATAGCATTCGCCTACATTGTGCTTATGCGGTTTAACCTGAACAAGCAGATTCAAAGCCTTAAGGTCTTCTACTATCTGTTTTCGTGCCTCATACCTATCCAATCCTGCATATTTGCCGCCGTTGTTGTTTATGGTCGCATCTTCATT
>JBMNTI010000212.1:0-3328 GCA_050945655.1 Acetivibrionales bacterium | reverse complement strand
CTGTGTTTTTACATTATGTCATGGGAAAATATCAGGATTGCTCATATTTTGCGCATCTCGATGCAGATCTTTTCTTTTTCTCAAGCCCGGATAATATATTCCTTGAAAATCCGTCTGCCTCGTTATTCCTGACTCATCATAGGAATTCGAGAGATTTTCTGAAATACTATAGTTCCACAGGTGTGTTTAATACCGGTTTTGTAGGATGTAAAAATGATGTAAATGCAATGGATGCCGTTTCTAAATGGAGGACTCAATGCATTTTATACTGCCCAATAAAAGGAGATAGAACAAGAAAGGTTTTTGGAGATCAAAGATATGTGGAAAGCTGGCCTGAGGAATTCAGGGGTGTTCATGTGGTTCGCAGCAAGGGAGCAAACACTGCACTATGGAATGTCCAGAATTATGCCGTAACAATAAAAGACGGAAAAATATATATTGAAGAACAGCCTCTGATTTTCTATCATTTTTCGGGGCTGACAATAATAAGCCGAAACGAGTTCAACCTGAACTGGTATTACCACATTGATGATGAAATAGTATTAAATCATATTTATATGCCTTATATTGAAGCACTTGTGCATGTAATGAGCGAAATGAACCGCTATTTTCCATGGTTCATAGCCGGATTTTTACCGAAAGAATACACACCGGAAACCCATTACTACGCTAAATTGTGTGAAGACTGTTAACTATGTATCCGTAAATTATCCGTGCAGCTACGCGATCCTGCTCCGCTTCACGCATGACATCGACAGACTGTGCGAAGATTACCAATAGTATAAAACCTATGCAAGTTTGGCGGCTGTAGGTGACATAGGTCATCCTGAGCGTCAGCGAAGGATCTTCTGCGATTTAGCGCTCCATTTCCAACATCCTGTTTCCAGTCGCGCTCGCTACGCAATCCATGCTTTGCTTTAAATCGCAGCAACCACGCCGCTTATTTACGATTGCATAATCAAATATTATAACCTGCATGTTAAAACAGTTTTCGCGCAGTCTGCCGACAGCAGTTCCTTCGCATGTATAACTGTGTTTGAGGCGGGTGCAGGGTTCTCGGCAAGATAAGCCGGCCACTTCAGAGAGCGGCTGCCGCACAGAAACTATATCGGGAAAGCATGAGTAGCCAGAGAGCAAAAAACAACGCGCCGGGACATGGCGATGCGAAAGACTGTGCCATGTTGCTTGCCGGGATAATTGGTTTTTAGGTCCGGGTGCTTAGATAGAAGCGTTCCAAGTGAGAATCTTGCACCCGAACAGCTTGCTCGCATAATATACGGATGTAAGGTTTCTCACCGGGTACTTTTCCGGGAGTACTAAAGCCTTGCATCACTTATTTATTCTTAGGGATGCGGTTTGTTCCATTGTGTCATTCAAGTGTTCCGTCATGTATTTTCTGGCCAGATCTCCATTTCGCATTTCCATAGCCGTTATGATTTTCCTGTGGGCTTCAGCACCAAAGGAACCCAATACCGAGACATTCTGGTAAAACATTTGGTTGTAAGCATCCTTTAAGAGATCAAATATCTTTATTATTACGGGGTTGCATGTGGCTTCGGCTATTAAACGATGAAATTCTGCGTCATATTTGGCGACATCCTCATTTGTGACAGCGTCGCGCATTTTTATTGCCGAATCATTCAACGCCTGTATAACTGATGTGTTTGCTCGCAAAGCAGCAATATATGCGCTTTCAACTTCAATAATCATACGAAATTCAAATAAGTTTATACGATCAGACATATTCGTTATGGAGAATTTAATCTGATCATCATGTGTATACCCGGCAGCCGAACATACAAAGGTTCCCTTTCCTTTTACCGTTTCCACCAAACCTTCTCCCGATAGTTTTTGAAGGGCGGAGCGTACCGATACCCTGCTGGCACCATACATTTTACACAACTGCTTTTCCGACGGAAGGCGGCATTCAGGCGGCCATACCTTTGAGTTTATTGATTCTTTGATTTGTTCGGCTATTTTATCACTAATTTTGATTTTCATCGTATTTTTTACTCCTGATAGTATATCCTAATTATAATAATAACATTCTTCAACATGTATTACAACATAGAATGATAAAATAATTTTTTGCCATTGTCAAGATGTTTTTTGCGGAAATTTAAGGCAACTTGTTGACAAATTAATGGTGCGACTATATACTTGACTTATGATGTACTTAAAATGACAGAAGCATATATTACAAGTTGAGTTATTATTTTGTATATCGATCTTCTTTGCAAAATAAATCATAGGGAGACAAAAAATATGGGCATTTCAAATCACATGATTCAAGAGCTGGAGCAAAAATGTAATCAATTCAGAAAGGATATTATTGATGTCTTATATGCAAAGCAAACCGGGCATCCCGGCGGGTCGCTTTCGGTATGCGAGATACTTACCGCACTTTACTTTTATTCGGCAAATGTAGATCCCAATAATCCAAAAATGGATGACAGGGATAGAATAGTGCTGTGCAAAGGCCATGCGGCCCCGATGCTGTATAGAGTACTGGCTGAGAAAGGGTTTTTCCCTGTCGACGAGATGCGTACATTGCGTGATTTTGAAACAAATCTGCAGGGTCATCCCTGCTCTTTGAGTACTCCCGGCGTTGAACTTTCGTCAGGACCTCTGGGTGTAGGCTTATCTGCGGCAGTTGGTATGGCATTGGCTTTGCGTTTGGACAATAATCCGGCACGGGTGTATGCAATTGTGGGCGATGGTGAGATAAATGAAGGTACCGTATGGGAGGCTTGCATGTCCGCGGCAAAGTTTAAAACTGATAACTTAACAGTCATTTTAGACTGGAACGGTGTACAACTGGACGGTACGAATGAGGAAATAATGCCTCTGGGCGATGTAAAAGGCAAGTTCAGCGCATTTGGCTGGAACTGTATCGAGTGTGACGGCCATAGTATTGGCGAGTTATGCGAAGCATTGGATGCAGTCAGGGATTATAAGGGTAAACCGAGTATTATTCTTGCCCGCACTGTAAAAGGCAAGGGCGTTTCCTTTATGGAAGGCAAGAATACATGGCATGGAAAACCTATAGGAAAAGCTGAATATGAGCAGGCTATGCAAGAATTGGGAGGTATACTTTAATGTCAAAGACTATAAGAGAAGTTTACGGTGAAACTCTGGTTAAATGCGGATCAATAAATAAAGATATCGTTGTGTTGGATGCGGATGTAAGTTCCTCGACTAAAACTGATATGTTTTGCAAGGCTTTCCCCGAAAGATTTTTCAACGTTGGAATTGCCGAGGCAAATATGACTGCCATGGCCGGCGGTTTCGCCGCTGCCGGCAAGATTCCGTTTGCCAATACCTTTGC
>JBMNTI010000211.1:0-3331 GCA_050945655.1 Acetivibrionales bacterium | reverse complement strand
TTAGATGGTATAATAGTCATGAGACTTGAGCGCTCCTTTCTGGGAGGTAATGGTTGTTTGACGATTTCCATTATACCATAGGCGTTTCAGGTCTCATTTTTATTATTAAGTTAACAGAACAAAAAATTAATTCAGGAGGTAAATTATATGAGAATGGGTTTTGGAAGCGGTGTTTTTCTTGGCGCCATGGTTGGAGCCGCTTTTTCCTTAATAGCCGAAGAAAATTTCAGGATGAATAATTCTATAAGAGCAATGAAACGAACAGGCAGAAACATTGGAAGATGTGCAGGAAGAGCATTTATGGCCATGCGTCACATGATATAAACCATCATAATCACAAAGTACTGGTTACAAAAATTTTTATGAATAATGAAACAATAAAGAAAAAAAATGGGGAGGAGAAAACTAAAAGCCTCCCCATTTTTGATAGAACTTCACTCCAAAATAATCCTTCAGTGGTGAAGTTCATTGTTACTTGCAGTGTTAATATTTGTCAGCCTTCTTAATAATCCTAATTTGTTTAATTCTTCAGGGTTCATATCCATCAGGTCATAAATCGTATAGAATTCCTGATTTTGATAAAAAAACATATATTTTAAAAATGATAATAATTTATATCTGCTTGACGCATATAACTCGGTTTGGGTATACTTATCTATATTATTTGAGGTAAGAGGCTGGAAAACCGATTATTCTACTCTAACGACAAGAATAACCGAAAAGTATGATTGGAATAATATAATTTTTTGTATCTGAAAATATTAATGCATTTATAGAGAGGTCGGTAATTTTTAATGCAAAAGTATGGACTTAATGAATTACGAGAGATGTATCTATCATTTTTTGAGAGCAAGGATCATGTACGGTTGCCAAGTTTTTCACTGGTTCCGCAAAACGATCCCAGTGTTTTGTTGATTAATGCGGGAATGACCCCTTTGAAACCATATTTCACAGGTCGTGAGATTCCTCCTGGCAAGCGGGTGACAACATGCCAGAAATGCATTCGTACACCTGATATAGAAAACGTGGGAAAAACATCGCGACACGGTACTTTCTTCGAAATGCTCGGGAATTTTTCTTTTGGAGATTATTTTAAGAAGGAAGCTATTCCCTGGGCTTGGGAGTTTTTGACCAGGGTTCTTGAGATACCTGAGGACAGGCTGTATGTTTCTGTTTATGAAGAAGACGATGAAGCTTATGATATATGGAATATGGATGTAGGCCTTTCGCCGGACAAAATTTTCCGAATGGGAAAAGAAGATAATTTTTGGGAACATGGTACAGGTCCTTGCGGGCCTTGTTCGGAGATATATTTTGACAGAGGCCCCGATAAAGGTTGCGGTAAGCCGGATTGTGCGGTAGGGTGCGACTGCGACCGATATATCGAAGTATGGAATAATGTATTTACCCAGTTTGATAAGCAGGAAGACGGCACATATATTGAACTTGCCAGTAAAAATATCGATACGGGTTTGGGTCTTGAACGCTTAGCATGTATTATGCAGGGTGTTGACAATATATTTGAAGTTGATGCAATCCGGGCCATTCTTAATCGTATCTGCAGCGTTTCCGGCGTATCATATGGAAAGGAATACAAAAAAGATGTTTCTATCCGTGTAATAACAGATCACACCAGAAGCATTACCATGATGACATCAGATGGGATCCTTCCATCCAACGAAGGAAGGGGCTATGTATTAAGAAGACTTTTGAGAAGGGCTGCCCGTCATGGAAGGCTTCTTGGAATCAATCGCATGTTTTTATCAGAAATTGTTGATACGGTAATAGAGTGTTTTGGTGAAGCTTATCCTAATCTTGTGGAGAAACAGGAGTATATTAATAAAGTCATAAGTCTTGAGGAAGAGCGCTTTTATGCTACCATAGACCAGGGAATGATTATCCTTGAAGATTATATTAAGCAAATAAAAAGCAGCGGCTCAGGGAAATTAACAGGCGAAATGGTCTTTAAACTCCATGACACCTTCGGTTTTCCGGTAGATATGACCCGAGAGATTGCAGCTGAAAATAATGTTTCTATTGATGAAGAGGGCTTCCGGAACGAAATGAAGATTCAGAAAAACAAGTCCAGAGAAGCGCATAAAAACAAAGAGGGATCAGCCTGGGAAAAGGATCTTTTTGCCAATACCGATAAAACTGCAACAACGCAATTTATAGGATATACGGATTATACCGGGGAAGCTGTTGTTCAATTCATAGTACTGAATGATGAATTGGCTGATAGTGCCCAGCAGGATGACGAGGTTACAATTGTTTTGAACACTACGCCTTTTTATGCGGAAAGCGGCGGACAGACAGGTGACTCGGGCACTATTTATAATTCTAATTTCAGAATGGAGGTTAGAGATTGCAGGAAGACCACTGACGGTAAATTCCTTCATATAGGAAAAGTAGTTTATGGCGGAGTCCAGGTTGGTGATAAAGTCACTGCTTCAATTGATATCGAGAAGCGCAAAGCCACGGCAAGAAACCATACTGCTACTCATTTGCTCCACAGGGCACTTAAGAATGTTCTTGGCGACCATGTAAACCAGGCAGGTTCTTTTGTAAATCCGGAACGTCTGCGTTTTGACTTTACGCATTTTTCCGCTATGAGTCAGGATCAGCTTGAGGCAGTCGAGAATGAAGTTAATGAGAAAATTCTAGCTAACCTTGCCGTCAATACAAATGAAATGACTGTGGACGAAGCAAGAAAGTCAGGCGCCACCGCACTTTTTGATGAAAAATATTGTGAAAAGGTACGTGTCGTATCTGCCGGCGATTACAGCAAAGAGCTTTGCGGCGGTACACACATAAATTCAACAAGTGAAGCGGGACTAATAAAAATACTGAGCGAAAACGGGATTTCTGCCGGAGTAAGAAGAATAGAAGCTCTGACAGGTTTTAATGCAATAAATTATTACAAGGAAAAAGAAGGCATTTTAAAGCACGCATCTGAAACAGCCAAAACTTCTGTTGATGATCTTGTAAAAAAAATTGAAAATCTGTTTGACGACATAAAAACCTATAAAAAAGAGCTTGAAGAAGTCAGCTCCAAGATGGTAACCAGCTCCCTTGACAGCATTATTGGGAATGCTAAGGCCGTTAACGCAATAAAAATCGTTGCCGCAAAACTAAAAGGGCTCGATATGAATGCACTTAGGAATGCATCTGATACCCTGAAGAATAAAATCGGCTCAGGCGTTGTTATTTTGGTTTCAGATAAGGATAATAAAGTGAATCTTATTGTTTCTGCTACGAAGGATGCAGTTGATGCCGGAATCCATTGCGGAAATATTATTAAAGAAGCTGCAGCCGCATGCGGAGGTGGCGG
>JBMNTI010000210.1:0-3348 GCA_050945655.1 Acetivibrionales bacterium | reverse complement strand
GTTTAGTTACATAATACATAAATTTAATATGCGCCTCATGGCAAAGAACCATTGAGGTGTTATATTATTGAAAAAGTGACCTAAAATTCGATGATCTTTTGACCTAATTTTCGGTTGACAAATACAGCAATACAATAACATTCTTATTTGATTTATACGTATTGATTTTATTCAAAATTTCTGGCCGTTTTGAATCAGGATATGTCCAAATCCATATTAAGAATTTCCAATCAATTTTTTCCGGGCATCCTTTCCCCATATCGGGTCTTACTTTATTAATATTTTGGAACCATCTTTTTATTATCCTAAATATACAAACTACTCTTGGTAAGTCCATAAAAATAATTGTATCTGCTGCTTGAATGCGAGTTTTCATCGTACTATTGCCATAATTTCCATCTATAATCCAAGTTTCTTTCTTTGTTAGTTCATCAATGATTTCTTTCCATTCATCTAAAGTCGTCTCAACCCATCCTGGTTTCTAGTGTATTGCATCAAGATGGAACACTTCAATATTTAATATTTTACCTAACTGTCTGGCAAGAGTTGACTTCCCAGAATCTCCAGAACCAATAATCATAACCCTTCGCATCAATATTCTCCAACTTTACTTATGGTTTTTCATAATTTCTTATTTAAGCAATTAAAGGCAATAATTCCACAAAGAAACTGAAAAATGAGCAAGATGCTCATTACAATAATAATATATTTTGAAAAGGGCATAAACCATCCCATTATTGTAAAGAAAGAGAATATCGTCAATAGTACACAATATAACCCCAACATAATGAGGTAGGTGATGCGACCACTTTTATCTCTTAACATTACTTTTCGCTCATCTGCCATTTCAATTCTTTCAATTCTCAATCTCTCATTATACTCGTCACGATTTTCAGGTTTTGACCAATGTATATATTTCCATACCATCATAATTCCCGGCCCTATACCTGCTCCGCCCATTCCCCACATAAAACTTTCAAATTCAAATTCGAATATTAGAGCAATTGCAATACACATAATTCCAAACAACATATATCCTACTCCTGCATACAACATTGACTTTTTCATATATTATCCTCCTCAAAAATAAAAATCTCTTCGATACTCATATCAAAATAGCGAGATATCTTAAAGGCTAATATGATAGATGGATTGTATCTGCCATTTTCCAAAGAACCTATCGTTTGTCTTGAAACCTCAAGTGCGTTTGCTAATTCTTCCTGCTTAATGCCTCGCTCTTTTCTGATTTTTTCTAAACGATTTTTCAAGATTAACCTCCTCCTCAAGGGAAGTTTACTTTCCGTGATTTAATTATATCACCTTTACAGAAGATGTAAAGTTTACTTTCCATAAAAAATATAGCAGACCGTATTTTGATCTGCTAAAGGTTACAAAAATATTATCTATTACATATTAGCCTACTACGATTATGACGCAAATACTATATAACTAACAAGATGATACTCCATAATCTGACATAAATTATCCCTCTTGAACATCTTTATCCGAATAATCAACCACAATTTTTTTGCAATTCTTACAAATCCACGCTGATAAAATAAAATCTCACCTTTTCCCCATGATCCAATTTCGATCAAGTTTCCGTCTGGATCAGCAACATAACTTGATCTCATTCCCCATGGCTCGCTTTTAGGGTAATATACTGGTTGACCCGGATTCAATAATTTTGACACATTAAACATCAAGTATCTTCTTATATCATAGAATATTAAAAAATATCGCCCATATCCATCATTAAACAGCATATTCTCTTGGAGTTTTATAACCGTTAGATTCATGCAACCGATAGTTTTTATAATATACCTCGATATACCAGAAAATTGCTCTTTTAGCCGACTCCCGTGTGCGAAAATGCCTACCATTAAGCCATTCTTACTTTAACTTACCCCAAAAGCTTTTCATAGGTGCATTAATCCCAACAGTTACCTTTCCTGCTCATAGAGCAAATAAACCCGTCCTTTTTCAGTTCCCGTTGGTAGTCGAATGAACAATATTGGCTGCCTCGATCCGAGTGAGACAAAACCCCGTTAGGATTCCCTCTGCGGCCTTTAGCTTGTCGTAGGGCTGTAATGACTAGTTCTTTAGTCATGCGTTCGCCCATTGCCCATCCAACCAGTTCTCGGCCACACAAATCCAGGACTCCGGCCAAATAAAGCCAACCCTCATCAGTAGCAATGTATGTAATATCACTAACCCATTTTTGATTTAGCTTATCCGCATGGAAGTCTCTGTTAAGAATGTTTTCTGCTACCGGAAGGTTATGATTTGAGTTTGTTGTTGCCTTGTATTTCTTTACTACCTTCGGTATCCAGCCGTTTTCCCTCATAATTTTACTTACAGAGTTTCTTCCCACAGGCGTTGCTGGTGTACTTAACTTCTTAGCTATTTTTCTTGCTCCGGGTATTTTATGATTTCTGAAAAACTCCTCTTTAACTTGCTCTGTTAGTTCTTTCTTGCGAATACTTCTTTTGCTTTCAGGCCGTCCATCCCATGCGTAATATGCGCTTCTTGTTACTTTTAGCACATTGCACAGCTTCGCTATTCTAAGCCCTTTTTCAACCGACACAGCCTTGATGTACTTATACCTCTCTACTTTTGGTGCTTGGCGAAGTAGGCTGCCGCGTTTTTTAGTATATATACTTCTTCCCGTAATTCTTTATTTTCACGCCTTAATCTAACTATTTCCTCGTTTTCAGGAAGAACATTACCACTTCCTACAAAGGGCATACCTTTGTTCTCTCGATAACGCCTTAACCATGAGTATAGAGTATTTTTCGTGTATCCCTGTTTCTTTGCTTATCTCAGGTATCGTTGCGGCTCCACTTTCTACTTGCTTGCATACCTCCAGCTTGTATGCCGGATCAAACTTTTTTGCCATATTGAACATCCTCTCTTCTCTATTATTTTACTTGATGTTCAATTTGTCCACAATCCCGGAATCAGGTCACACATCTAAATCATAAGCAAACTCACACCATCTTGTTACCACCTAATCAGTTTATTATGAGGGTGATTTAAAATTCTAGATCTTCGGTTCTATCAACCATCCATCTAATATTATTCACTCTCTACTGGTTTGCTTCTTTCTTGCCCGCCTCTACTATTTCCGGTTCAAGATCAATAGCCCATGAAAACCGAAACAAAGTAACAAAAAAAACAGTAATCTGTCCAGGTTCACATGCAAGAACAAGCATTTTTGCATTCAGCATAATCCTAGCTCGTCTAAGGTTGTTTCAAATGCTCACTTTGTTGGATTAGTTCAGCGATATCGTGTATTATACTTACTTGTGTGATTACAGCACAAATTCTTAACTACAAAATATCAAT
>JBMNTI010000209.1:0-3385 GCA_050945655.1 Acetivibrionales bacterium | reverse complement strand
AGATTTTCAAATTAGTAAGATGACCCCTATAACGAGGATGCTTAAAGGGATTAGCCATACAGGTTATGCATTTTAATAAATAAAACATGTTGGTCAACCAAAAAACCAACAACAATTTGACACCGTCCATGTTACAGATAATGGTAGATTTTTGTGTTGAGTTATAGTATACTTATTTAATGAAGTTACTTATTTTGACATATTGCATGGAAACTATTTTGTTAGTTTTCACATAACTGTCGAAGTAATGCTTGATAGGTAAAATTTTCGCACCAGTGCAAGGCTTGCCGGATAAGACTGGCAAGGCCATCATTGAATACGAAGATAGGAGAGTATGTGTATTATGTCAACACGATTAAAGTATCCGGAAGCCTCAAGAAAGGCTGCATATTACCAAAATGTTTATCGAAAACTTGATAGGGCTCAAGATGCAATTACAAGATATATTAATATTGCCAGAAACGCGTCCACTACTCGCTTGAATTCATTATATGCAGAGGGAGACTACTATAATTCTTATATTACAAAACGTGACTATTGGATTGCTATTCATTACCGGCAAGTTAATAAGTTTAATTCTTTTCTGATATACCTCTCTGCATGCAAAAGAAAAGCCAATAGTCTTGAATCAAAGTGGAGATCACGTATAGGAATAAGGGAGGTGTGCTAAGTTGATTAATACAATCGAAGTAAAAAATACGATTGACCAAACTGTCAGTATTTTATGGAAAATGTGTAACAGCTTTGATTACATGTTAAGAGCCATGGACGAGGCAAACGGGTTATTGAAACAAGACTTGTGGCTTGGTGACACAAAAGATAAATGTGTACTGATACATAATTTGTTAGAACAGTATCGTGACAGAATAAACGAATTAGTCGATCAATTAAAACATGAGACTACAGTACTTCGAAATAACATGAGGGACTTTTATTCGAATTCTGAGAGTATTCGGATGATAAGTTCAGTTTGAAAGGAATATATGCCATGAATATCAAAGAAATCTATATACTGAATCGTGCATTGGACGGACAAGATATTCCTTTTCTTCCGGCTTATAAGAGTCTTGATATCTCAGAACTGACGATTGATTCCATTAAAGAAGGCATGGTAAGAAAAGGTTTACTTGTAAGCCATAGTGAGTTTTCCAATTTTGGAATCTTGATTGCAAGCCGGCTGCTCAAATATAAGAAGGCAAAAAAACATATTAAACTCAATAATCTATATATAGGAATGCTGAATGATACGGAGAGCATTCTTATACAATGGAATCCTCCTTTACAGGAATATTCAATTGATTTGATTATTAACATATCGGCTGTAAATCAAATTGCGGAAAGATATGAATTTCTCACAGAGAACTTAGATGAGCCTGATGAGCAGCCAAAAGAACTCTCATTTGACGAGCTAAATACAAGATATAATTTGTCATCTCATTCCTTCCGGCTCAGCACCCTGTCGGGAAGAGACAGAACGGATGAGATTTATTTTAAATCAGATAACAAACTATATATTTATGACTTTATGACCCATGTACTGCAACCTATAAACCGGCAGAATATAATAATCATGTTGAGTGAAAGGATGTACATATCATGAGTGAAGGTAAATTAGTCTTTAATCCGGGGCACATGGATGTAATAAGCTCTAAATATAAGTTATGTGCAGAGCTTGCAGGAAGCATTGAGGATGAATTAACAAAAGCTAGAAAGAGTCTTTTAAATAACTATCAGGGGCAAGCAAACGATATGGTGTTTGATCTCGTTGATAAAATTAAAGAACATTTAGAGCTTCTTAGATATTGTTATTTGCAGATGGAAAGTTATGTTACTAATTCAAAAGAAACCATGTTTAGCCTGGATAAATCCTTGGCATCAGAAATAGACCAAGTAGTAAGATGAAAGCAGTTGGGATGTCATGGGAGGATTGCGCTGATTATTAGAAAAAAGATGTCTATAATAAAAATGTTAAACCGTTGTTTGATGCGTTCAGAAAAGCGGAGAAAGCAATTGCCCTGGTTGAGGAGACCGAGGGCATAGGCTCACTTGAAATTTCCTTAACCCTTGATGAGATCGAGGAACTGGATGAAAAACGCAAAAAATTAGCGTCTTTTTGCGATGAAATCCATTACGAAATCAGCCAAATGGTGGACAACCCCTTTACCGCCAGAATAGCAGAATTGCTTGAAGAGGCTTATGCGCTTGACCCTTCCGATTTCAAAGCAGAAACATCAGGCACAACGTATAATCATACGATTTCTCTTAAAGATTTGATGATGGCAACTACAATAGATGAACAACTTAAAAAAGATTTTGACAGTAAATTTAACACCCTGGATCATGATAAACCGTCTAAAGATTTAAAAGATGCAATTAGAGAAGCAAGATTTTTGGAAGAAAAAATGATAATGCAAAAAACGATGTCCTTTGTATTAAACATGCCTTTAATGAGAGCCCTAAAAGGGATTTACCGGATAATAAAATCGGGAATTGAAGGTATGCTGGGACAAGGCTTTGACCCTGACAAGGATTATGCAACCCTTATTGCGAATGCAATAAAAGAGGGCGATTACTCAAATCTGCAGAAATATATAAATGAAAGGGATGCAAAGCTAGACTCGGATAAGGAAAAATATAAAGATGCCCAAACAACGGGAGCATACTTAATATCCCTTGGCTATGTAAGTGTACGAGAATATTTAAACCGTAAAGGATACGCTGATGAGCAGATTACATGCGAGAATGGCAAAGTATGTGTAACAGTAAACGAAAAGAAATACCCTCTTGATATTGCAGGAATTGCTTTAACAGGCTATACCAATTATGCAAGTGAAGAAAATATTGATAAAGCAATTAAAAAGGCAGAAGTGCCTGAGTGTGAATCGAAAACTGGCAAAACAGAAGGTATTACATCAGAGGGAACGAGTAAGACTGTTGATGATTTTATAAAAGCAAATGTAAACCCCAATTTCCAACAAAACGTAAAAAATGCATTTACATCTGATGCTAAAGCAACAACCTTAACAAAAGATTTAACAGTATATCGCTATCATGGAGGAACATCAAGTGGAAAGAGCTATTGGTATACTCCAAACTTAACTTCAAATCCAGCAGCAGACTTAGCATTACCAGCTGGAAACACATATCAATATGTTGATACTTATATTATACCGAAAGGTACAACAATACTTGAGGGTACGGTAGCACCTAATTTTGGACAGCCTGGAGGTGGGTATCAAATATATGTTCCTAATCCAACAGTTGTAATTCCAAAATAGATAAGATAGTGTAAAGTAACTTATGAAAAAATGACATTTAGCAATTTTGGACTGAAATGGACCTTGAAAAGTGAAGAACGTGCCAAGTTTCCGCATTTATTCCACGA
>JBMNTI010000208.1:0-3398 GCA_050945655.1 Acetivibrionales bacterium | reverse complement strand
CCAGGGCCAGTATCCCGATTTGTTCGGCTTTCTTGACATCCTTTGCTGCCCAGTGGATAAAGTCCGGGGTTACATCATCCAGGCCGTCCAACCCATACATAGCCCGGATGAACATTTTGATGAACATGGCTTTGGTGACTGTTCCTGTGGGATCCATCCTATTATCAAGGGAGCCGTCCAGCGCGCTCAAACCCACAAGCTTGACCATAACGCTCATATACCATGCATCTTTTGTAACGTCTTTGTACTTCTTTAGAACGGCTGCTTCCAGCTTGTTATACATATCCGCGTCAATATCATATACGGATTTAATACTGTTTCTAAGGGCAGTTATCTCATCGGCAGTATTCGCTGCGGCTGAAAAAGTGGGTAACAAGGTCACTAGAAGAATTGATAAGGTTAAAAATAAAGAAATACTCTTTTTCATAAGATTAATTCTCCTGACAATATTATTTACCGTAACAGTATTATACTAATATTATAAGGTAATTATTATTTATGTCAATAAATAACAAGTAAAAAATTGCCTTTGCAAGGGGCTAAAACCGTATAGAGGGAAGGGACCTTGCTTCATTCGTGTTTCTGGAGGAGGTAAGAGCGAGTGAATGCCCGAAAGGCTAACAACACTATAGGAAAAGTTCGACAACTTCAAAGGAAACTCTACCAATCAGCCAAGTTAAACAGCAAGAGGAAGTTCCATGCACTCTATGACAAAGTATACCGTAGGGATATTATGAAAGAGGCATGGAGAAGAGTCAAAGCCAATGGTGGTAGTGGTGGTATAGACGGAAAGAGTATCAGTGATATTGAAGCATACGGAGTTGAAAACCTTCTGGCAGAGATTGAGGCTGAACTTAAGAACGGCAAATACAGACCACAGCCGGTAAGAAGAGCGTACATTTCAAAAGGAAATGGCAAGCTGAGGCCATTAGGAATTCCGGTAATAAAAGACCGAATAGTACAAATGGCAGCGAAGCTTGTATTGGAACCTGGCTTCGCTTTAAATCGCAGCAATCGCACCGCTTATTTACGATTGCATAATCAAATATTATAACATGCATGCTAAAACAGTTTTAGCACAGTCTGTCGTGGTGCGGGTGACGCATGGGAATTATTTGGCCTCGAAATGACATACAATAAAAGGTAAAAGGTTATATAGAGTAGAGCTTGTGCATAAAATGCAAGGGCGGAATTTTTTGCTCTTGATATTTGGATAGGTTTTAAGGAGGTGTTTTTATGCCGGAGGAACGAAAGAGTTTTGAACAGCGGGCGCAGAATATTATTCTGAAAGATAGAAGGCGACTTATGATATCGGGAGTAAGGCATGTCGAAAGTTTCAACGAAGATTGCATTATACTCGATACCGAGTTGGGTATTTTAGTAGTTCGAGGTATGGGTATGCATATCAACAAGCTCAATGTGGAGACCTCGGAGCTTGATGTGGAAGGCGATATCGGCGCTTGTGAGTATATGGACAATGGTGAAAATCAAAGAAAAGGAGGCTTCTTCTCGGGGCTTTTCAGATAGAGAGGCGGCTATATATGCAAAACAGCGTAGCGTATGAGTTGACAGTATTTGGCGGGGCCGGAGCAGCAGGTGTTATCATAGCCTTTCTCTATGATATGTTCAGATTGAAACGGCGAATGGTGAAAACAAAAGCCGCGATGGTTCATTTTGAGGATATATTGTTCTGGCTTATTGCAGCGATTATATTTTTTTTATCGTCCTATATCATCAGCAATGGTGAAACCAGGGCATATTATTATGCGGGAACCTTAATCGGAGGAACTTTGTATTTTAGTATTTTAAGCCAACCGGTTATATGGTTGTTAACAGCCACGATAAATATTTTACTATGGCCTGTCATGAAACTGGTAGACATATTAAAACCTATACTAATAATTATAGTCCGTTGTATAAAAAAATTATTGAAAAAAATAAGAAATCAGATAGCCATAGAGAGCTATAAAGCAAGAGTTGATTTTAACCGTCTTAAAAATACCTTTTTAAAAAAATAGGCTTAAATAGGCCAAAAGTCCTTGTTACAATAAATGGAACCGTGGTATAATATAAACACAGATTGTTTTACCTAAGAAAAAGGATTGATGTGAAGTGTCGATACGAAAGACAAAAAAAGAATGGTGGCTCGCACCACTTCTGGCGGTTGTGCTTATTTACGCAGCATTTACGTTCACCGCCCAATCTAATGATTTATATATACTTAACCTTGAAATAAAGCAGCTGGAGCAGAAGATAGCAAAAGAAGAGAAAGAAAAGCAAAAGCTGTTGGAAGAAAAAGATGAAATTTCAAGTGATGAAAGTATTGAAAAAATAGCCAGAGAAAAACTTGGTATGGTCAAAGACGGAGAAAGAGTTTTTGTAGATACCAACAAATAGACCATAGGGCGGCCCGAAAGGCCGCCATTGTCTTTACATTCATTCGACAGACTGTGCGAAAACTATTTTAACATGCAGGTTATAATAATTGATTATGCAATCGTAAATAAGCGGCGAGGTTGCTGCGGTTTAAAGCGAAGCAAGGATTGCGTAGCGAGCGCGACTGGAAACAGGATGTTGGAGATGGAGCGCTAAATCGCAGAAGATCCTTCGCTGACGCTCAGAAGATCCTTCGCTGACGCTCAGAAGATCCTTCGCTGACGCTTAGGATGACATATGTCATCTACAGCCGCTAAACTTGCATAGATTTAATACTATTGATAGTTTTCGCACAGTCTGTCGAAGCAATTTCCTTAAAAAGCATACCGGCTAAAATCCTTCAACAAGGTTAATTACATCTTCAGTTCCCTGACAATATCTTTTAAAGTTCGAGCCGAATCATGGAGAAGCTTTTGTTCATTTTCAGTAAGTGGCACCTCCAGAATGCGATTAACACCGTTACGATCAACTACGGTAGGAACACTGATGGCTACATCGGAAATTCCATATTGCCCCTGAAGGATGCTGGATACAGTTAATATTGAGTGTTCATCACGCATTATGGCTTCTGCGATTCGCTGAACAGATAAAGCCACAGCAAAATATGTCGCTCCTTTTGCATTGATAATTTCATAAGCCGAGTTTTTAACTTCATTGAATATTTTGTCGAGGTTATTACAGTCTTTGCATTTGTTGCATTTTGAACAATATACGTCCATGGGCATGCCGGCTATGGATGTCAGACTCCAGGCCGGAAGCTCGGTATCGCCGTGTTCACCTAAAATGTATCCGTGAACATTACGGGGATCAACTTCCGCATGCTCTCCAATCAGGTATCTGAACCGGGCCGTATCAAGAACCGTACCCGATCCTAAAACTCTGTTTATAGGGAATCCCGAAAGTTTCCAGGTTACATAAGTCAGAATATCTACAGGGTTAGTCACAACCAGCAGCAATGTGTT
>JBMNTI010000207.1:0-3414 GCA_050945655.1 Acetivibrionales bacterium | reverse complement strand
AGACTGTATTATTGACTTTACAGACCAGCCGGTAGGAACAAGTATCACACTTACCAATACTGCAAGAACGCCTTTTGACTTTGGTACCCCTCCTGATTCAAATAAAGACGGGCTTATTATGCAATTCAGAGTTAAGGAAAATACTTCCGGTGAGGATACCAGCACGGTGCCCGAATTCCTGAGTCATATAAAAAGGTATAAGGAAAGCGATGCATGCATAACAAGAGACATGACCATAGACGTTGGTACCGATAGATTTTCCCGCTTGCTTTTCATGTTGAATAATAAAGAATTTATGGGCGGTGTCACCGAAGACCCTGTCGTTGGGGAATTAGAATGCTGGAGAATTATCAACACCGGCCTGGGCGTTCATCCAATCCATATTCACCAGATTCAATTTCAGATACTTGATCGCATACCTATTGATACAGCTGCATTCAACCAAACAGGACAATTAAGACTTATTGGTGAACCCGAATATCCTCCCCCAGAACTAAGTGGTTGGAAAGACACCGTACAGGCTTTCCCCGGATCCATGACCCGCATTCTGGTACGTTTTGGCCCATATACGGGCAGATATGTTTTACACTGCCATATATTAGAACATGAAGATCACGATATGATGAGGCCGTTTGACGTTGTGGAAAAAAGATGTAAATCTTTTTATTGCCATGATTGCAAATATAATAATGAAAAAAACAGCTATAACCATCAAGAATTCAGTAGTGGCAATAGTGACAAAAAGGGAAAGTGCTATGATGACCAATATTTCTACTGGCATATATGCACATTCGAAGATGAAGATCCTAAATATGATATGAAGGATTGCGGTTATGATTGACGGCTGAATTAAGCCGTCTTCCTCCTCTATACATACTGTACAAAAACTGTTTTGACATGCAGCATATTTAACGGCTGTAGATTGCTGCGATTTAGCGCTCTGTTCCAACATCCTGTTTCTAGTCACGCTCGCTACGCAATCCATTCTTCTCTTTAAATCGCAGCAACCTCGCCGCTTTTTTATGATTGCATAATCGAATATTATAACCTGTAGATTTAATACTATTGATAGTTTTTTCACAGGCGGAGGACTTTTCTTGCCATCATACCCAATACATTAAACCACTGAAGAAACCCGTATCAAATAACTTGAATTCCAAGGGACAAGGAACCCGTTCAACCCGTTCCTTGTCCCTCTTTGCTGATAAGCTTCCCTTGCGGAAACTCTGTTTTTGAATTTATGATTTATCTTAACCATCTGCTATCACCTTTTGGCAGGAATGATTTCCAACCAATATCCATCGGGGTCTTCAATAAAATAAATGCCCATACTCTTATTTTCATAGCAGATGCAGCCCATCTCTTTATGAAGCTTATATGCAGCCTCATAATCATCTGTTATAAAGGCTATATGAGATTCATTGTCCCCAAGCTCATACCTGCCTTCCTTATCTCTTAACCAAGTAAGCTCGATTTTTTGGGATGTACTTTCATCTCCTAAAAATACCAAAACAAAGCTTCCGTCTTCAGCAGTTTTTTTTCTTACTACATTGAGTTCGAGTGCTTTTTGATAAAATTTAACGGATTTATCCAAGTCCGTCACGTTAATGTTGTAATGATCAATTCTGAAATTCATATTGCCTTTTCTCCCCTAATTCATTCTATATGTGCTGTTTCCGCAATTCGATATTATCTTCTGCTTAAAATATTAAACCGCACCCGCCGCTTTTGTAAACAGCCGCCTTTTTAAGCAGCACAAATATCAATTGAGTAATTATTATTAGTATAACAGACAGAAATTATATAAAGAAGGGATATATCGTATTTTCCAAAACGTTATTATGTGTTATATTAAATAAAAAATGAATACAGGTGAATTTATGGCAAAATTATACTTTCGTTATGCGGTTATGAATGCGGGCAAATCTACCCAATTACTTCAGATAGCCTATGATTACGAAAAACACAATAAAAGAAAAATACTGTGCTTAAAACCTTACAATGACACTAAAGAAGGAGATTATATAATAAGCCGCCTCGAAAACGGCGAAATAAAAAGAAAGTGCGATTTTCTTATCATTCATGATGAGGGCTGGTTATACAATAAATTGGTTGAGGAAATCAAGAATGCGGAAGAAAACAAGAATCCCTTATCAATTGTCTTAATTGATGAAGCACAGTTCCTGTCAAAGGAAAATGTATGGGATCTCGCCAGAATCGTTACCGAGTATAATGTACCCGCTATCTGCTTTGGAATTAAAGTTGATGCTTTTGGCAACCCATTTGAAGGCAGTTCTCAACTTTTTGCCCTTGCCCAGAATATAGAAGAGGTAACAACCCGTGCTATATGCCGCATCAGCAAAGCACCTAAAAAGGCTACTATGAATTTGCGCCTGGTTAATGGGAAACCGGTATTTCAAGGCGAGCAGGTCGCAATAGAAAACGATATGGATATTAAATATCTGCCGGTTTGCCTGGATATATATATGAAATTAAAATACGGAAAAATAGATCTCCAGAATCATTCGTGAAGCATCCTCATGCTATTTCGTATTCGCAACTCTCATTTCATATTCCCATATAGCTTTTAACAGAAAATATACTGCTGCCGCTACCAATGTCAGTATTAACGCTTTAAACATATTATGCACCTCCTAAAATGATATGGATAATTAAATATTTATCAATTCCTGTTAATATTTTAACACTAAATGATAAATATTTAACATATTCATTTTTCACAAAAATACAGATGTTTTTTTTATTGATAATTAGCAATTCGCAGCAAAGCAAAGTACAAAGGCTGAAAAAGCAAGAATCTACTTTTCTGCTGTTTTCAAGGAAGCGCTTATGAAAATAATAGATAATATATATTAAATGGACATAAATGTTAGAAACATTGAAAGCAAAAAAATAGTGGCAAACTTGCTATAGAAAAAGATCATAAAAAGCTGCGCTTGAAACAAAAAAGAATTATAAGCAAGTTTATAGAAAAAAGCCGCTAATACATTCATTTTAGCGGCTTCTACTTGGAGCTGGAGGACGGACTTGAACCCCCGACCTGCTGATTACAAGTCAGCTGCTCTACCAACTGAGCTACTCCAGCATTTTTATTATAGTAAAAAAATGGTGACCCCTAGGGGACTCGAACCCCTGTTACCGCCGTGAGAGGGCGGTGTCTTAACCGCTTGACCAAGGGGCCAAAGTAGTCTGCCCGAAAGCCGGACAATGACTATTTTAACGGCTAGGCAACTTCTTGTCAAGTTATTTTATTTTAAAGTTTAGTTCACAAAATCGTGAATTGAAAAGTTAAGTTCCAGTTTAGCTATTGTAAACCAGAATTAAGTCTTACACCAAATTCCAGTTAAACACTTGCAAGAGTAACTTCCGTCATTCAAAATGATATTGTGCCGC
>JBMNTI010000206.1:0-3430 GCA_050945655.1 Acetivibrionales bacterium | reverse complement strand
GCTCATCCGCGGCTTGCCTGACCTCGGCCATTATTTTATTGATCTCTTCATCCGCGGCAGCGTCGCCCTTTCTGGCATGGGGCATTATTATAAGGAACTTTTCCTCCGGCACCCTTTTGGCCAGGTCAATAAAAAGGTCCGGCCTTTTAAGGGGTTCACACCTTGAAACCCAGAGAATATACTGCTTATCCGATTCGGCATTGGTTTTGCGGATATCGAAAACGTTCTTTACAATTTGACTCTCAATACCATAGCCGATTTCAAGAAGCCTTTTTTGGTCGGTTGACTGAACATATATCTTGTCACAATACTTCAGCCCGAACTTATAGAGCATATAAAGCTTTTTATTTTTTTTCCAGAATTCAAGATCCGTATCCTTATCGCTTCCCAGTCTGAAAACAACCTTTCTCCCTTTTAAAAGTTTTTCGAACAGAACCAACCACCCTAAAAGCTCCGATGCTGTTTTTGTAATGAATATTTGGGATCGCTGTTTCAAAAGAATCCGAAAAAGATATAAGTATCTGAGGATTTTATGGATAGGACGCCTATATTTATCAAGATTCATATATCGTACTTTTATCAGCCGGATATTGTTTACTGTCTCGACATCCTCTTGTCCATAGTCTCCCACTATAAAATCCACCTGTATTTTACCGAATCCGGCCAGAAAACCTGCCAGTTTAAAGAGCTCGACCTCCGAGCCACCTGTTGCTTCGCTTATTTTGCTGTTAAACAAAGGGTATGCCCTGAACATTGCAATGCATACCCTTAGCTTTTTATCCTTATTCATTTTACTCTATTCCTTTCTTAACATTGGCCAAAAGTAGCTTTTCAAAAACTCGCTTTTGCTTTTATTTTCAGATTTATACCCTTTTATTACGTTGCGTTTGCTGGCTTTAGCGTAAGATTCCAGACTGCATACAAACCTTGAAGTATTTCCCGCCACACACGAATTGGGTTTGACATCGGACACCACAACAGCACCGGCGCCGACTATTGAATTAGGTCCTACGGTAACTCCATTCAGAATAATTGCCCCAATACCTATGAAGCAATTATCGTTAATTATTATTCCTTTCTTTGTGGCTTCATCCTTGCTGTCGGGCGGAAGCAGACGCCTATAACAATCATCGCTTAATAACAGCACTTCATCACATATAACACATTTGCTACCTATTTTTATATTTGCCGGATCTAAGCCGGGCTGCTTTAATAGATTGTTGAGGATGAACGTATGTCGGCCGATTTGCGCCCCTTTGATTCTAAGGATGCAAATGGAGACAGAATGCAGCACCTTCAAAACGCTCAGCATAAACGATCCGTAAAACTGTTTAATAAGATCAAACACATGAACTCCCTCCCGGCATTACAGTTTCAAATTGGGTTTCAATATTGAAAAGTACGCATAGGATTTGCGTCGTGAGTATACCCATAAACAGCATGATCTCCCGCTCGCTTAAAATATCCTTTTTCATGATCCCATTTATGAACCCTTTTACCTTGGCAACATTGAACAGATTAAACCGGCTAATTTTTTCATCGGACAGCATATATCTCATGTAAGGGTCTTTTAATATCTTTCTCACATCTACCGGCGACCTGTAAGGAAACTTTCTTCTGTTAACAAGGTCTTGGGGCAGGTACTTTAAAGCAATCTTTTTCAGTATATATTTCTCATTTAAAGCTTTTATCTTGAATCTGTCATTCAAAGCCATGCAATAACCGATTAATTCATGATCCAAAAAAGGGAATCTTACCTCGACAGAATTAGCCATGCTCATTCTGTCCCCCTGAATCGACAAAAGATATCTCGTCAAAAACGTCTCCACCTCCAAGTACTGGCTTCTTTGAATATGGCTCCATACCTTCATCTGTTCAGGACAGTCAAAACCCAGCGAAGCAGCGTAATTAAGGTTTTTTTCTCTCTTTAAAATCATTCGTGCATTATCTGAAAAAAAGCGTTCAAAAAAACCTATTTGCCGCCACCTGATATGATGGGATTCAAATAAGCCGTCCAAATGGTTATGCAAATAAAAATATCCCAGTCCTCCGGGCTTGGCAGATTCAAATCTGCTGTTCGAAAATCTGTTTACTCTTTTAAGAAGTTTCATCCTGCTCTCCGATTCAGGATATCTTTTTATATACTCCCGTATTTTTGCTTCCTTAAAAATATCATAGCCGCCAAAAAATTCATCCGAGCCTTCTCCGGACAGAACAACCTTTATGTTGTTGGCACAGACAAGCTGAGAAAGCTTGAATAAAGGAACCGGGCCGCCTCTTAGCAGTGGTGCCTCGGTATGCCATATGATTTGATTCATCAGTTCGGGAAAATCACTACTTTTAAATAAAATGGAATGCCGTTTTATTCCCAACATATCGCAAACCTGCTTCTGATATGCTTCTTCATCGAACCGTTCATCTTCAAAGTTCACTGAGAAGGCTTCCACCGAGCTGTTAAAATGTTTTGCAACAATAGCGGTAATAAGGCTGGAATCAAGACCTCCGCTTAAGTATGAAGAAATTTTTACATCCCCCATAAGTCTTTTTTCAACAGCCTTTATAAGAAGGGCTTCGATTTCCTCCCGGGCGGTATCAAAATCCAACCGTTCATCAGGCTTCCTGAACATAAGCCTGTAGTACTTGCCGACCCTTATCTCTCCATTTTCTACAATGAGATATTGGCCGGGGAGAACACTCTTTACGCCTTCAAACATTGTTCTGTCGTGCTGCGGTGACCAGTAGGCAAAAACATCATAAAAAGCTTCATAGCAAAGCACCCTGGGAACTCTCCCACTTGCAAGGATTGCCTTAACTTCCGAGGCAAAAATAAATTCCCGGTTGCTAAAATAATAAAAAAGAGGTGCAATACCCAGCCTGTCTCTTGCCAGAAGCAGCTTATTGAGTTTTTTATCATATATCGCTATGGCAAACTGGCCGTTCAATTTTTCAAACATAGCCTGGCCGTATTCTTCATATAGATGGGGAAGAACCGCCGTATCCGAATTGTTTGAAATGACATGGCCTCCGGCTTCAAGTCTTTTTCTGAGCTCTAGATGATTGAATATCTCGCCGTTCAACACCACGGCAATATCATGGTTCTCATTAAAGGCGGGCTGCTTTCCGTTTTCAAGGTCAATGATGCTGAGCCGCTTATTTATCAAGCCCACATTGTGTTCGTAAAAAAAGCCGGTTTCATCCGGACCCCTATGAGACAACATATCTCCCATTTTATTAAGTGCCGCCATATCGCACCTTGTACTCGCAAAGCCTGCTATTCCGCACATTTATTCCTCAGCTCACTTCTTTTTATTTTACCGTTGTCTGTTCTGGGCAGAGCCCTGGCCTCCTCATAAATCTGAGGCCGCATATAGGTCGGCAAAGCCATATTTATGCTTTGCCTGACTTCATCGGTAAGGGATTTGCCTTCTTC
>JBMNTI010000205.1:0-3467 GCA_050945655.1 Acetivibrionales bacterium | reverse complement strand
AGACGGGGTTGTCATAATAGACTATAAAACCGATTATGCCCCTAAGGGTAAGGAATACGTAATCAGGGACAGATATAAGCTGCAGCTGGATTATTATACAAGAGCGTTAGAGAAAATAACCGGCAAAGGCGTTAAAGAAAAATTTATATACCTGTTTCAAACAGGGATATCTTTGCAGATGTGAAGTCTGCGGCTGTAGATGTAGGTACTAATTTCGGATCGATAGCAAAAGAAATGCTATTGACAAGATGCCATTTAATTAATATTCTGTAGGATATAACTAATATTACAACTGAAAATTGTTTTTTAAAAGAAGGGTTATAAATGAGAATAATAATAATCGGTGACGGTAAAGTAGGTAATAGCTTAGCAGAGCATCTTTCAAAAGAGAATCATGACGTTATTATCATCGATAAAAATCCTGAAGTGCTGAGAAAAACGAGTGAATCTCTTGATGTAATGTGCATTAAAGGGAACGGCGTTAGCACAAGAATTATGCTGGAAGCCGGGATAAAAAATGCAGATCTTTTGATTGCGGCTACTTCCAGTGACGAAATGAACATGGTATGCGCTCTGACAGGAAGAAAGTTGGGGGCAAGCCACACTATAGCCAGAATCAGAGACCCGGAATATGCAAATGAGTTGTCGGTATTGAAACAAGAATTGGGACTGGATCTTGTAATAAACCCGGAACAGGCTGCGGCTCGTGAAATAGCCCGATTGCTGAGATTCCCTTCGGCTTCCGATGTGGAACATTTTGCTAATGGAAGGATCGAGTTTGTAGAAATAGCGGCAACCGATGATATACCTATAATCGGTGTACCGCTTAAGGAAATAGGCGGGAAATTTCTTTCGAATATTCTTATTGGTGCGGTCAAAAGAGGTAATGAAGTTATTATTCCAAACGGCGATTTTGAAATAGCTGCCGACGACAGGTTGAACATCATAGGAAGACCAAATGATGTTTTTGGCTTTTGTAAGAAAATCGGCAAATGCACACAGAAAATAAAAAAGGTCATGGTTGTGGGCGGCGGAATGATAGCTCATTATCTGGCTATGAATCTTAAGTTAAACGATATTAAAGTAAAGATAATTGAGGTAAATAAGGAAAGAAGTATAGAACTTGCCGAATTGCTTCCCGACACTTTGATAATAAACGGAGACGGAACAGACAGGACTCTTCTCGATTCGGAAAATCTCAGCGAAATGGATGCTTTTATTGCGCTGACAGGCCGGGACGAAGAAAACCTCATATCTGCCATGATGGCAAAGCAAACCGGAGTAACGAAGGTGATTGTAAAAACTACAAGAATAGATAATCCTGAGCTATTTCATAATCTGGGTGTGGATAGTATTGTTAATCCCAAACTTATCACCACCAATTATATTCTCCAGTATGTCAGAGGCCTTAGCAATGCTGTGGGAAATCCTGCCCAGACAGTATACAAAATTGTTGATGATAAGGCTGAGGTTCTTGAATTCATAGCTAACAAATCTACAAAGTTTTTAAATATACCCCTTAGGAAGCTTAAACTGGTGAAAGGGGTAATTATAGGTGCCATTGCAAGGAAAAACGAGATTATTATCCCTCATGGCGATGATATGATAAAGCCGGGAGACAATGTTATTGTAATTTCCATTGATAAGCACATTTTTGATTTTAATGAAGTTGTTGCGCCGGCCGGAGGATTATTATGAACGGTTCAATGATAATAAAAAATTTAGGGATTCTTCTTATGGTCGAGGCGGCAAGTATGCTGCCGTCCTTATTAATAGCGGTAATATATAACCAAAATGATATTATGGCGTTCATAATAACCATAATAATTTTGATCTTAGCGGGATTTGTTATGTTTAAGATTCCGGTTCGCAATAGGAATTTCTATACCAGAGACGGATTCGCCATCGTATCTCTGGGCTGGATACTCTTATCTCTTTTTGGCGCCCTCCCTTTTTATATAAGCGGAGCTATTCCGTCGTATGCAGATGCCTTTTTTGAGGCTGTTTCCGGATTTACAACGACCGGATCCACAATTTTAAGAGAAATTGTAAGCCTTCCAAGAGGAATTCTATTCTGGAGAAGCTTTACCAACTGGATGGGAGGTATGGGCGTTCTGGTAATGATGCTGGCAGTATTGCCTGCTGCAGGGGCAAATACCCTGCATATTATGAAGGCTGAAAGCCCCGGCCCCGATCCGGGTAAGTTGGTTCCTAAAATAGGACAATCGGCAAAGATACTGTATCTTATGTATATCACTCTGACAACGGTGCAGTTTTTGTTGCTGTTAACTGGAGGGATGCCTTTATATGATGCCTTGATTCACGCTTTCTCAACAGCAGGAACAGGCGGATTTTCTAATATGAATACCAGTGTCGGCGCTTATAACAATGTATATTTTGAAATTGTTACAACAATTTTTATGTTTATGTTTGGTATTAATTTTACTCTGTATTATCAGGCACTAAAGGGGAATATAAAAAATGTATTTAAGGATGAGGAATTACGGTTCTATTTTATTACCGCAGTCGGAGCGATTTTGTTAATTACATGGAATACATGGGGGCCGAATTTTAGAACAATTTGGGAGAGCCTCCGTCATGCCTCTTTCCAGGTAACCTCTGTTATGACCACCACAGGATTTACTTCAACTAATTTTGATCTTTGGCCTGTTTTCAGCAAATCCATTCTTTTGATTCTCATGTTTATTGGAGCAACCGCCGGATCTACCGGCGGAGGTATAAAGTGCATACGTTTTATTTTACTGTTTAAGACTATTAAACGTGAGATCCGAAGAATTATTCATCCACGCTCGGTATTTACCGTAAAATATGGGGGAAAGACCGTAGACAATGAAATTATGTCCGGTGTTATGAACTATTTCTTTATTAGCATGGTTATATTTACCATATCTCTGGTGCTGGTTTCTCTGGACGGTTTTGATATGGTTACCAATTTCTCGGCTGTGGTTGCTACAATAAATAATATTGGACCTGGTCTTGGAATTGTCGGCCCGATGGGCAATTTTGCAGACTATTCGGTTTTTAGTAAAATTGTTTTCTCATTTACAATGCTCTTTGGAAGACTGGAAATATATCCCATGTTGATTCTTCTTACTCCGATGTTCTGGAAACGAGTGAATATCTAGGATATTAATCAGACTGTGCAAAAATTATTAATAGTATTAGATCTATGCAAGTTTAGCGGCTGTAGCTGACATTTGTCATCCTGAGCGTCAGCGAAGGATATTCAGCGATTTAGCGCTCCGTTCCAACATCCTGTTTCTAGTCGCGCTCGCTACGCAATCCATGCTTTGCTTTAAATCGCAGCAACCACGCCGCCTATTTACGATTGCATAATCAAATATTATAACCCGTATGTCGAAACAGTTTTTGCACAGTCCGTATTAATCTACGTCTTCATAAACTTGCTCAGGCGGCCTATCCAAAGGTTCCGGATTTTTTATTAA
>JBMNTI010000204.1:0-3504 GCA_050945655.1 Acetivibrionales bacterium | reverse complement strand
CTATGATACATTGGAAGAAGTAATCGGTATCAGAGGCAAAAAAGATGCGGGTTCACTTAAGGATTACGGAGTAACGTATTCACAGGTAGAGCTTAACAATGGGCTTATAGATGATCAGGCAGTAATTAAGGCTATAAATAAAAGAACAAAGCTTGTTTTTATTCAACGGTCAAGGGGCTACGCCTGGAGACCTGCCCTTACAATCAATGAAATCGAAAGAGTCGTAAGGCTGGTTAAATCGGTTAAGGAAGATGCCCTGATTATGGTCGATAATTGCTACGGCGAGTTTGTAGAAGAACGGGAGCCAACTGAGGTAGGAGTCGATATTATGGCAGGCTCCCTTATTAAGAATCCGGGAGGCGGGATTGTACCCTCGGGTGGATATATTGCAGGCAAAAAGGATTTAGTTGAAAAAATATCTTACAGAATGACCCTCCCCGGATTGGGGCGTGAAGTGGGAGCCACTTTGGGCAATAACAGGCTGTTATTCCAGGGCTTCTTTTTAGCTCCCCATATTGTAGCGGAAAGCTTGAAGGGTGCGGTCTTTACTTCGCAGATCATGCAGGATCTTGGGTTTACAACTCATCCCGGCCCATTTGATTCCCGCTGTGACATTATACAAGCTATAAGGTTTAACAACGATAAGGAGGTAATCGCATTTTGCCAGGGCATTCAAAAAGGCTCACCGGTTGATTCGTTTGTTAAACCCGAACCATGGGACATGCCAGGATATGATTCTCCGGTAATAATGGCTGCCGGAGCCTTCATTCAAGGTTCATCCATAGAGCTCAGCGCAGACGCACCTATTCGGGAGCCTTACACGGCATATATGCAGGGCGGCTTAGTTTATGAACATGTTAAACTGGGAGTTATGTGCGCGGTTCAGGAGCTCGTTGACAATGGAATAATAGGTCTGTAGACTTATTAAAAAAACACCGGAATAATACCGACATACTCCTTAAAGGGAGCAATACAAATGATTAACGAACTCGAAGAAAAGAGTAGGAAAAGAAAAATTAAACGCAGACGCAGAAGGCTGTTAAGCCTCTTAAGCTTTGTCTTGCTACTTGTATATATCCCTGCAATTTGGAAGTGGGTTTTTTCTGTTAATCATGAAACCAATGTTATAAGAACAGCCACATTGGAAGTAAAAACACCTATTGAGGGCATCCTTATAAGAAAAGAGCTTTTGTTGAAAGCTCCGGGTACAGGTATTCTGTTTCCTTCCATCCAAAACGGGGAACGTGTGGCAAAGGGCAGTGAAGTAGCTTCATATGTCCAATCAAGTATGCGCGAGGTGGTAGAAAGCTACCGTCAATCGGAATTAGAAATTCTCAAGAGGGTTGTAGCCGAGTTCGACAATTCCACGGGAACCGAACGTGAAATGTGGGAATCGGCTATAGAAACACAGATTTCAAGATTAACCGGGCTGGCAAACACAGGTGATTTGACCGAAGCCGAAGATATAAGGCAAGGCATTGACCGTATATTGGAAGCAAGAGCCAGGTACATGCTTGAAAACAACACGGCTTCAGACAGATTAAAAAATGAAAAAAAAGAATTGGAAAGGCTCCGCAGCAATGTAAAGAAATCGGTAAACAGCATTTATTCCCCGGAATCAGGTATAGTATTATATAAACCTGATGGTTTTGAAGAGACTTTTTCCTACGAAAACAGAGATAATATAAAAAAAGAAGATATCAGCAGAGTTTTGGCTGAAAACAGCCGGATGGAAAAGACACTTACTCCTTCCGAGATAAACGTAATTGAAAATGAAGCCTTTGGAAAACTCATATCCAACGATGAAGGCTGGATAGTATTCAGTGTACCGGAAAAAGAGGGAAAGGATATTTCGGTTCTGTTTGAAAAGGCAAAGCTTAACGATAAGGAAATACTATTCAATATTGAACTTGAAGGAGTTCAGGAACGCATTCCCGTTACATTGGAGAAAGTAGGGGAGATAAGTGAAGGGTTTCAGTTTTTAACCGCCAGGATGAATAAAATGATTGAAAAAACAATGGATTACAGAGGAGTAAAAGGCTATTTGGTTATTAACAGCGTTACCGGTATGAAGGTGCCGTTAAAAAGCCTTTTTAACATAAATACCGTGGATGATACGGCGGATATTGCTATTTTGGAAATGGAAAAAACTAAATTTGTACGGGTCAGGATTGTTGCCAGACAGGATAATAACGCAATAATCGAAAATATTGATACTTCTGATGCCGAGAATTGTGTAAATATTTTTGACGTATTTTTGGTAAATCCAAAGAATGTTGTGGAAGGCCAAGTGATAGAAAGATGATTTCTGACAGGGATGACAGACTTATTAATGCATTAAGGCATGTGCGGCAGAGTATATACGAAGCGGCTCAAAAATCCGGCCGCAAACCTGAGGACGTATTGCTTCTCGGTGTTACAAAAACCGTTGATATCGATATTATGCAAAAGGCATACGATTTAGGTGTGTTAAATTTTGGTGAAAACAGGGTTCAGGAATACATGAGAAAGGCCGATAATATCAATAGAAATTGCTATTGGCATATTATCGGAAGGCTTCAAACAAATAAGGTTAAGTATCTTGATCAGCGGATTACTCTGATTCATTCTTTAGACCGTATCGAATTGGCACAAGCAATTCAGATGAGAGGAGAGAAGCTGGATCATACTTTTCCTGTTCTTGTCCAGGTTAATGTGTCGGGCGAAAGTACAAAAGCCGGAATTCACCCGGATGAACTAAGAAGTTTTTTGTTAGCCATATCAAAAATGGGTAATATTAAAGTAAAAGGGTTAATGACTATGGCCCCTTATACGGAAGAACCGGAAGAAGTACGGCATATTTTTAAAAAAATTAAGCAACTATCAGTTGACATTGATAGGGAAAAAGTAGAAAATATTAATATGGATGAACTCTCCATGGGCATGAGCGGTGATTATGAAATTGCAATAGAAGAAGGTTCAACAATAGTAAGAATCGGAAGTGCCCTTTTTGGAGAAAGAGATTATTAGCTATTTGGCTGATGATATTTTACGAATGAAAACTGGAGGAAGATACTATGGCTAAACTACTTGAGAAGGTCTTGGATTTTGTCGGATGGGAAACAGACGCAGATATTGATGATGATATTTATGAGGACGATGTAATAGAAAGCGTTCCTCAGAGACCGGAACGGAATGCTTCCCACAAAAGGAACTCTCAGGGAAAAGTTCTCAATATGAATAATAACAATAACTTGAAGGTTGTTGTATTATCACCTCAGAATATACTCGAAGCCCGGGAGCTTTGCGATCATTTAAAGTCCAATAAACCCGTTATTATGAATGTAGAAGGTGTCGACACTCCACTAGCACAAAGAATGGTGGACTTTTTAAGCGGTGCCGTGTATTGTCTCGACGGAGATATTCAAAAAATCTCAAGCGGTATTTTTCTGGCAACACCTGCCTCTATTGAGATAACAGGCGATTTAAAAGATGAAATGCACAGCAGGGGCGTATTTTCCTGGG
>JBMNTI010000203.1:0-3628 GCA_050945655.1 Acetivibrionales bacterium | reverse complement strand
CGAAGGCAAAAGATGTTCTTATAGAGAACAAACAGAGGTTAGAGGATATAACCGCAGCACTTCTGGATAAAGAACGCTTGGAAGCCGACGAATTCGAAGAAATCTTTAAGAACGGATATAATCCACCGGCGGTTGATGCGTAATCACAAAAAAATAACAACATAATTGACATATCAACATAATCAAAGGACGTATTTCAAAATGATTTTTAATTTTGAAATACGTCCTTTTTATAAGCAGAAGTGAAAAGTATAGAAAATATTGGAATCATGTATTATACTATACTAGAAGTATTTTCTACTTTAACAACAAAAACTGTTGTATGGAAAAATATTATTTGGGAGGTGTTTATTTTGAAAAGGGTTGTATCAATTTGTATTACTCTGATTCTTATTTTGGTGGGCGGTATTACTGCTAATGCGGGGGATTTTGAATATGAAAACATTAGCCGGTATGAAGTGGTTAGTTACGGTCCAGGTGTTTTAATTGTTCAAGACAGAAAAACAGGGAAATTCGGGCTTCAAGAAGATACCTTTAACAGGGCCATCATATTACCGGCAGAATACGACGAAATCGAAAGATTTCGTTACGGTCTTTCAGAAGACACTTATTATGCATCGGGTTATCCATGCCGTTTCACTATCATCCGGAAAGATGGTAAAGAGGGCGTTGTAAGAAATGATGGTAAGATTATTTATCCACTCAATAATCAGTATCATGTGAGTACTATATTTTATAATGAAATTGCTCTTTATGAGAGTAATTCAAGAGAATGTAAATTAGTGCTTATTGATGGAGACGGGAATATTATCGCAAAACAAACCGATATTTATGCTTTATCGGAATTAAGCTATGGACTCAGGGCTATTTCTAGGGATTCTAAGGCATCGGAATGGGAATATGTTGATGAAAACTGGAATTCAGCAGGTCTGGGAAAATTTGATTATGCCGGTCCCTTCTCGGAAGGCTTGGCGAAAGTCTATATTAAAGAAAAAGGTTATGGATTCATCAATACAAAGGGAGAAACAGTTATTCCTTTTGGACTGTATTGGGAAGGCGAGGATAGATTTCATAAAGGTAAGGTTATTGTAAGATATGCAGATGACGATACGCAGGGATATGGTGTTATCGATAAGAATAACAACGTGATTATTCCTTTTGCGCATAGTCGTATGAGATTCACTGCGGAAGATGGCGTACGGATATTCTACGGGCCATCCTCGGATAATATAAATAAAATATTAACATACGCTGAAGATGGCAGACCATATATCCAAGAGGAAAATCCGGGGGAAAAGCAATGGATAGTCTATGAAATTAAAATCAATAGTTCTTCCGTATTCTATGATTATCAATTATATCTAAATTATCTACTGAGTATCTACATAGAACATTATGGGAAGCCTTTGGATGCCACCGGCGATTTTGAAGAAGATGCCCTGGCTGCTGAAAAAATAATGCGTAAGGATCGTGTCGCCGCTGGTTTTAACTCATCCGAAGAAATGAATGCGTACATTAAAAGTGTTCAGGATGGAACGGCTGATTTGACCGGGAAGCCACCAATGGATAAATTTGAGATTGATGACGAAGAATTATATAGTTTATTTATTACAAAGAGGCCTGATGTTTATACAGGCTCACGAGGCAAGGAGTATGTTCGACGGATTATTATAGATGAGTACTGTAGCTATAAAAACATTAATTCTGTAGCAGATCAAAGCGATGATGCGTTATCCGCCATTATGAAAGAGCTGGCGGACAATGATATTCTATATGTTTTCAGTGATGCAATCGACTGTAAGATATTTATGAAAAACTGGAAAGCGGGGGTAAAAGATAAGCCGGAAGAGGAAGTAAAAGACAAGCCGGAGACGGGCAGTAATTCTACTTATTACAAAAATGCAAGTGAGTGGGCAGTGCCAGAACTGGATAAAGCCCTTCAGCATGGGCTAATAACTGATAAAATAAAGGGTAATATGAAGAGCTCTATCACCAGAGAAGAATTCTGTGAAATAGCAGTCGCGCTTTATGAGGAGTTAACCGGTGTTGCTGCTACCTATGGTAGGAATCATTTTGAAGATACATCCAATCCAGAGATATCGAAGGCCTATGAGCTTGGTATTGTATATGGTGTGGGCAACGGGAATTTTGCTCCAAACGACCTTGTAACACGACAGGAAATAAGCGTAATGCTGCATCGAACAATTAAGATATGTAAAAAGGATGTTGATTTTTCCACCAGTGGGGTATCAAGGTTCAAGGATGAAGACCTGATATCGACATGGGCTATTGATGCAATAAGGTTCATGTATAAGAACGGTATTATTATAGGCTCCGGGGACGGGACCATGGACCCGCAAGGGAATACAAGCAGGGAGCAGGCAGTACTGTTGGTGGTCAGGACTTTTGAAAGGTATATGAAATGATTGTGAAAATGGGGCAGGGTGGTGTGGATACATAGTCCATCGCCTCCTTGCCTTCTTTCTTTAGTACACCAGACACATCATTACAAATAGGGGGAGCGATAGACGTGCCGTATGAAGCGTATAGAGACATTACAAAAAGTCAATACAACAGATGAAGTGAAATGTTGTTATGCATGTTTCGCCTGATTCCGACAGCATTTATTACTACTTGGAGGGGAAATGATTACTTATAATGCTTAACAATCACTTTCCATCAAATATGCTCTTTATATCAGATTCAAGTTGAATTAGATCTTTGTTATCATACATGGCGACAGCTTTGTTATCTGAAAGCGATACAACTTTATTATCTGATAATACTTTAAATAAACCATCTTCAAGATCAACAGAAAAGTATGAATTTTCCTTCTCCTTATCTTCCTTTAGTATTAAAAGAACTTTTTCTCCTTTCTTAACTTTTGTTTCGCCGATATCGCTATTTGAGCTACCAAATTGATTAAGTATAATTGTCTCAGAATTGCACTTCCCGAAAAGTGTTTTTTCAACTTCAATTTCATATGAGGATAAGTCATATTTGAAAACCTTATCTTCACCATAGAGGTTAATGAACTTATCTTCTAGTGGTTTATCTGGAAAAGCTAAATTCCTGCTCTCTGGATTACCCTCAGTAATAACTGTTCCTTCAACTACCAAATTGGCGTCTTTCAATAGTTTTTCAATTGATTCGGCAGGAATCCTTGAATAAACACTAAAACCCATTTTAGAACCAACAACTTTTTCTTGATCATTTCTATTATTGCCATAATTATTGGTTTCTTTTATTCCTTTAAGTAACAAACATGCACATATCAATACAAGTAAACTTATTTTAAAATAAATGTTATTGAGCTTTTTCATATCACCAACTCCTTATTTAAAAATTAGGATATATAGAATTTAAATCCATTATATCATGATTCTGTGGTCTATCAAAATTTGACCATTCTGGAAAAGAGGCACTACGCATAATTGATAAATGAAACCCTGAACTTTTATTTTAGATAAGCTAATATTATAAGGGCGACAACACTTTTTGGAAACAATATGTAAAGCATGTTTTGTTGACGGTTATAAATTCAGTATGGTATTGTGAACGTATAAGCTAAGCATACCTGATTTTGGACCGGAGGGAATTATGTATACAATAATGATTGTAGATGATG
>JBMNTI010000202.1:0-3633 GCA_050945655.1 Acetivibrionales bacterium | reverse complement strand
AGGCTTGCACATCACTTTTTTTCATGTTACTTTGTTCTTAGTCATTTCCATTTGTAGGTTTTTCCCTTTTTAAAACCTACCAGAGGTCTTTTAGGTCTCATTTCTTCATACTTAGTTAACAGAGCCAAATATCGGTTCACTTTTTAAGATTTTACCTGTGCGTCTTATGGTGAAATCCACTTCAACATTCAATTCGGACTTCAGGAATTTTTCCAACCAATTATATTCTTCCCATTCGGGTATTGTCCAGAATTGAAGTACCGCTGTCGCACCAAAATTAAAGACATCGGTTTTGAATTCCTTACATTTGTTAAATGTCCTTTCTATTCCCTCAACCAAAAATTTCTCAAAAGCATCCTCTATTTTTTTCCTTTTTTCCGTTGCTTCGTAATTGATTCCGGATTGTATGGCAGCAATATCTCCTTCCATTTTTAGTCTTAAGTGAATTTTTGGCTGTCCCTCTTTTAAATCAATACTGATTTTCGTTTTTTCAAATTCCGTTACTTCAATTGGAATCACCCATTCGGGCGCCTCCGGATCTTTTATGGAGAAAGGTACTCTTTTTAGTTCACCGAGAACCAGGAGTATTGTCTGTGTTTCGAATCCTGTCAGCTTTCCCACCATTTTATCTCCGTCAAACACAGCTGAACCGAAAAATTCAATCTCCGAGCCTCCTTTACGTGGTACGTCCCCTGCATAATAATCACCGGGGATATCTGATTCTCCTCTAAAAATTGTTCCTTCATTCTGTAATTTGTCTTCCTTGTTAATGGCGCCATAAGTTCCTAAGAGTGCATGATACGGAGTTTTTATTCCAGAATAGAAATTATTTAAGGAAACTTTTTTGAAATAACCTGTTATACGTGATTCTTTCATTAACTCCTCAATAGTATAAGTGATCGGTTCTCCCGAGTATGACTTTATTGCCGCAATAAAGTCTTGTGCTTTCCCTTTGCACACTACCATACCGGTGGTTCTTCTTATTTGGCGGTACCTCACAAAAGGACTTATGAATTCGCCTACCAGACCACTTTTAGATAATTCTTCAGAAATTACGATTACTTTAAGGTGCATGAAATTAAGTCTTTTCGAAATATTGGTATTAACAATTGAAACAGCCGAATGCATAGATGACGCATCTATGGTAATAATCTCCATCTGTTCGCTGTCTTTTCCTCCACTTCCGCCCCCACCCTCACTGTCGGCGCCGTCACTCTGACCAAACTTAGGTATTTGAAATGTGATGCGAAAAGTGTCCGATATGCCTTGTTCGACTCCCATAGCAGTTACATAGGCAAAATCCCCAATCTCATGAGAATCGAAACAGCCGGTAAGAAAAATTGTAAGTAAAAGATTAATAAGAATAAAAGCCTTCTTATGCATTCTGTGAATCTCCTTTCTTTTTACGTATAAGAGCAACTATGAGAATGAAAATAGAAGGCAGGTAATACATAGTCCATCCCCAGGATCGGATCGATTGCACCGCTCCGGATAAAACCTCTGAAATTTCTCTTGGTATGAAGCTTAAGCAATACATGACCGTTGCCATAGGTAAAATAACCGGACGTTTATCATCGATTCTGAATATATGGCAGAATATCATTATCACTGTGTAAAAGACTAATGATACTTCAATAAATGTACCAAAATTCCATAAAAACAGAAAAATAGGCTCCATGCGCTGCAAAAAACCTCCGTAGTCAATAAGAGTTGCCATTTCATACATTGGTGATGTGAGTTCTTGCCCGACCGTATAAGGGAAAACCAGAGTAAATATCAGCAGGGAAAAGCTTGTCAGAGCACCGGAAATCAATAAGCTTAAAAACCCAATTTTTTTTATTTCCTTATGGCCTTGAAGCGATGAAGCGATTACTCCAATGAGCACTATCTCACCATAAAAAGAACATCGCAACAACCCATTAATTATCGTCTTATCCAGTCCATATCCAAGCAAAGGAAAAAGATTACGAGGCATATAGTTTTGGCTTGATAGCAATATAACCAATACATATCCGGCGCCAAGAACATAAATAATGAATTTTGCAAATCTGGCGATAGTCTCCAACCCCATATAGGCCAGGACCACAATAACAATTACAAACGATGCCGTAATAAAGCTGGGAGGGCTTTCAGGAAGAACATATACTTTTAGTACCTCTGTAAATTCTCTCACGCTCATACCGGCTGTCCAAATTAAAAAGACTCCAAAAATGAAGGAAAGCAAAAATCCTCCCCATTTACCCAATACTAGATCGGAAATCTCCATTATGTTCTTATTCGGAAAACGCTTGAGCAACAGATATAGAAACATAAATGCAAATGCTGCCGTCAGCGCGGAAATTATTGTCATATACCATCCGGTAGTTCCTACAAGCTCTACCAACATGGCAGGGCTTGTAAAAAAGAATTTTGTCGCAATTGTAATAGTTATCAGGCTTATAGCTTCGTAGTATCCGAATCTACCTTCCTTGATCATTATCCCTGCCACCCCCTGGTTTTGACGTTATCCATCCTCTGGGATTTTCACCTGTACGTCTTTCATTCTGTGTATTCAGATAATCAGGTCTTTGAACGTTGCGATGAAGTGGACTGCGTATGATTCTATCCTTATTTGATCTGGTCTTAGGTGCAATGGCTGTGAAGAAGGGCACTCCGAAGGATTTCATACTCAGGGCTAATGCGCAAAAAACAGTAAAGCCTACAGAAATACCATAGAGACCTGCAATCGCACCAAAACCTACAATAAAGAACCGGGTTATCCGAACAGCTAAAGCCAATGAATAATTCGGTATGGCAAAATTTCCCAAGCCTGTGACTGCAACAATAATGATAAGACTGGGACTGACTAAACCGGCAGAAACCGCCGACTGGCCTAAAATCAGAGCTCCGATTATCCCAAGTGTGTTCCCTGTTATACCTGGAACACGAATTCCTCCTTCACGGATGAGTTCAAAGGACAACTCCATAAGTAGAAATTCAATAATATACGGAAATGGTACCGGTGCACGCGAAATAACGATTGAAGACAGCAAGGAAGTCGGAATCATTTCCTGGTGAAAAAGAATAAGAGCAGTCCATAATCCCGGGAGCAGCAATGCTATCAATACCCCTATCAAACGCACGATTCTAAGAAAGGCACCATATTGCCAGCGTAGATTTGTATCCTCCGAGGAATGAAAAAAGTCCAAAAAAGTAATTGGCATAGCTAAGGCATAGGGTGTTCCCTCGCAAACAAGAGCCGCCTTTCCATCCATCAGGAAAGAAGCGACCCGGTCGGGCCGTTCTGTCGAAATAACCTGTGGGAAAAGCATCATGCTCTTGTCTTCTATTAGCTGCTCCAGCATACCGCTTCCAGAAATATAATCTATATTAAGGCTGTCCATGCGCCGTTTCACTTCATCTATGATTTTTTTATTAGCAATGCCGTCCATATACATAAGAGCCACTAAAACATTATTTGATTTGCTGACCATTTTAAACTCAGTTACCAGATTCTCATTTTTTACAATTCTCCTTATAAGAGTTATGTTTGTACGCAGATTCTCAGTAAAGCCTTCCTGGGCTCCGTTTATCACCGTCTCGGTGGAAGGAACGCTTATATCCCGTTTTTCGAATCCACGGCTTTCCATAACA
>JBMNTI010000201.1:0-3635 GCA_050945655.1 Acetivibrionales bacterium | reverse complement strand
ATATTACATATATTATATCACCTTATGACACATTATGCCACAGTAATATGCAAAAAATAATATAAAAAAACCCTTGTAAAACAAGGGATTCAAGAATCGGCTCCTTTATTGAGGTGTCAAACTAGGGGAAACAGGTACAATAGTTTCTATCCATGTTGAAAAACTTACACTTGTCATCTCCTCTTCGAGGAGTTTCGTTACTTTATACCATGTCTCATTTAAATCAGATGCCATAAAAAATTCCTCCATTTATTTTCCTGTCTATACGTACTTTTAAATATACCAAACTTCAATCTTCCTTTCAACAAAAACTCAAGGCGACGAATTGCAAAATAAAGTGTCGCATATAACAAAAAAATAGTCCACAGGAATTATTCGTATTTTCTAAAATTCATCCTTTTAAATTGAGTTTAAAGAAAGCTTCTTTCAAAATGGGGAAACTCAAATTCTTATTGACTTTGACATGTATTTGGTTATATAATATTTGCTGGTGTCCTTATAAGTATGAAAAGAAACTTTTAATATAAACACTGAACGGAGGTGCATTATTATGATCCGTACCTACCAGCCTAAGAAGAGGCAGCGTAAGAAGGAACATGGTTTCAGAAAAAGAATGAAGACATCAAATGGAAGAAAAGTTTTAAGAAGAAGAAGAATAAAAGGCAGAAAAATCTTAACTGCATAAAGACCAGCTTATTGGTCTTTTCTTCTATTTATCGGGTTAATATTAATATTGATCTTGTGGTTGATAGTTAAACAGTTTTCGTGCATTTTAACGCCGAAAATACGGCTTATCTGCAAAACAATACCTGTGGCTGTCAGTGATACCCGACAGCAGAATCGAAGAAGAAAATGAAGAAACCGCCTGTATTAACAAAAAACGGAGAGTTCAAAAGGGTATATAGTCGAGGAAAATATGCTGCTACCGACTTTTTGGTTATTTATTGCCTGAATAATAAAACAGAAACAACAAGGATTGGAATAACCGCCAGCAAGAAGGTAGGAAATTCTGTGCGAAGAAACAGAATGCGCAGGCTTATCAAAGAAAATATCAGAATATTATATGGTCAATTGGCAAAAGGTTTTGATATAGTTATAGTAGCAAGAAAAAATAATAATACCGCAAATTTGGGGATTATAGGAACAGAGTTAAGATATCTTCTTCATAGAGTAGGTCTTTTAGATAGGGAATGTGAATGTTAAAATTAATTGTGTTGTCTTTTATAAAATTTTATAGACGTTATATATCGCCCCTTAAAAGAAAACCTACATGTAGATTTTATCCCACATGCTCAAAATACGCTTTAGAAGCCGTAACAAAATACGGAGCGATAAAAGGCACCTATTTATCAATACTTAGGATATTAAAGTGTCATCCCTTTCACCCCGGAGGATATGACCCTGTAAAATAGAAACTTGGAGGAAATTTTTATGGGAATATTAAGTGCGATCGGCAAGTTGTTCGGAATGCTTATGTACTTTATCTACAACACTATAGGTGTTCAAAATTATGTACTATCGCTTGTATTTTTTACCTTGGTTTATAAGATAATATTACTGCCTTTAACCATTAAGCAAATGAAATCTACCCAGCTTATGCAAGAGTTGCAGCCGGAGTTGTTAAGGATTCAGGAACGCTATAAAAATGACAAAGAAAAACTGCAGGAAGAGCAGTTGAAATTTTATCAGGAGAAGGGCTATAATCCTGCATCGGGGTGCTTTCCCATGTTAATTCAATTGCCTATTATTATTGCGCTTTTCTTTGTTATCAGAATGCCCATGTCATATATGCTGGATATGCCGGCCAGAGCAGTAGGCCATATGGCTCTTGTTTCCATAAAAAGCAATGAGTTAGCTTTTGATAACAGTAAGGCCAATATTGAATTGAGGGATCCCTTTGGTGATGATATATCGGATGCATATTTACAGCAAATGTACAAGGATTTATCAGGAAGAGACCCGTATATTGAAATAAAAATTCTGGATGTAATTGCAAGAAGGCCTGAAATAGTTAATGAGAATCCTTATCTCGAAGAAGATCAAAAACAAGTGTTAACAGAGTTCGATCTTAAGTTTTTCAAAATATTTAATCTAGGTGTAAAACCTTCAATTAATCCCAAAGAAATAGCGGCTAACCCGGGGGTATATATTCCCGCTTTGATCATAATAATAGTTGCGGTAGGCACAACGTTCCTGGTTACTTCTCAAATGACGCCAAAGCAACCTGAAACAAAAGGTAAAGATGGAAAATCGACTAATGCCGGATGTGCGAATAAAAGTATGCTATGGATGAGCCCTTTAATGACTCTCTGGATTGGATTGGGAACTCCTTGCGGCTTGTCGGTTTATTGGACCTTGAATAATATATTAAGCTATGTTCAGCAATTGCTGGTTAACAAGTATTATAAGAAAGATGACAAAGCCAAGAAGGAGGAGAGTAACGTTGCAAAAGTCAATAATAAAAGAAGCTAAGACTCTGGATGAAGCTGTAAGACTTGCATGTGAAGAGCTTGAAACTGACATTGATAACGTAGATGTTGAGATCATAAACGAAGGAAACAAAGGACTTCTGGGTATAATAGGTAACAAGAATGCGGTTGTTAAAGTTACTAAAAAGGCCGGCATTGATGATATAATAGTCGAATTTCTAAGACCTATTTTTGAGAAAATGGAGATTACGGCAAGCCTTGATATTATTCATGAAGAAGATCATATAACAGTTCGTTTGACAGGTGATGATATAGGAATTGTTATAGGCAGAAGAGGAGAAACCTTGGATGCTCTTCAATACCTCCTCAGCCTGGTTGTAAACCACAGAGCTGACGAATATATACGTATAATACTTGATGTAGCCGATTATAGAAAAAAACGGGAAGAAACATTAATAAGGCTTGCCAACCGTGTAGCCGATAAAGTAGCGAGATACCGTAAAAACCTCACTCTTGAACCGATGAATCCTTATGAACGGAGAGTAATTCACTCAACATTGCAAAATCATAAGTATGTCGATACACAAAGTGTCGGAGAGGAACCTAACCGTAAGGTGGTTGTTCGTTACAAGCAGGGTAGCGGCAGATATTAAAAATAAAGGGGCCGTATCAGAATAAAATTTTTGAAACGGTCCCTTTAGTTAATATAGTGTATAAATCCGCGTCGGACTGTGTAAAACAAGAGCATAGTCTTTAGTGCGGTTGCCGTGGTAAGGTAATAAAATATGAAAAATGATACTATTGCAGGAGTTTCAACGGCTGTCGGAAACTCAGGAATTTCAGTAATAAGATTGAGCGGTCCGGAAGCGTTTCTAATTGCAGATAAGGTTTTCAGAGGGAAAAGTACCGTTTCGGAACAGCAATCCCATACTATTCAATACGGAAAAATCATATCGGATCTGAACAATGAGGTAATAGACGAAGTGCTTGTTTCAAAAATGACGGCTCCCCGTACTTATACCAGGGAAGATGTGGTGGAGATCTCAAGCCATGGGGGTTATACCATTGCATCAGCTTTATTGAACCTGTTATACAGGCATGGAGCCAGACCGGCAGAACCGGGAGAGTTCACAAAAAGAGCATTTCTAAACGGCCGGATAGATCTTTCCCAGGCAGAGGCCGTAATGGATATTATCCAGGCAAGGA
>JBMNTI010000200.1:0-3640 GCA_050945655.1 Acetivibrionales bacterium | reverse complement strand
AAAGCAAAGCAAATGCAAATTCAAGAGAGGTGGCCGGCCCTCGTGAGGTAATAAAGTTTTTGTCAACAACCACATTCTCATTTGTTATTATGGCTCCATCCAAACCATCTTCACACCCGGGATAGCACGTAACTTTAACTCCATTATAGAACCCCATTTTGCCTGGAAGCGTCGGTCCGGCGCATATTGCCGCAAGTAGTCCTTCCTTTTCCTGATGCTTTAATAATAATTCCTTGAAGGCTTTTGATTCCGACAATCCTTGCACTCCCTTGCCGCCTCCGGGGATCACAATCATATCATCAGGCATGATTTCTAGATTTTCTATGTTAACATCGGCCACAACAGGAATATCACGAGCACTTAAAACGATTTTGTCGTTTTTTACGGAAACCATGACCGTTTCAACATCCCCGCGCCTTAGGACATCAACCACTGTTAATGCCTCAATTTCCTCGAAACCATCAGCCAGCATAACATATGCTTTCATCAGAATATTTCCTCCTATCGTATAAAAATTAATATCTATATTATAGCCCATATCACATTAACCTAAAAGGCTGGTATAATATATAATGATATAAATAATACAAAGGGAGTTTGATATTTATGGCGAGTTACAGATTAAAGAATACCGGGAAAAGGGAAGGTGATAATGCACCCCAGTTTTCATTGTCCTACAAGCCTGAAGGAGGAGAATCAAAATCAGATATCAGCTATGAAATATTATCGGCGTTAAAAAAAGATCGGGATGTTGTTATAGAAATAAATACTTCACTCATTCTTGATGCTAAAAGAAGCATTCCTTTTTCACCGGAAAAATTCCTTTCCCAGATTCGTAATCTCAATCTTGTGTATTCATATAGAAAAAGTCAGCGGCAAGGGAAACCTGATTTTTTCTCTTTTTTGTTTGGCGGTAAAAGAGATGAGGATTGCCATGAAATTATTTTCTACGTTCCTGACGACGTTTGGAAGGCAGAGGCTATCAAAAAAATATTGCCAACCTTCGGAGTCAAATATTATATAAAGGATAATTCGGGTAATGATGCACACAATGTATTGGATGAAATGAACCGTCTGACAGACAAGGAAAAAGCTGATTATTTCAGTTATGTGATTTTTGATGTGGCAGAGTTTAATCAAATGGGTATTTCAAGTAACCAATATGGATCTGACGATATAAAGGAAGCCTTGGGAATATGACATGTCAGGGAGCTACACCATTTCAAGGAGATAATAAGTAAATGAATAATATTAAAAAACACTATAAAAAGAGTTTTTTGATACCATCCGTTTTAATTATGCTTCTTTTTTTGTTCTTACCGGCCCAGCATGCAGCAGTTTTGCGTATTACGGAGACCAAATACTTTACGGAATGAATACGAATGGTCTTTTTGCTGCGCAGCAAATTGTAACACCTGAGGAGAAACCGGGTTTCATACAAAAAGACGTTGAAACAATTGCAATAAAAGATCTTTATAGCACTGCTTTATACAAATTATCCGTAATTGAAGAGATCAACGAGTTCCTTCAAGACAAACGGGTGATTCATACAATGGTTGAGCATCATACCATGTTTGCCGACAAATCCGGCTCTGCGCAAGTGGTGGAAGTGGGAAAAGATAAAAATATGATTACAAGTATAAAAGACAAGTTTATAATAATGACTAATTTCATGAATTATTACTATGCGGATACCGAATATGAAAAGATTTCAGCCCGGGGATCGAATCGCTATATTGCAGGCTGCGATTTTATGCTTAAGAACATCGATGATTTTGATCTGGCTAAAGGAATAGAAATGCTGAAGGCCATGAAATGTGAAGAAGTAGGCTTCTATACGCTTTGCTCATTTCTTTATGAGGCTGAAACAAATTGTGTCTATGTTGCCGTAAACAGAGATTTTGATAAGCTATGGAAAATATCTATTATGGAAGAAACTGCTGAGACTTTTAAGGGATTCGAAAGCCCAATGAAGATAAAGATAGACGAAAGCATTAAGCTGTCTGATTTAAAAGAGCTTACATATTACAATCCCAAGGCATTAAAAGCTTTTGAGAATGCGTTCATTGTGAAACCGGCTCAAAATATTGAACTGAACGAAACCTCAAAAACGTATCAGGAACAGGTTGGTCAAAAAAAAATATATAGTATTATGATAGGCTTCTTCATAATAGTGCCGACTTGCGTTATTTTAGTATCCAAAAGAAAAAGTGCGAAAACCAACTAGTTTCGTTTGGGTAAGCGCGAGACAAGACGGCTGCTCTGTCTTATAAGGAGTCAGAATCTTGTCTTGTATCAGACCTCTTCTATTTTTGATTGTATTAATGTATAATAAAAATAAGTGAAAATTTCATCTTTAAGGAATAACGAAATTTAAGGAGATGAAAACTATGAGCTCAGCGTTAAAGCACAGACATTACACCAGGCTATTAAAACTTATTATTGTAATCCCTATCTTAGTCGCAGCTATTTTCATGCTGATTAAAGGAAATTTTTTAGCAAGAGTTACAATACTCACTATCGCGATGTCAGGTATTATTTTTAAAGTGTGGGTACATAGGAGCTTCAAAGCATTTGAATATGATGAAATCGGCTATTGGAGCGGTCTTGATGATTTTGAGCCAGGCATAGACTTGCATTGTTTTGATGATTTGGATATTCTGGACGATGATTTTGAATCCCTGACCGGTGACTATTATGACCGCAGGCCAATTTGACTAACGTATTGAATGACAAAGCATATCCGGATATAAAAAGAGAGCAATAAGCTCTCTTTTTATATCCTTCAAATTATTTAATTTCAACAGTTGCGCCAACTTCTTTGAATTTCTCGGCGATTGCAGTGGCTTCTTCTTTAGAAAGGCCTTCCTTAATTGTGTTAGGAACGTTTTCTGTAACTTCCTTAGCTTCTTTAAGACCCAAAGAGGTAATTTCGCGAACAACTTTGATAACTTTGATCTTCTCGGAACCGGTTTCCTTAAGAACTACTGAAAACTCTGTCTGTTCTTCGGCAGGTCCGGCTGCAGGTCCTGCGGCTGGTCCGGCTGCAACTGCAACGGGAGCTGCAGACACGCCAAATTCTTCTTCGATAGCCTTTACAAGATCTCTGAGTTCAAGAATAGTTAAAGTTTTGATTTCTTCAATAAATTTTGTGATTTTTTCACTCATTTTAAAATCCTCCATTACAAAAAATTATAATTCGTTAATCAGTAATATTATGCCTCGGCATTTAAAGGCTGCTCCTGCTTTTCTGCAATCGCATTAAGAGCAACAGCAAGACCATATAGCGAACTTTGAAGACTTCCGATAAGCCTTCCCAACAATTCCTCTTTCGACGGTGTGGAAGCAAGGTTCATTACTCCATCAACATCAATAATATTACCTTCTACCATGCCGGCCTTAATCTCAAGTTCCTTATACTCTTTTGCATATTTTGCGATAACTTTCGACGGAGCTACAGGATCAGTCGTGCTGATAGCAATGGCTGTAGGCCCTGAAAGATATTTATTGAGCCCTTCCAAATCGCTGCCCTTCACAGCAAAGCTGATAATAGAGTTTTTAATAACTTTATATTCAACCTCTGCCTCACGTAATGCTTTGCGCAATTTGGTGTCCTGGTCAACCGTAAGACCTCTGTAAT
>JBMNTI010000199.1:0-3686 GCA_050945655.1 Acetivibrionales bacterium | reverse complement strand
ATAATAAGCCCAATATCTCCACTTCCTAATATAAAAACTTTTTTGCCCGGCATGATGCCTTCCATGTTTACCAAACGCTGAGCAGTTCCTGCGGAGTATACTCCCGCAGGTCTGAAGCCGGGAATATTTAAAGCGCCGCGGCTTCTCTCTCTACAACCCATTGCCAGAATTACGGCTTTTGCCTGAATCCTAAAAACACCTTCGGTTTTATTAATCGCCGTAATAAGCTTAGTATCGGTTACATCGATAACCATAGTATTAAGCATATATTCTATTTTATCTTTTTCAATTAATTCTACATATCTTGCTGCATATTCGGGACCTGTAAGCTCCTCTTTAAATGCATGAAGACCGAAACCATTATGAATACACTGGTTTAATATTCCGCCAAGCTCTTTGTCTCTTTCAATAATGAGAACACTTTCAATACCTTGCTCATACAGTGATGCGGCGGCGGCCAGGCCTGCGGGACCTCCCCCTATAATAACAACGTCTGTATGTCTCATGGCTACTCCTTTTCATAGCTACCTTTTTTGCCGACAATTAAACGCGAATTGCCGCCGCATTTTGTAACATCCTCTTTCGTAATACCCAGTTCTCTTGCCAAAATATCCATGGTTCTTGCCGTACAAAAACCTGCTTGGCATCTGCCCATTCCTGCTCTTGTTCTCCTTTTTATACCGTCCATACTTTTTGCGCCCAAAGGTCTTTTTATAGCATCAACGATTTCGCCTTCGGAGATTTCTTCGCATCTGCAAATGATATTACCGTATAGGGGATTTTCTTTGATAAGTTTATTTCTCTCTTCTATACTCAAACCGGCGAGCAGAACCGGCCCTTTTCTTGTACCGTTAAAATTGGGATTTGGAGCCAAATTGAACTTGTTTTTCAAGTCCTCTGCAACCTTTAAGCCCACCGCCGGCGCGGCAGTAAGCCCCGGCGATGCAATTCCCGCACAGTCATAAAAACCTTCCGCATCTTCGGGTTCGCCGATAATAAACTCTGCGCCGTCTTCATGAGCTCTGAGACCCGCAAAGCTTGTAATAACCTGTCTTAAAGGTATGTTGTTTACACATACTGAAGCTTTTTCAATTATTTCGTTTAAACCCTGCGCGGTTGTATTTGTACCTTCTTTTTCATTTACATCTATGGAAGTAGGTCCCACGATTATGTTACCGTGAACCGTAGGGCTTATAAGAACACCTTTGCCTCGATTGTCGGGTAGCTGAAAGATAGTATGTTTTACATAATCTCCTTCACTTTTATCAAGCAAAAAATAATCTCCGCGCCTTGGCGTAATATTTATTTTGTTTTTGCTGACCAGATTGTGGAAATAATCCGAATATACGCCTGCCGCATTTACCACATACTTTGTATCAATCTTCGGGTTGTTCGTACTGTTTGTAATTATGCTCCAGCCGCCGTCCGGTCTTTTTGAAAGTCCACGCGCTTCCGTATTGAACAAAAACTCTACACCGTTTGTATACGCGTTTTCCGCCATTGCGGCAGTAAGTTCGAAAGGACATACGATAGCGCCCGTTGGGGCAAAAAGCGCGGCAACCGCTGTTTCTTTTATATTCGGCTCCATTTCTCTAAGACGTTTTCCGTCTATAATTTCTAAACCTTCGACGTCATTTTTTATACCGTTTTCATATAAAGCTGTCAGCCGTGGAATATTATCTTCATCTAAACAAACAACGAGACTACCGTTTTGTGTATACGGTATGTCCAGCTCTTTTGCAAGGTCAGGCATCATTTTGCTTCCTGTCACGTTTGTCTTTGCCATCAGACTTCCGTGTTTAGCATCGAACCCGGCGTGCATAATCGCGCTGTTTGCTTTTGAGGTTCCGCTGCATACGTCTTCATGTTTTTCTATTACACAAACCTTGGCTTCATATCGTGATAAAAACCTGGCTACACTGCAGCCTATCACTCCCGCACCTATAATTACAATGTCATACACAAAAACAAACTCCTTTATTTATTTTACATGCTGTTACTTTTCCCGGCAACTAACGTTCTTACAGGAAAGCTGCCTAAATTAATCATTTACTGCCCATCCGTATGCGCATTTTACCGCTTTGTTCCAGCCTTTTATTCTTTTTTCACGTTCTTCCGTGCCGATTTTCGGGGTAAACACTTTATCAATCTCACTATTTTTGATTATGTCTTCTGTATCTTCCCAATATCCGACTGCAAGTCCTGCCATATAAGCCGCTCCCAGAGCTGTTGTTTCTATGCATTTCGGACGTATTACCTGGGTGTCTGTTATGTCTGATTGTGTTTGCATTATATAATTATTCGCCGACGCGCCGCCGTCGACTTTAAGCGATATGATATTAAGCCCCGAATCTATCTCCATTGCTGTAAGCACATCGTTTACCTGGTATGCCAGGCTGTCCAGGGTCGCTCTTATAATATGATATTTGTTGCATCCGCGTGTTAATCCTACTATAGTTCCGCGTGCGTATTGATCCCAATGCGGTGCTCCAAGCCCTGTAAATGCGGGTACTACGTAACACCCGTTTGTATCAGGTACTTTTGTTGCCATATACTCCGAATCGTGTGACGAATCTATGAGTCTCATTTCATCTCGCAGCCATTGCACTGCCGCTCCCGCTACAAATATCGAACCTTCCAAAGCATACATTACTTCTTTGTTTATACCCCACCCGATTGTTGTAACAAGCCCGTTTTCAGAAAACACCGGTTTGTTTCCCGTGTTCATCAAAAGGAAACAGCCCGTACCATATGTATTTTTCGCATTGCCGGGATTAAAACAGGTTTGTCCGAACAGTGCCGCCTGCTGGTCTCCGGCGACTCCCGCTATAGGAATCTCCGCTCCTAAAAACTGTGACTGCGTATAACCGAAAATCCCGCTGGAAGGCTTTACCGCGGGCAACATGCACAAAGGAATATCAAACTCTTTTAATATATCTTCATCCCATTTTAAAGTGTTTATATTGTAAAGAAGTGTTCTGGACGCGTTTGAATAGTCGGTTGCGAGAATTTTGCCTCCCGAAAGTTTCCACATTAGCCATGTGTCTACAGTACCGAAAAGAAGTTCACCCTTTTGTGCAAGCTCCTTGGCATTTTCAACATTTTCCAATATCCACTTGAGTTTGGTGCCGGAAAAATAGGCATCTATTACCAAACCTGTTTTTTCTCTGAAAAACTCCTCAAGGCCTTTCCTTTTTAAATAACTGCAATAATCGGCCGTTCTTCTGCACTGCCACACTATTGCATTGTAGACGGGTTCACCCGTGTTTTTATCCCAAACGACAGTTGTTTCCCTTTGGTTGGTTATACCTATCGCAGCTATTTGAGAAGCTTCTATTTTAAGTTTCTGCATTGCTTCCACGGCAACACTCAAAAGTGTGGCCCAAATCTCATTTGCATCATGCTCCACCAGTCCCGGAGCCGGAAAATGCTGTGTAAACTCCCTTTGCGCCATGCTGCATATGCGACCTTTTTCGTCAAAAAGAATACACCTGTTTGATGTTGTACCTGTATCTAATGCCATTATATATTTTTTCATAACAGTTCCCCTCGAAAAACAAAAATGTGTGCGAACCTTAAATAGGACCTTTTAGTTCAAAATGCACCATTTTAAAAAAATAAATATGTTTTAACCAAGAGCATTCTTCATCATTATAACCTTTTTATAATGATAATTATAATTCGTT
>JBMNTI010000198.1:0-3753 GCA_050945655.1 Acetivibrionales bacterium | reverse complement strand
TCAATGTATGCAAAAACATATTAGAGTTAGCCTTACAGATTTCAAGAATTATTCTCGCAGAAAACAAACAATAACAGCGAAAACTGTTTTGCCATGCTAATATGCGTTTATGCAAACCGTAATATTATGCTGTGTAAGCTTCGGTACGGTCCGCCGATTCCCGGAATCCCTGTGGTTTCGGGGATTTTTTTATTCCGCACAGGTTTTACCGTCGAGAAAAGTGGTATAAAATACAATACTGATTTGAAATGCATTTTTATGTGTAAAAAGTATAAAAGTATATAAAATTTAATAGAAAATTAGTAAGATTTTGTTACCTGAAATAATTGATATTCACCAGCATTCTGTTATAATTAACATTATGCGACATAAATAGTATTAGTAAAATGAGATGGCTAGCCTATTTTGTGGTATAATATGATTTTAGGTATATTGGAAAAGGTGCTTTTATGGACTGGAAGGAAAGGCTTAAGCAATTAACCGGCTCTAATAAGGAAGACGATTCAAGTCTTTGGCACGCAGTTTTTGTTATGACAGGAAATGAAGAAACGGTTAGAGAAAAAATTGCGTATACCTTTAAGGATGCGGATATTTTGCCTGTTGTTCCCAAACGCCGTATTAATGAAAGAAAAAACGGTGTCTGGCATGAAAAGATAAAACCACTTTTTCCCGGATATATACTGCTTAAAGGTAATATAACAATAGACGACTATTATAACCTCAAGACAGTGCCGGGTATTCTTAGAATACTTAAAGATAATAACGAGCTCTACCGGATTCATCCGGATGAGATCAAAATTATCGGGCGGCTTATGATCGATGGGGAAACAATAGGTGTATCAACAGCATATCAGCAAGGCGACAGCATAGTCATCACCGATGGTCCACTTTTGGGTATGGAAGGCTTAATTCAATCGGTCGATAATCGAAAAGGAAGGGTAAGAGTGTGTCTTAGCTTTTTAGGCGATAAAAGGACCGTTGATTTGAGCATTAAGCTAATTAACAAACCGGTTAAATGAATCATTAAGGGTTTGCCGGTGTTTCGGCCCGCCAATCCGGCAATGAGGAGATATTTTTTTGAACAAAGAGCTTGGATACTAAGCTCTATTGGCGAAGCTATGCTATTTTTCCCCGTAAGGACAAGCAAGTTTGAAATGGAGTGAGTTTTGTGGGCTGGATGAAAAACAGACCATTTATTAATATAGTTCAGATAATAATTGACAGTATGTGCTTATTCATAACCTATCTTATCGCCGTTTTTCTGACCGGAGTAATTTTCCACAAAGTAACATTTGAGCAATATCTTTGGATCCCGGTCATGTTTGGGATGGTATATATATTCAGCATGTACACCAGTGAAATGTATCACAGATCCACGTTTACATATCAGGACAGGACACTGAGGTATGTTATCAAGTCATGTCTTTTAGCGGTGGTTTTTTGTTTTGTGATGACGCCTTTTACTTCAAAAGACATATTTACCGTTAATATTCTGCTCATATACACTTTGGCCGCCATTATAGTCATATCCATGCAATATCTGATAGTACAGGAGTTTCGCCAGGTATTCGGAAGCAAGTGGAACAAGCGCGGTGTTCTTGTCGGCTGCAGTGAGAATATACAGGAATATCTCTATTTCATAAATAAGACCAGTTTTCAAATCGACATAGCAGAGTGCATCTATCTTGATGAAGGAATAAATTTCAAAGAAAAGAATCAAGAGAAAATAGGCAGACTCAATGAGGTGCTTAAAGAAAGCGTGGTAGACGAGGTTATTTTTGCGGTGCCCTGCAGCCTCATGGAAGAAATAAGGCCGTATGTGCTTAACTGCAAGGACAGGGATCTTACCATTCGTTTGGCGGTGGACTTCTTTGAGGGTACCAATCAGCAAAATACTGTTCACTCTGTGGGAACCATTCCGGTATTCACATATTATAATGCGGCTTTAAATGATCTTCAAAGCATTGCTAAAAGAGGAATGGATATTATCGGGGCTTTGATAGGGCTGGGCATTACATTGCTTACGTCGGCATTTATTATACCCCTTGCTTTAATTCAGACCGGAAGGCCGGTATTTCGGCGCAGAAAATACCTTTCAGTCAACGGACGCACCTTTACCCTTTATTCTTTCAGAACAGTAATGGAGAATGACAGCTCCGAATATTTTATCAGCAGGTTTTTAAGAAGAACAAGCATGGATAACCTGCCCGTGTTCTGGAATGTACTAAAAGGTGAGATGTCCCTGGTAGGCAGTATGCCCATACCTGCTTTCAAGTCGAAGACCCTCACCAGCTATAACTTTAGAAATACTATTCTTAAGCCCGGTCTGACCGGGAATTGGAGATTCAAAGATATGAGGAAGCTGGATGACGGCGATTATCTGGCCGAACTGAACAACAGTTATCTCAATAAATGGTCATTTACAAGGGACTGCTGGATCATACTAAGAACCATTGTTCTAATACTGTCAAACAAGGCCGGAATAGGGCCAAGCCTTTTTGCATGCCTTGAAGAGAGCCATGCTTACAGTGTAAAGTAAATTTAATACTTGCTTGTTTTTTAACCTGACAAAATACTCTGAGGTGAGATTTTGAAAAGATTTCTCAAGCTTCTTAATTTGCCGGGGCTCTTAGTCCTGGATATTTTAATAGCGTTATTTTCTTCTTATGCCGGAATATTCATACGTTTTGACGGCAATGTGCCGCAGCAATATTTTCAGTATATTCCTGTTTTCTGGCTTATGTCGTCACTGATGCTTATTGTTGCCGGAGTAATCTCAGGCTGTTATTTTAATGTCTGGGAAAGAGCCGGGATTAGTGAAATGGTAAGACAGGTTTTTGCCGTTCTTATTACATATTCCGCCATATTCATTCTGAACGGTCCTATGAATTTGCATATTCCAAGAGGCGCCATATTGGTTTCCACTTTTATAAGCATGTTCGGAACCGTTGGTATTCGTTTGTCGGTAAGGATAAGCATATGGGGGATATCCCACTTTAAGAATAACAGCCGGGGTAAAATTGACCGCATTTTGATAATCGGAGCCGGTCAAGCCGGTACTTATCTGGCGAATCATCTTTTTAGCAGTAAGGATGGAAGAACCCCTATAGGATTTATCGATGATAACGTCCATCTTTGGAACAGATGGATAAACGGCCTTCCTGTCTTTGGAGGACGTGAGTGTTTAAGGACGGTTCTCAAACAGCAGCGTGTTCAAGAGGTAATCATTGCTGTTGAGAAGGCCAACAAAGAATTAATAAGAGACATCTTTGACAAATGTCAATCCGTGAAGTGCAGGCTGAAGCGTTTTGAAACCCTCCATGAGATAGGGGAAACCGACCTGTCCAAGGCAACGATCCGCGATGTGGATGTGGAAGAATTGCTTGGAAGAGATCAGGTTCAATTGAACATGAATGCGGTTAAATCGTATATATACGGGATGACTGTGTTAGTGACCGGGGGCGCCGGTTCCATAGGCTCTGAAATCTGCCGCCAGGTACTTGACGATGGCTGTTATAAGCTAATAGTATTCGATTTTAACGAAAACGGCCTCTTTGAAATTGATAATGAGCTTTCGGCCAGGTACAGCCGGGATAAATATGAAACCATACTCGGCTCGATCCGTGAACAGAACAGGCTTGAAGAGGTATTTTCCAAATATAAACCCGATGTTGTATTCCATGCCGCTGCCCACAAGCATGTCCCCATGATGGAGTGGAATCCTTTAGAAGCAATAAAGAATAATGTGTTCGG
>JBMNTI010000197.1:0-3754 GCA_050945655.1 Acetivibrionales bacterium | reverse complement strand
ATACCATAGTAATATTAAAAAAAATATATCCATGATATACTCATGGAACCCACTCCGCATATGCGGCAGACTGTGTGGAAACTGTTTTAACATGCAGATTATTATATTTGATTATGTTAACTTAAATAAGCGGCGTGGTTGCTGCGATTTAAAGCAGAGCAGGATTGCGGACATAACACTGCTTATGGGGAGCAAAACAGCCAAGCAGAGCAATAGAGAAAATTAATCAGGTATTACCGCAAAAAAACTCTTTCAATTATTCTATTTATGTGGTTCTATAGTATAAGGAATAAATAACTTGGATACATTGTGGTGATTATATGAAATTACGTGACAGCTTTCATCCGTACGCAGCGTTGACCATACTTTTCTGGTCTTTGGCTTATGTTCTTACCCGGTTTGCACTTAAACATTTTTCTGTGTTTTCCCTTGGGTTTTTGCGCTATTTTTCTGCCTCCTGCGCTTTATTGGTCATGATTCCTATATTCAAAATTAAACCGCCAAAAAAAGCCGACGTAAAATGGTTTCTGGTGTCAGGCTTTTTTGGATTCTTCCTATATGTGATTGCCTTCAATAAGGGATGCGAAACAGTAACAGCGGCTACCAGCAGCGTTATTATAGCCTGTGTTCCGGTTATTACGGCAATTCTGGCACGTGTGTTTTATCATGAAAAACTGGGAGTTATCAAATGGACTGCAATAGTAATTGAATTTACCGGTGTCACCGTGCTGACACTTATGAATCATGCTTTTTCGCTTAATCACGGAATTATATGGCTGCTGCTCGCATCTGTATCACTTGGCGTCTACAACCTGCTGCAACGAAAGTTAACAAAAACCTATTCCGGATTTCAAGCTTCTTCTTATAGTATCTTTTTGGGAACGGCCATGCTTGCCGTGTTTTTACCAACTTCCATAAAAGAGGTAATTATCGCCCCGCCCTACCAGTTGCTTTATGTCGCCATACTCGGAGTATTCTCCAGTGCCATCGCTTTTGTGTCCTGGGCGCAAGCTTTCAAAAAAGCTGGAAACACCTCATCCGTCAGCAACTACATGTTTGTGACTCCGTTTTTAACAGCGCTGCTGGGTTTTATCATCGCCGATGAGCAGCTTGATATGCCTACCATTACCGGTGGCATGATCATCTTAACAGGAGTCCTGATTTTCAATTTTGGAGACAAACTGTATGAACTTGTATTGCACAGAAGACGCTGCGTCTGATTAAAAATGGCAGGAATTCATTCAACATAGAAAATAAGACGTCCCCCCTTCTCTGCATGCAGCGGAGGACATCTTATTTTTTGTATGCATAATCATATAAAAATATTAAAGTCAGCTATACTGTTTATAAGGCGCTCAACAACGCAGGAAACAATTACAGCACCCATGCAGGGCATGCCTCAGAAGACGAACGTAAGCGGTCATTGCACTTGCTTTAATGTTTGTTATATATCTTGTACATGAGTACTGCCGCTGCAGCCCTTGTTGTAAATCCACCCGGGTTAATTCTGTTACCGTTGCCAACAATCAATCCTTCCTTAACTACTGAGGCTACACTGTTTATGGCATAGGCTGGTATTTGCGATTTGTCGGTATACGTATCCAGGTCTTTGGTTATACCTTGGATTTCAAGCTTTTTTGATATTCTGAGCGCATTACCTGCCAGTACCATCATATCAAGCCTAGTAATAGCTGCATCAGGGCTGAATTTGTTATTGCCCGTACCGTAGGTAATCCCCAGCTTTTTGGCTAGCCTATCTCTCTGTAATAATATGCATCATGCCTTATATCATCAAAGTCTGGCGATTCCAGTTCTGTCCTTAAATAAAATAAAAAACTATACTAATTCATACACTCTTGCTTCATAGGCTCGAAGCTTTATTTCGGATATTTCTTTTTCCTGCTCAATCTCGTAGTTTGAAATCAGCAACTTTGCATTTTTATATTCAATACCTTCCGGAAGTCTGAATACCGGCTCTTTGTCGAAGAAGTTGAGAATAATAAGCAGCCTGTTGCCGTCAAGTTCTCTGATGTATGAATAAATCTCTTCATCGTCCTCATTAAGCACGGTATAATCTCCGTAAACCATGGTAAGGTTCTCTTTTCTAAGAGCGATAAGCTTTTTATAATAATGGAATATTGAGTCTTTATCATCCATTGCCTGCTTTGTATTTATATTTTTATAATTTGGATTTAGCTTTATCCATGGTTTTCCCGTTGTAAAACCTGCATTTTCTTCGTCATTCCATTGCATTGGTGTTCTTGCGTTGTCCCGGCCGATTTTGTAAATAGACTGCAAGGCATCCTTAGGATCGATTTTTTCGTGATTGACCGCGATATTATAGAAATTAAGGGTTTCAATATCCCTGTAGTCTTCGATGCTGTCAAACTCCACATTCGTCATGCCTATTTCTTCACCCTGATATATGTACGGCGTGCCTTGAAGGGTATGCAAAAGAGTGGCAAGCATTTTTGCGCTCTGAATCCTGTACTCTTTGTCATTTCCAAAACGGGATACCATTCTCGGCTGGTCATGGTTGTTGAGATACAGGCTGTTCCAGCCGGTATTTTGCAGCCCCTTCTGCCATTTTGTCATTATCCTCTTAAATTCTGTCAGCTTCCAGGGAACGATATCCCACTTCCATTTTTCCCCGGTGTCTATTTCCATCAGTTCGAATTGGAATACCATGTTTAATTCATTTCTGTCCTCACCGGTGTACAGCTTTGCCATTTCGGTAGTTACACAGCAGGCTTCCCCCACCGTCATGATGTCGTATTTGCTTAATACTTCCCTATTCATTTCCTGTATTAATTCATGTACTCCTGGCTGATTAAAGTAATATTGAGGATAAAAAACATATTTCAAGGTATTATGCTCTGCTCTTGGCGCATCAGGGAATGACCAGTTCTTTGCCATGGCATTGATGACATCCATTCTGAAGCCGTCGATGCCCTTATCCAGCCACCACTTCATCATATCGTATACCTCTTTTCTTAAGGCCGGATTTTTCCAGTTTAGATCCGGTTGTTTTTTTGAAAAGAGATGCAGATAATATTGTCCGGTTTTTTCATCCCATTCCCAGACAGACGGAGAAAAGAAGGATCCCCAATTGTTTGGTTCCTCCCCGTTTTTTGCATCCATCCATATATAATAATCACGCTTCCCGCTGTCTTTGGAGGAGCGTGACTCAACAAACCACTGATGTTCATCCGATGTGTGGTTCACAACAAGATCCATTATTATTTTCAGACCTTTGGAATGGGCGGTGTTAAGAAGCTCGTCGAAATCCTCCATGGTCCCGAATTCATCCATTATCCCGCAATAATCGGATATATCATATCCGTTATCGTCATTTGGAGATTTGTATACGGGGCAAAGCCAGATAACATCAACTCCAAGCTCTTTTATATAGTCAAGTTTCTGAATTATACCTTTTATATCTCCTATGCCGTCTCCGTTTGAATCAAAAAAGCTTCTCGGATATATTTGGTATACGACCGATTCTTTCCACCATTTTCTGTTCATATATACCTCCCGAACTAATATTATGTTCTGTTAACTTAATAATAAAAATGAGACCTGAAACGCCTATGGTATAATGGAAATCGTCAAACAACCATTACCTCTCAGAAAGGAGCGCTCAAGTCTCATGACTATTATACCATCTAACGTAGTATGTCCAAGGTGTTTTTCGAAAGATCTTTACCGTTTTGGTAAGGACAAGGAAGGATTTCAAAAATATCAGTGTAAACGA
>JBMNTI010000196.1:0-3853 GCA_050945655.1 Acetivibrionales bacterium | reverse complement strand
GAATTGCTAAGGTTAAAAATAAAGAAATACTCTTTTTCATAAGATTAATTCTCCTGACAATATTATTTACCGGAACAGTATTATACTAATATTATCAGGTAATTATTATTTATGTCAATAAATAACATGTTAAAAAATTGAAGACGTTGATATCTTACTAACCTATACAAGCGAATGTAAGGTTTTCATAAGACAGCAAAACTGTTCCATCGTTTGACTATGGAACAGTTATTATCAGGTAATTATTGTATATCTCAATTAATAACATTAAAAATATATATTTTATTGATAAATATCGAGCCAAAAAATGTTCATTAGAACAGTCCGGTTATTTTTCCATAAGCGTCAATATCGATATTATTTGCACTAGGGATTTTGGGCAGACCGGGCATTGTCATGATATCCCCTGTTAATGCCACAATAAAGCCTGCTCCCGTAGATACCTTCACTTCCTTAACCTTAAGGGTGAACCCTTTGGGGCATCCTAACAGTAACGGATTGTCGGATAAAGAATACTGGGTTTTTGCCATACAAATAGGAAGATTGGAAAAGCCCAGATCCTCAATAAACTTAAGTTCCTTTAATGCCTTATCTGTAAATTCAACATCTTTCCCACCGTATATTTCTTTATTGATAAGCTCAATTTTCTCTTTAATCGGAAGATCAAGATCATAAAGCATTTTAAAGTCTGACGGCTGCCGCTCGATTAAGTCGCACAGCTTTCTTGCAATTTCTATACCACCTTCGCCGCCTTTCATAAATACCTCCGATACGGCGACTTCCACACCCCATTCATCACACTTGCTCCTAATAAAAGCCAGCTCCTTATTGCCATCGGTGGAAAACCGATTTAATGAAACCAATACGGGTACTCCGAATTTCCTGACATTGTCAATATGCTTCTTAAGGTTTACTATACCTTGTTCAAGAGCATTTACATTCTCTTTGGACAAGTCTTCCTTTTTAACTCCTCCGTTGTATTTCAACGCACGAACTGTAGCCACCAGAACTACCGCATCAGGAGTTAATTTTCCATATCTGCACTTGATATCGAAAAATTTTTCAGCTCCTAAATCGGCACCAAATCCCGCTTCGGTAACAACATAATCCGAAAGTTTCAAAGCCAGTTTAGTAGCTTTTATGCTATTGCAGCCGTGGGCAATATTTGCAAAAGGCCCTCCGTGAATCAGGCAGGGCGTATTCTCCAGTGTCTGAACAAGGTTTGGCTTTATAGCATCCTTTAACAGAAGTGCCATAGCTCCGTTTACCTCCAGATCCTTTGCCGTAACCGGATTCCCGTCAATATCATATGCGGCAATTATTCTTCCCAAACGCTCCTTTAAGTCGATAATATCTTCGGCCAGGCACAAAATCGCCATTACTTCCGATGCCACAGTAATAATAAAACCGTCTTCCCGGACAAAACCGTTTGCTTTGCCTCCCATTCCAACCACTACCTGACGCAAGGCACGGTCATTCATGTCCATACAACGCTTCCAAACAACTCTTCTTGAATCAATCTTCAGTTTATTACCCTGATGAATATGGTTATCTATAACCGCAGACAGCAAATTATTAGCAGCTGTTACTGCATGCATATCGCCGGTAAAGTGAAGGTTTATGTCTTCCATTGGCACTACCTGAGCGTAACCTCCGCCGGCGGCTCCGCCTTTGATGCCCATAACAGGACCTAAAGAAGGTTCCCTGAGCGCAATTATAGATTTTTTTCCGATTTTCTCAAGAGCCTGGCCCAGCCCGACGGTTGTAGTTGTTTTTCCTTCTCCGGCAGGGGTAGGATTGATGGCCGATACCAGAACCAGTTTTCCGTCTTGCTTGTCCTTTAATCTATCATAAACCTCATCTTTTATTTTGGCTTTATAATTCCCGTATAACTCCAGATCATCACGTTCAATTCCAAGCTTTCTCCCAATTTCTTCAATGGGCAGCATTTTTGCATTTTGAGCAATTTCAATATCTGTCAGCATTAGGTGTTCTTCCTTTCATTGTTCTAAGCTTATCTTTATTATTAACAATGAAATTATATCATAAGGTTGAAACAAAGCAATTTTTACTTTATCGTCAAACCGGGCAAAATTGAAGACAAAAACACGTCCTTGCGCCACTTTAATATTTCCATAGTTAATCAATTTTCGCACAGTCTCATTACGTCTGTGTTGTAGTAACATTAAATATTGAATATTTTTAATATTTATTAATTTAAGTAATTAGTTTTTATTGTATTGAATATAACTAAATAAAGATGTCTCTCGCTTCCATCGGCGGCGGGGACACTTTTTTTCGGTAAGAGCAGGAAAACCGGATCAAACTGGTGTCGGGCGAAGCTCTTATTGAATATAACCAATACTTTAATAATTTATGAATAGGCAGGTAGAAGGTATGAGAGTAAAGTATGTTTCAGTTGTTAAAGAATACGACAGAAAGGTTATGAAAGAGCGATATATAATCCGGGCATCTATGGATGCCGACCCACCGCTTCTCTGGTTCAAGCAGCTCCAATTATTTTGGGTTTCTTCCCCCAGGTTGATAAAACTTTGCCCCGAACCTCAGCTCAAAAGAAATGAAATAATTGTATCCATATTTAATCAGGAAAGTATAACCGATGCAATAAACTCTTTAGTTAGACTGATTAACAGAATGAAGACTTCTTACATAATCCAAGACACTCCCACTTTTCTTCTAAGTATCAAGGAGCAGACAATCTGAGTAATTTTATAAACATTAACTTTCAGGAAAACACTTCCCTTTTCGGAAGTGTTTTTATTTGGCATGTTTTCGTAATCACAATTTACACAGCAAAACAGTTTTTGCACGGTGGTTCGGTAACTTTTTATGAGCTTGACCATATATTGTACTAACCCAATATGAAAGGCTAACTATTTAAAGTCAAGAACTAAAATGAATGTTTTTGAATGAATTGCAGAAATGCATTTCAGCCAAAATTGAACCTTGATAATTGCATGACAAATAAAGCACCCAAGGAGCTGCTTTCTTCCACAGACCGGTTTGTCGAATGTAACCTCGTGCTAAATAAAACGTCATGCGTTATCCAACTAATTACCAATTAAACAAACGGCTGTGGTTATTGCCTTCCAGAAAACGTCTAGCGTTAGGAGGTTGAGACTAATCCACAACGTCTGTGAAAATTATAGCATTTAGTCCTTGGAGAGGGACTATAAACACTACTACTTTATAATACGAGGAGGTTGCGTATGTTTCAACAGTTTGACAGAGATAGGGATCGGGACAGAGATCGGGACAGAGACCGGGATAGGGATCGAGATAGAGACCGGGACAGAGACCGGGACAGGGATCGAGATAGAGACCGGGACAGAGATCGGGATTTCAGACGTGGTACTCCCTTTGATATCTTCAGATTCTTGGTACCGTTTACTCCCTTCTCCCCACAACGCCGTACAGACGGCTCGCCCTTAGTGCCACCACCTGCTTTTATACCACAGATGCCCATCGGTACTTTTGCAGTTGATTCGGGAGCTATTTCTAACTGCCTTTTCAGATTTACATATATATGGCCATTTCAGATAAGGCCATTTTGGTTCTATCCCACATTTGTCGGGCCAAGATCTGTATCGGGCTTTAGATGGACCGGATCTAACTGGGTTTTTTTTGGAATCGATTTGAGGGAAATTCGGTTCTTCCAATGCTTCTAAATACAATAAAGCCTGTATAATTACCTATTAGGCAGACTACTTAGAGTAAAATTATCGTAGGCAATTTAATAAAAAATAAGGGAAGAACCCCAAAATAGGTCTTCCCATAATCACGATTTTCCTGTAGTTTGAGAATTAACAAAACAAACCAAACGAAAGGAGAT
>JBMNTI010000195.1:0-3873 GCA_050945655.1 Acetivibrionales bacterium | reverse complement strand
TAATATTACGGTTTGCATAAACGCATATTAGCATGGCAAAACAGTTTTCGCTGTTATTGTTTGTTTTCTGCGAGAATAATTCTTGAAATCTGTAAGGCTAACTCTAATATGTTTTTGCATACATTGATTTTTGTGTGGTATCCGGAGCTTCTTGTTGTATATTGACGTATAACAATAACCTCGGCTCTCCGGTCTTTTGAATGTTCCAGGACGATATTTCCGGGTGCGCGTACCTTACCGATATACCTTTCCAGGTCGAATCCCTGTTTTGCTGTTATTACGCAGTAGCAATACGGGTAACTGGTGCTAACCACATTAATATTGATTTGAGCCTGAATACCGTAAAAATCCTCGGGCATGTCGTCAAATAAAATATTGAATCTTAAATCGGCAGGAACTTTTTTGCCGGATTTATGCCTGGCTAATATCATGGACGGAACAAAGCTTTCTCCTTCATTTTTTACCTTTTCAAAATATTGCTCCAATTCAATAATCAAATCTGATTTTATATACAAATTATTCTGGTTTGCTTTTCTTCTTAAACCGTTAAACCATAAAGGCATTATCAGGATAATAGCGTCTATAAAAAAAACATGCGCCATAGTGCTTCCGGTATAGATTATGGCATAATACATCATAAAAAGACCCATGGCTATGACTCCAAAAGTAAGGCATCCGGTTTTATTGGTTATATCCAGGGCAGCTTTATCCCATTTTTCAATATTCGATCTGATCTGATTAATCTGATGAATTTTTTCCATGCTGGTTTTATTCCATTCGCTCTCGGCATGGTATGTATCATACTCTGCTTTATAGCCCTTAAGAAGGTTCAACAATGTGGCAAGTATTAATAAAATCACTCCCGGCCAAGCGGTAAGAGTAATGATCTGAAATATGAATCCGACGGCAACTAATGCGAAATAAAGCAGCATCCTATTTGCATACGGAAGGCTTGTGAAAAGATAAAACTTTAATATATCCTGCTCTTCCGGGGGCGGAAAGCCCGGTATTTTTAACCAGTTTTTCATACGACACTCCTTTTCATCAGACCCATAGAATTCCAGGCATCTTTTAATTCTTCGCATCCATGGGCTATAAAATAAAGGGGACAAGCTCCCTGACATACTGCAAAGCTCGTGCATTCCCTGCATTCTTGCGGTGCGGCTTTTTTATCTCTGATATACCGGCTCCGCTTGTTGAACCACACAGTCTCAAAGCCTTCTTCCAAAAGGTTACCCACAGGCTCGGGCCAGCTGGAACAAGGTAAAAGGTTTCCCTGGGGGTCTACAGACAGCAGCCCTTCACATGCGCTGCAGCCTTTGTTGCCAAACCCTGCTGTTACTGGATTAAAAAGGCATATGGGGGTTGGCGAATACCACATAAACTTTACACCCACGTTTTCGGAAACCGACTGAATTTTTCTTACGATCTCACCGATCTCACGGTACTCCACCGTCAGCTCTTTTGCATCACCACGCCCTGCGGGAATGACTAGATTTGCAGAAAACCGTTCCAGCCCCATTTCTTTACAGAATGCAGGATAATCTGCCAAATTGTCTTTGTTCAAGGTGCTTATGGTAAGATGGGGATGGACAGTGATCCCTGCATCTTTTAAGGCCAAAAGCCCGCTCACCGAAGCCTTATGAGAACCTTCGACTCCTGTAATTGCATCATGCTCCCCGGCTATGGCAGATTCAATGCTTACCTGTGCGGAAGATAGACCTGCCTCTGCAAAGGTCTTCGCCATTCGGGGGGTAATCAGGGTGCCGTTGGTTATTAGGTTGACCCGCATTTTATTCTGCTTCGATGCGTAATGTATAAGTTCCGGAAGTTCTTTATTGACGGTTGGTTCGCCTCCAGTAAAAGAAACACTGGGCACCTGGGCATCATACCGGATTATATCGAGAACCTTTTTAAAACCTTCCTTATCCAGCCGGATTTCATCTTTTATCGGGGTGCAGCCCGCATAACAAAAGCGGCATTTTATATTGCAGGTATATGTTATTGCCACCTCGGACAAAATGGGCAGCTCTATATATCCCAATCTGAATTCTGTTCTGTTAATTGCCGGTGTTATGTAATTTTCGCAAACCTTATCATTCCACATAAGTGAAAAATCCGTAAAAAAGCGCTCCAATTGCTCCTCGGTTTCAGGGGAGCCGGATCTCGCCCGAATAATATCGGTGACCGATCCCCCAGACAGGATATGATGAATGACCCGGGCTCCAGTCGAATTCAGCTTAAAGGCCTCATTGGGCATACGGATCAATACGTTGTCCTTAAGGCGCATATAGACGTAAGGCTTTATTCTGTTTAAAAAGTCGTCTACCCAGGCTAATCTATGTTTCTTCACCTTGCACCTCCACTGACACAAGCTGAGTGGCACGCCGAATGGCAAGCCGAATGGCATGCTGAATGACAGGCCGAGTGGCAGGCATCGTGGCATGCTGAATGACAGGCCGAGTGGCAGGCATCATGGCAGGCAAAAATACCCTTTTCCGAATCCACCTTGGATTTTGAAGTAATATTATTGGTGTTCACTCTTATATCATCTTCATGCTTACGGTATCTATAACGGGCGTGTATGCCATAAAAATGACCATACCAGTAGAACCAGTGATTAATGTACTGGTGGTCATAATATCTTTCGTAATACTTTTCTTCGTCATTGCTTTCGGCGTTGTATGCCTCCTCGTATTTTTTCTTATAGTATTCCTTTGTGGCTTCAATATCGCAATTCCATGTTTTTGCCCGAACACTGTCCACAAGCCGCTTTAAAATGCTTTCCAGTTCCCGCTCATTGAATTCTCCGTCTTCGGCAGCATAGTACATTAGCTTTTCGTATTCTGTCAGGCTTGACAGATCCTTATCCTTTATCTGTTTTACTCTGAGTGGAGTCACCGATACCTCTTCCAAAAAGCCTTCTGCAAAAAGTTTATACATTATGACCGAAAGTATGGTTTTGTAGGGTATACCAATAAACAGTCCTGCTTCCGCCTCATCCAGATTTGCAGCAATATGACCGTCTTTTCTAAAAGACGCTACCTCAAGTTTGGGAGGAGCCCAATCGTCTCTTGCCCACTGGACATCCTTGTAGGTTAACCTGGCTTTCACCATGGAACGATGCTTTTTGCCAACCAACAGTAAGATTCCTGCTGTTAAAATTAGAAAAATAATCAGCAAAGTAATTCTCTCAGAGGATCTATCGGGCTGCGGGCTTATGAATCCGGTATCGTTTGGTCTCTTTGGCTGTGTATTAGGTTTATTGGTTACCGGAGGGGTATTATTGTGTGCAGAAAATTCATCAAAGAGGTTTTCTGAAATATATTGCTGGATCTCAAATTTATATCTCTGTGAAGGGTTATCTTTATGCAGCAAAACCTGCGCCCGGGGTATATCGTTTAAAACATTGACCCTGTAATCTATAAGATAATTCTCATTCATCCAGGGCTCGGTGGCAAAATCATTCTCAAGCAATAATTGCTCCACTTCCTCCCTGGTTCCTGTTTCACCCGGATACTCCAAAGGATAGGTGATACTAACTGTATAATGATCCATAGGCTCATCCCATTGAACCGGCACCCAGTGGAAGACCACCAATTCTTTCCCATCATCGGATGTAGTTCCGGCCAGATACCCGGCATCGGCCATATCGACAGTAAAACGAATCTTATATGTAAGATGCTCACCGCCTAAACGCCCTTCGGCATTCACAATATCATATCTTCCGCCTCCGAGGTCTGTAATCTCAATATCCCATACTTCATTATCATCTGTGACCACACAGGCAAAATCGTAATCAAATTCGGGATCAAGCCTGTCAAAGCCACCCATTGTAAATGCAAGCATGGTTCTTCCCCGCACAGGATTGTA
>JBMNTI010000194.1:0-3880 GCA_050945655.1 Acetivibrionales bacterium | reverse complement strand
AGCATCCCATTGACCGGCCGACAGTCTCTCACATTCTATAAATTCATCCCTTACCAGGGTGTAGACATTATTTATCTCAATTTCTTCATCTTCCTGCTTATCAATAAGAATTACGGCATTATTGCTATTACCCAGGGAACTATACTTCACTTTTTCGGTTATATCGAGTTCGCCGTTTTCTGTAACCTTCACAACAACCTGATAATCAGAAATGCGGTATCCGTGCTGAGGCTCCGCAAAGCTATAAAAAGACAGTGAAAATATTATAATAATGGGAATAATCAAAAAAGTCAGAATCTTAATTTGTTTATCCTCCACTTTATGATGCCTCTCTTTAACCCTCAGTTTATCGTAATTTCATTATGGTATGGTTTACCTATCATTAAGGTCTTCAGTTTCTGAAATAATGATCTGTAATCTGCAAAAAGCAATACCGGAGCAGTTATTGCTGCCCTGTACCGGTAATAGGTGTCAGCCACGTTCTCACTGATCAGTGCATTAATTAGTCCATATGATACAACAAATGCCAGCATGCCTATCAGGTAAGAATCCCATCTTATCAATGCATGAAATATACCAAAAACTGAAACCAGCAAACAAAGATACCAAAGCAGCATTTCTATCTTAACTACTATTATAGCCATTGTATTTGCGGCGATATCAGTTATGTATGGCACGTCTTTAAAATGAGGCTTGGTTAAAAAACTATTAATAGAATCGGCTATGTCCTTCTCCATAATTGTTTTAAAAATTGAACCGATTTCTTCATCTAAATCCTCATCTCCGCTTTTACTCCTGTCCAATGACAAGGCATGATAATCCCTCATATTCATCCTGACTGTTGTAAAGTTGATTACTACACTTAAAACAATAACAATTAAGAAAAATATCAAAGAAAGCTTCCTTTTCGTTTTAATGTAGTGAAGCATAAGATAAACGAACAGAGCGCCGCTTAATGTATACAACATGTAAATTCTAAGAAGCGTGCTTAACCAGATTAACATGCAAATCGCAATAATAAGCAGACTTTGCTTAAATACTGACAATTGCCTGTCTCTGATAACCTTTAAAGCCATATACCAAATCATGATAATCAAAAAGAAAATAAGCGATTCTTTCCTGGTATCGGAAGTCCATACGATCATGCTGGGAATAAACATATATACTATTCCAATTAAAAAAGACTTCTTCTCTCCTGACTTCAGATTCAGCGCTATAGCTACAAGATAGTACCCCGTAAGAATTGATATAAATGAGTTGATAAAAGATGCGGCATACCTGTTTACACCAAATATAGCATATTGGATTCCCACCAAGACGGTATACCAGGTATACTCATAGTTTAAGTTCCAAACCGGCACACCGGATTCTATTTGATCTGCTATATCTTTTGCTACCTGATGATATAGCAGCCCATCGGTACCGCTGTACTCAGTTCCATTCTGGAATATAATAATTACAAAGATAAAACGTAATACCAATGCCAACTGAGCTAAGACGATCAACCATATTTTTTTTGGGCTATCCCTAAAAATAAGTACTCCAACTATGGCTGCAAAAGCCATGAGTATGAGCATCCATAAAATATTTTCAAGCATATTAGCACTGACCTATAATTCTTGTTTTACAATTAATGGTATTAATGATGAAATAGTCTCAGCCCTGTAAAACACATAACCATATTATATGTATTACAGGCATTGATTACTTCGTCATCACGCACTGAGCCGCCGGGCTGCGCAATATATTTTACACTGCTGGCGGCTGCTCTGTCTATATTGTCTCTGAAAGGGAAAAAAGCATCGGAAGAAAAGGATATTCCATTAAATCCTCTGATCCATTCAGCCTTTTCTCCAACAGTAAGCTTTTCAGGAACAACATCAAATAATACCCGCCAGTTTTTTAATTCCATCTCGGTAATATCATCTCTCAGATAAAGATCGATGGCATTGTCAATAACAGGGTTTTTTAGCCCCGGTTTAAAATTCATGGAAAGCACCTTGGGATGTTGACGGAGCATCCATGTATCAGCCTTTCCGGCAGCAAGCCTCGTACAATGTATACGGGATTGCTGGCCTGCACCGCAACCAATCACCTGGCCGTCGTAAGCAAAGCAGACAGAATTAGATTGTGTGTATTTTAGAGTTATAGTTGCTATAATAAGATCCATGATCCCTTCCGGTGTTATGGTTTTGTTTTCGGTAACGATTTGTTTAAAAGTATCTTTGCTTATGACAGCATTATTTCGCAGCTGTTCCATAGTTAATCCGAAAATCTCCCGGCTCTCGATTTCGGCTGCTTTGTAATCCGGATTTATTTTCATAATAACATATTTGCCGTTTTTCTTGTTTTTTAGAATATCCAGGGCTTCTTCCTGATAATCAGGTGCGATAATTCCGTCGGAAACTTCTTTAGAAAGGAGCTTAGCAGTATCAATATCAACTTGATCGCTTATGGCAATAAAATCTCCGAACGAAGAAACTCTGTCTGCCCCTCTCGCTCTGGCATAAGCTGTTGCTACGGGGGAAATATCCATCCCCTCTATATGATAAGCTTTTTTCAGCGTGTCATTAAGCGGTTTTCCGACTGCGGCGCCTGCAGGACTTACATGCTTAAATGATGTAGCAGCCGGAAGGCCGGTTGCCTCATTCAACTCCTTAACCAGCTGCCAGGCATTAAGAGCATCGGCAAAATTTATATAGCTCGGGCTCCCATTTAATATCGATAAAGGCAATTCGCCATTCTTAATGTAGATCCTTGATGGTGTCTGATGTGGATTACAACCGTATTTAATATTTAATTCATGCATGTTAAATCCTCCAAAAACAAAAAAATCATATATTATGTCTGTTTATTATTTTAATTTCAATTTTTTCGGTCTTAAGATCTATAGTTTTAACTAATAGAGAAATCCTGTTATCCTGGTTCAAAAGCTCCCAATAGATATTTAATGCGGCTTCGGCACTATTGGGTATCGGAACCGGATACGGTTCTCCCATAAATGAAGGCAAAACCTCACCATCGGATTCATAAGTATGGATGCAATGGCCTAATCCTTTAATTGGCTTTTCATAATAATAAAAATTCCTAACACAGGTATCCGGTTCCCCACCCTGTGTTTTAAGTATTGACATAGTGTATGGGTTTTTCCCCCCCAACTCAATGATCCCTGTAATTCTGGGAGTGTAATTAGGGGAATCCGGCTCGAAAGAACGTGTCATCAGAGCCGCCTCGAAGGTTTTCCCGGAACGTATATAATCGTAAACGGTATCGGTTTGATCCCCGTTTGAAACTATGTGGTATTTTTCAATGCTTTTTAAAGGATAATAGATTATAAGTGACGGATCAATAAGTTTGCTCTCATCATATGCCCGAGTTCTGACAAAACCGTTTTCCTCTACAAACACCCTGTTCCTGCTATTTTCGCTACGCCCCATAATCCAATAAACCTGGAAAAGTTTTGTGCCGTCTTCTGATAAACCCAGCACAATTCCGCGGCCTGGATAAGAATTATTTTTCAGCTTCTCGATGTTTTTTTGGGCTATTTGCTTTAACATGAGTTTGCAAATTTCCTTTCCAATTATTAGTCGGTTAATCAACCAAATACATTTTATATTAATTGTTTTGTATCAACAAGAGTTAAACACACCAATAAAAAGCCACATTCATAGTCGGCTTTAGTTAAATTTTTCTTCTACTTAAACAGCATCCCTTTTTGTATTCTCTCTGATACAGCTTGTCCCTTTAGCAATGAAAGCAAAGCAAATGCAAATTCAAGAGAGGTGGCCGGCCCTCGTGAGGTAATAAAGTTTTTGTCAACAACCACATTCTCATTTGTTATTATGGCTCCATCCAAACCATCTTCACACCCGGGATAGCA
>JBMNTI010000193.1:0-3886 GCA_050945655.1 Acetivibrionales bacterium | reverse complement strand
ATCACGATCTCCTTTCGTTTGGTTTGTTGTTAATTCTCAAACTACAGGAAAATCGTGATTATGGGAAGACCTATTTTGGGTTCTTCCCTATTTTTTATTAAATTGCCTACGATAATTTTACTCTAAGGCAATAATATCCCGGTAAGCAACTCACATTCCGATGTCCGGTTGCGTTCAGCATGTCGTCATCTGGCTTTATACTCACAGTACACGCCGTTAGAATTAGTAAATTAAAGATATAATTAGTCCCAATAGGTTCTTATTTATCCCATTCCTTTTACCTCGGATTAACAATATCATCCGCTCCCGTTGGATCCTGAGCAATCAGTGCGGCAGGTTTTCCAGGCTGACAGTAGATTTCTCTATGTGAATATATCTGAAAGAAGAAGAATCCTGGGTAATAAAAATGCATCCTGGCCGGCCTATGGTTTCTTTTCGGCTTCTATAAGCTCTACTTCTGATATGCAAGTATCGTTGTATTTATTCCCTTCGTAAATATCGAGAATCTTAATCACGACCTGCCTTGTTTCTATTTCCTTGCCAAAATCTAATGTTTGAAATCCAAGGTTATTGTCTTCAAGATCAAATACGTAGCTTGTACCATCCGATAATATTACTTCTGCTTTTTTTACCCTGTTATTTGCTAAGTATATTTCTCTGCTTTTTGCATATCCGTTGATTATTTTTATACCCGATAGCAGCATTGAATCTGTATATCCAATATCAACATCAGTATAGTAGCCCCTTTCGCCTTTCCTATATTCGAGTTTTGCCTTAGTTTTTTTATAAATCTTTATCCACTCTCCGATTCCTTTTCCATCATATTTTTCTTCTTGCTCCGTATTATTGCGTTCTTCATATTCAACCCAGGCCGTATGAATATCACCATCAATGACATTCTCTGCTGAGAGAGATGAACTATATGCTGCATATTCTCCTTCTTTATCGGCAGGTGAACACCATCTGTTTTTGTTATTATCAAAATTTTTGTTTACATAAACCCATTGCATAGGGATTTGAGCAGAATAGCCATTACCATATATTAGCGGCGCAACCTGGATTAACTCATTGGTAACCATATTTTTTACATATAACCCTTCATCGCAGCTATATTGCCTATATAACTCATATTCCACTGTCTCGGTATAATCAAGAACTCCATATCTATCATCCCTTGTTAATGCAACATATTTACCATCGGGCGACATAATAGGAGAATAAAAATATGGCGCGATTAATTTTGTTTCTTTCGTATCTAAATCATAATAGAATGATCCCTCAAATGTATAAAATAGTATTTTATTGCTTTCATGCCATTGAACCAAATACATTATACCTTTATCAAACTTAATTAAATCTATTAATTCCTCAGTAGCCAGATCATATATCTTGAGTATATTTATATCATTTTCTGAGTGTATTACCGCGCTTTTAGTTCCATCTGGCGATATGATTTCAGCAGAGCATTGCCTTAACATTACCTTTTTATTTAACACATCAACAAACATGGTGCCATCTTCAACAGCTATCATTAAATGCTCTAAGTCCGCACTTGGAACAACATTATATAAATAACGATTAAATAATTTATCCTTCGTTTTATATTGATATAAAACTTTACGACCAATTATATCAATTACTTCAACAATGTTTTCTTCACCATATTGGTCAAGTAATAAAACCCGCCGTCCATCTTCAGAAAAGCTTAAATTCGGATGTTCCAATTCTTCCGGGATAATACTTCTTCCGGCTATTTCATAGTACCCTTCAAGCCTATTAATTTCATCAACATCAATAAAATAATCCGTACTTTCATACTTGTTCGTATCTACCTCATATTCAAATTTAACTTGTAAAAGATATCTTTCTTTTTCATTATTTATATCATAATTATTTAGGTCTATCGTATAATCAGGGTTTTGTCCAAGCCAATGGGACAAGATCTCTTTCTCTGCATTAGCATCCGCAGGGTTCAGGCTCTCGTTGTCATTTTCAGAGCCTGGCTCAATACTAGTTTGCGTATTATTATCACTTATTTTGTTAATATTGGCATCTCTATTACCGCACCCGGATATAATAACAATCACTATTAATATGCATAATCCTATTCTTTTCATGGTCGACTCCCTTACCATTTGTTTTTTACACCCATAATTATATCTACAGCATCTTCGGTGTCATACATACCTTTTAAGTAATTAGGGTCAGCCAGTATTCTGTCAATTACTGCTGCCCCTGTTATTTCAGGCAAATCAACAAGTATTCGTTTTCCGTTTTGATTAATATATTGATTTTCCTTTCTGGCGGAATTTGGGTTTGGTAAGCCTTTATTTAACCCTATTGCATCCATAAAACCATGAAAGTCCTTTATTACCAAACATCCTGTGGACGAATTACTTGCAGGTGTATCCCACCCCGCATGTATATCACAACCAGCTCCAGGAGCATTGCTATCTGCGTCATAAACACCCGGTTTATATTCCCCATTTATATCATAGAATCTATATACCGGAATTTCATCCCCTTTTTTTTGTTGTGGATTAGGACTTGTACCGGTTGCAAAACCTACATGCTTTTGATTAGCCCCTGCATAGTCTGATTTAATATAATATACTCCTGGTATTACAGTTGAATGTCCTTTGCTGCCTTCAGCGTACTGTGCCTGCGGTGTATCAGGAAGTGTACTTGCATTTAGGCTCATATATATAATCTTCCCATTCTTAATTACTACCGCCATAGCACCAAATCTGCCATTTATATGTGGTTCATTTCCTTTAGGTTCTTCAGACAAATGTTTTTTTCCACTAAAATTACCAGCTCCTTCAAAAAACAGAATAATTGGTTCATCGGGGTCTAAATTCGTAATAATCTCGTTCCCTGAATAATCGTTAATCTTATTAAGCGCTTGTATCTGAATATCTGTTAATGGAGGCGTATTATTTTTATTATAATTATTAACGAATCTATCAATCTCTTGTTGTGAAACAAGAGATTTTGCTACCTGAGGCACTTTTGCAATTTCAATAGCTTTTTCTATATTCTCTTCACTCGCATAATTGGTATGGCCCGTTAAAGCAATACCTTCAATATCAAGGGGGTATTTCTTGCCGTTAACTGTTACGCAAACTTTACCATTTTCATATGTAATCTGGTCGTCTTTGAATCCTTTTCTGTTTAAATATTCTCGTACACTTACATAGCCAAGGGATATTAAGTATGCTCCCGTTGTTTGGGCATCTTTATATTTTTCCTTATCCGAAGCTAACTTTGCATCCCTTTCATTTACATACTTCTGTAGATTTGAGTAATCGCCCTCTTTTATTGCATTTGCAATAAGGGTCGCATAATCCTTGTCAGGGTCAAAGCCTTGTCCCAGCATACCTTCAATTCCCGATTTTATTATCCGGTAAATCCCTTTTAAGGCTCTCATTAAAGGCATATTTAATACAAAGGACATCGTTTTTTGCATTATCATTTTTTCTTCCAAATTTCTTGCTTCTCTAATTGCATCTTTTAAATCTCTAGACGGTTTATCCTGATCCAATGTGTTAAATTTACTGTCAAAATCTTTTTTAAGTTGTTCGTCTATTGTAGTTGCCATCATCAAATCTTTAAGAGAAATCATATGATTATACGTTGCGCCTGCTGTTTCTGCTTTGAAATCGGAAGGGTCAAGCGCATAAGCCTCTTCAAGCAATTCTGCTATTCTGGCGGTAAAGGGTCTATCCACCATTTGGCTGATTTCGTAATGGATTTCATCGCAAAAAGATGCTAATTTTCTGCGTTTTTCATCCAGTTCCTCGATTTCATCAAGGGTTAAAGAGATTTCAAGTGGGCCTATGCCCTCGGTCTCCTCAACCAGGGCAATTGCTTTCTCCGCTTCTCT
>JBMNTI010000192.1:0-3931 GCA_050945655.1 Acetivibrionales bacterium | reverse complement strand
TTGCACATCACTTTTTTTCATGTTACTTTGTTCTTAGTCATTTCCATTTGTAGGTTTTTCCCTTTTTAAAACCTACCAGAGGTCTTTTAGGTCTCATTTCTTCATACTTAGTTAACAGAGCCTTTAATCCAATGGGCAAAAATAGCCTCCTTAGATTCAAAAAGCAACCCCGACGAGTTGCAAACCGACATACTTATTTTATTTAATAAGTTGTCGGTTGTCAAGAAAAACACGTCTATAAAAAATGACAAAAAATGCGTAATATCCGCATAACTACGCTTTTTTCAAAGATATAAATTTAATTTTTTGTAGACAATTAAATTATTTATGGATTCACAAACATTGTTACTGCATTTACTGCAGATTGATCACCTATGAATATTATTGTGTCATTTTCACAAAGCACAGCATATGGTCCGGGAGATAAAATAATTTCCTTTCCCCGACGAATTGCTATGATCGTAGCCCCTGTAGCATGCCAAAAATTAAGATCATTGATGCTTTTACCTATAACCGGTGAGCCCTTCTCAACATCAATTTCAAAGTTTTTGAGCGGAGCAGAATGAGACCATTTGACAGATGACCTCGTTATCATATTGGAAATGCTGATAATCTCTTTACTAAGTTTGTTTTGCTCAGCAACCAGATTTTTAAGCTGCAGATGAAGAGATTGTGCATTCTCCCTGCCTTTAAAACGGTTTATATATTCCTGCGCATTTTTTCTGGACAGAACAACAGCGCCACTGCTTTGCTTTACTTCCACCACGTTCATATCAGAAAGAAGCTTAAGCGATCTTCTTATAGTCTCAGGTGATACCCCATATTCTGAGGACATAACAGACCTTCCGTAGATCTTGCTGTTCTCTTTAAACTCTCCCCTGGCAATTCTTGATGCAATATCCAGCGCTATCCTTAAATAAATAGGCAGTCCAACCTTTTCACTCAATCAAAACACATCCATTATATTTTTGTTATGATATTGGTTTTGCCCACACAAAGTATCCACCATGGTTGCGGATGCACATAACCAAGCGGAACCCGGCATGAGCGGAAACATTATAATTCTATTATATTATTATTGTACATAAGAAGCCACCAATCCGTCAATGCACCCGGATTTCCAGGGATTTTGCAGCATTGTTGCTTCCGTCGGACTGCTAGTATTCACACATAATGTCAAATAAAAGCAAATGCAATAGGCTTTAATAATGCGACAAAAGCCTACCATGGTTAAAAAGCAATTATCCTTCAGCGGTCAACTTTATACCGCTTATTTTTTGTTCGACTTTTTATTCTGAATATATTTATTCTTATTCCAAGCACGATGGCTCTCAGCCGGGTCTTTCTAGAAATTTTGCGCTTAACATAAGGGTTTTCCAGCTCTTTTACAATAAATCGCGCAATATTCTTAGTGGCATCCGGCAAGGTTTTAACGTATTCATTTTCTTTAATATTATTTTTATACCGTTCAAGTATATTTGTGTTCAATATATCATTGATTATTGCCTGAAACTGGTTTTTATCTTTGGCAAACCATCCCATTTTATTATTCACACAAAAATCAATATTTCCTTTTTCATGCAAAGCCGCACAATGTGTAAAAATTGTAGGTACATGCTTAACCAGCACCTCAAGAGTGGTGGAAGCTCCTCCCTTTGCTATTGCCAAATCAGAAGCCTCAAGAAGCTCGTGCATATTATCTACAAAACCTAAAACCGTCATAGGGGTTTCTGAAACAGTACCGGATTTGAGTCTGTTTAATTCCTCAAATAATTCTTTGTTTTTCCCGCAAATTGCTATAATATTAAAAGAAAAATTGTTTTTATATAGGTCTTTAACATACTCTGAAGTATCTCCAATACCCTGTCCGCCCGATGTTGCAAGAAGTGTTTTCCTTGAGAGATCCAGTCCCAATTCGGTAAGGATTTCTTCCCTCGTCTTTACCGGCTCGATAAAGAATTTTTTTTGAAGAGGAAACGGCATAACCTTTACTTTATTTTGAGGCTCACCCTGTTTAATAAGGTATTCTTTAGCTTCTTTAGTTGATACTATTACAGCCTCGATCCTGGGATTTACCCATAGGTTATGGCCTCTGACAGGATCGGTCATATAGCTGAATATCTTATAGGGCAAACGATATCTGTCTCGTGCAAATAAAGCTACAGAGCTACAAAAAAAATGTGTTGAAAACACAATATCCGGCTTGTAGTCTAGAATATACTTGATCCCTTTACGGACGAACTGTTGAAAAAAAAGCTTCATTACAGTATTTGAACGAGTAATATGATTGAAGGAATCCAATAATATATTCAAATTTGTTGTGAGTTCGGGTCTGGCCAAAGCCCAATCCCAAATACCTTTTATTATTTTATCATCCCATTTGGCTCCGGCTTCTCTGGCAAAATCGATAACATCGATCTGATATTTACCGGGATATAACTCTTCAATAGAGTCTTTTATAGCAAGGGCAGGCATTCTATGCCCGCCGCCGGCTTCAACCATAGGTATTAATATCTTTTTCAAAAACATCAGCTCCAATAATCAAGCTACTCTCTATTTTCATTAAAGATGATATTAACAGTTTTCATAGGTGAAACTGTAGAAATAGCATGCTTATATACAAGCTGCTGCTTTCCCTCACTATCGAGAACTACGGTGAAATTATCAAATCCTTTGACCATGCCTCTGAGCTGAAAACCATTTGTAAGGTAAACAGTTACAGGTATATGCTCTTTTCTTACCTGATTTAGAAAAACATCCTGGAGATTAATATTTTTATTCACGTTTTTATCCTCCTATTTAGCACAAATAATATAAATTAAACTCAATACCTCGCCCTAATTTTACTAAATTATTGCCGACTATTCAAGACATCGGCCAATATTTTTAAAATTGCCCAAGTATTAGCATCACTAAATTCTATCCAATTCAGGCCTTCTGTCTTGTTAAACCATGTTATCTGACGCTTTGCAAAATGCCTCGTACCTAATTTAATATTTTCGATCGCTTCATCTAAAGTACACTTTCCGACAATGGCATTAATTATCTCTTTGTACCCGATCCCCTGAAGAGATGCCAGTTTTGGAGAATAACTACTGTTAAGCAACTCCTCAACTTCTTTATAAAGACCCATGTCTATCATCATATCCACTCTTTTATCTATACGCTGATATAATTTTTTACGCTCCATCTTTAAGCCGTATACCAAAAAATCATATATGGGGGGAATTCGTCTTGATGCTTCTTTATGTTCTGAAATAGGTATTCCTGTCGTTTTGTAAACCTCCAGTGCCCTTATTACCCTTTTAACATTATTCGGGTGGATTGATTCGGCGCTTTTGGGATCCACTTTTTTAAGACGCTCATACAGTGCATGCGAACCTTCGAGTTTAGATATTTTGTTGAGCTGTTCGCGGTATTCCCAATCTGTAATAGTTTCCGAGAATGTTATATTATATACCAAAGAGTTTATATATAGACCTGTTCCGCCGACCACAATCGGTTTTTTCCCTCTTTCGATGATATCTTTAATGCATGCAAGGGCATCCTCCTTAAACCGGGCGACACTATACTCCTCATCAGGGTTCACTATATCAATCAAATGATGAGGAATACCGCGTCTTTCTTCCATGGTAGGCTTTGCTGTTCCTATATTCATTTTGCGGTAAATCTGTATTGAGTCGGCAGATATTATTTCTCCGTTTACCGCTAAAGCCAGTTCAACAGCTAAACCGGTTTTCCCCGAGGCTGTCGGACCTGTAATAACCATTACTTTTTCCATAAATACCTTTTCCTTATAAGGGCTTTGCCTGAAATAAAACCAGACCAGACTGTGCAAAAACTATCAATAGTATTAAATCTATACAAGTTTAGCGGCTGTTGCTAACATTTGTCATCCTGAGCGTCAGCGAAGGATCTTCTGCGATTTAGC
>JBMNTI010000191.1:0-3932 GCA_050945655.1 Acetivibrionales bacterium | reverse complement strand
CTTAGATTCAAATTTTGGGATGATATATTATTAGCCTTTTCTATAAATTCATCCAATAACCTGAAGGTTTTTCTGGTAAGATAATTGCCCCTGACATAAATCGTCAGCACGGATATTAAATACAGCAGAATAGCTGCGGCGCCGATAATGATGATTCCCACCAGCAATACGGATATATCAAAAGAAATTATCAGCTTTAGATCCTGGTCATCAATCAATATTTTTCTTGCAAAGGAAATGAATATCCTGCTATCTCTGGCCTGAAAACCAACAATATCTATATTATATACTTCTAAATTCTCCGAAGTATACTTGCCCGATAATGCAATAATCTCTCCGCCCTCGTTTAAAAGTGCGAAGAGATTGTTATCAATAAAATTGACGCTCTCAATGATACCGTCAACACTATCCTGTTCTTCCAGTCTTTCGATGGTTGGCTTTATGTCATAAAACATTGAAAATATTGAGAAGCAGATTACGAGTGCAAAAATAGTCACCAAAGAAATAAAGAGCCATAAGGCAAACATTTTGGTGTGAAAAGCCGAAATACGGGATGCCAATGATGAATTGGGTTTCTTTGGTTCAACTTTACTCCTGGTCTTCAAAAATATAACCTACCCCGCGAATAGTTTTAATATATGAAACATCATATTTCTGGTCAATTTTACTTCTGAGGTAACGTATATAGACATCTGTAACATTTGTATCTCCGTAAAAATCGTAACCCCATACGTTTTCTATAAGCTTTTCCCTGTCCAGCACAATTCTCCTGTTTTCCATAAGATAAAGAAGAAGATCATATTCCTTCTTTGATAACATTATTTCTTCGCCGTCATAAGTGACCTTATGCTGCATTTTGTTTAAGACAAGCTTACCTGAGGTGATGCTTTCTCCCTGGTTACTTTTTAACGAGCTCCTTTTTCTCTTTAAAGCCACTCTGATGCGCGCCAGAAGCTCTTCTATCGCGAAGGGCTTTGTGACATAATCGTCGGCGCCGCTGTCCAAACCCGTAACCTTGTCGGAAATATCATCCTTGGCAGTCAGCATGATTATAGGCAAGTCGGAAAACTTCCTGATCCTTCTGCATACTTCGATTCCACTCATCAAAGGAAGCATCAGATCAAGAATCACCAGATCAATATCCTTCTTTTCCACTCTTTCGAGACCGCTTCTTCCGTCATATGTAATTTCAACCTCATAGCCCTCATGCTTAAGCTCTAGCTCTAAAAACCGGGCTATTTTACTCTCGTCCTCAATAACCAATATCCGCTCTGCCATAAGATAATACCTGTCTTCCCCCTATTCTATTGTATACTCATTATATCCCTCTTCTTTATCGGGATTTTTTTTAGATTCCTGAGTACCCGGTTCACCGGACGAGCCGTTGTCTACCCGTACCGGAACCTGGCTGCTGTTATTGCCGGATGTTTTCGTTCCGGCCCCGTTATAACTTTTGTTTTGCTGATCATTTCTATTTTCTGTGTTTGATCCCGTGCTCGCACTCTTATCCTTTTCTTTCATCTTATTGTTTATATTCTGAAAGATTGAGCTTACATTTACATCCCGGCTTTTTTCGTCCCGTATGCTGAATTTATACCCTAAAGTTGTAAGCAGTATAAAAAACAATAATATAAAAACCCAAATGGGTATTAGCAGAATGAGGACCACTACCGGGATCGTAAACAGCACGGATTCCTTGTCTTCAACAACTATCCTGGTATCAAAGCCTTTTTGCAGAATATCCGCAAATCTGTTTCCAAATTCATCCCGATGCATTTTTGCCTGATGGCTGTGTATCCTGCTGGATTTAGTTCTCTCAAAATCAATTATAGCATCCAGAACGTCACCGTTGTTTTTCTCGAGGAAAAACTTGGCGTCTTCATAACTTGAATGAGTACGTTTTCTGAACTCATCTATCTGTTCTATTGTAATCATAGTATTACCTCCTGCAAGGTACGGGTAGCCTCAGTTACTTTCTCTCATTTTATCTTTTATACTCTCCACAAAGTTCTGTACATTGACATTCGGATCCGAAATATCACGAAATAAGAATTTGTAGCCCATAATAAGCATAATGACAGCCAAAAGCATTATAATATGCCATACAGGACCCAAAACCAGTAAAATCAGCAAGGGTATCTGAAAATCTCTTCCGGTCTTGTCAACAATCACAAGCTTTATGTCTATTAGTTTTTGTACCACTCTTATCAAACCGTTAAGCAGTCGTTTCCCGCCACTATTAAAATTTCTCTTTCCGCGGTAACCTGCTCTTTCCTTTTCAAAAGCAATTATGGCCTCCAGAAGATCACCGTTGTATCTTTCCAGGTAATATTTCGCCTCATCATAATTAGCATTGGTTCTTCTTCTGAATTCATCAATCAATTTCAATTCCATTATATGGACACCTCCGATATTATTTTTACACAAAGCTTACAATAATAATTGTACGGTTTGATTATTAGTTCTTCCTATCAGATATATTAAAGTTCAATTAGAATCAGTTTGCAAATCAATTAATCTGGTAAAACCCCATTAAAAAAACACATCCTGAATACCTGGAATGGTATTATCCGGGATGTGCCTTTTTTTACACAGTATAATGGTGTGCTTAAATGATTATTATATTCTATTTCATATAATCATCATAATGCGGTTCATAATTGACTTCAATCTTGTGAACAGTACCTTTATCTGTATATATTTTATAGCAATATAAGCCAAAGTCTACGGGTTCAATCAAATAACGATTATATGTTGAATATAAAGTATCTTTTTTATACTCAACTCCTTTTAAGGCTTTCTCCACTTCGGACTCACTCATCTCAAGCTTAATATTTCGAGGAATAATAATTTCAGTTTTATTATCGCTATCCCCAGATTTTACTAAAGTCACAAAACAGTTTTCTATAATTGTGGCCATTTCACTGTAGTTTTTGACAGTTGCCCTCAGCTTCTGATATTCTTTCGTAAGTAGGATTATGCCATACCCCCGGCCTGCAAGATACATATCCGAATCTTTCTTAGAGATTTCCCAACCATTAGCAATAAAGCAGCTAACCGGTGCAGGCAGCTTATACAGGTGCCCGCCATACTGTACGGTAAATGTGTCAAAGTTATCATCCAGCTTGTCAGGCGCCTTGTATTTCTTCACGATTTCCGGCACTTCTGTTCCTACCTCACCCGTAACAAGGTCTTCAGGTTCCGCTAGACTTTGTATTTCTATTTCATTGACGAAGCCTGTTTCTGCTGAAACATGGATTTTAACCGTTTGTAATACGGCATATGAATATTTTAATGACGTATAATATTCACCTTCATAGAAATAAGACGGCTCACCATAAGCTGTTTTTATTTCTTCGACGGTAGATTTTCCATATTCAATTCCTTTAGGCAGCCGCATAGAAAAATCCTTAACCTTTTCCGTTCGATATTCATCTATTTTTATCCCGCCGACATAACACTCATTGATTGGCAAAGCATTAATATCAAAATTCACTACGCTGGCATAACATTTCAAATCTCCAATACTAAAATACTCATATTTGTAGAAACCGGAATCTACCTTTTCGGTATCATCACCATCTATTGTCCAGCCATAGCTAATAAAGTCGGTATATTTCATAGGGAATTGATAAAGGTCTCCGTTAATTTCGCACTGAAAGCTATATAGGTTATCGGATAAAGTGCCGTAATCCGGTTTTGTTCCGCCGGATCGTGCAGGCGGCAGTTTTATGGTAGGGCTCTCAGCAGGACTTTTGTCTTCGTCTTTGTTTTTATCTTTGTCTCTATCCTTATCTTTATCTTCGTCCTCGTCTTCATCTCCATCTTCTGTTATCTGTACCGTTTGCTCTTCATCATTATCATCATTATTCCTACCTTCTGTTCTTGAACATGCTCCCGTCGAAATTGCCATAATAAGTGCAAGCAAGATT
>JBMNTI010000190.1:0-3953 GCA_050945655.1 Acetivibrionales bacterium | reverse complement strand
TGTTAATGCTACTCTAAAATTGTACCACATGCCGGTAAAAAATTAGGCCACCTTAATCAAATTTCCTGTATGATTTTGTTGACTAGACAATTTGTACAGGAGGAAAGGTATGATTAAGATGGCACAATTAGAAGATATCAGAAAAATGTACTTCATGGAAGAGTTCAGTATTAGAGAAATAAGCCGGAAGACAGGAATACATAGGGACACCATCACAAAGTACATATTCACGGAGGAACCAAAACCACCAAAGTACAGGCTGACTAAGGAACGCAAGCATCCGGCGCTGGGTCCATACATACCAAAGATTAAGCAGATAATGGAGGATGATAAAACTAGGCATCGAAAACAACGGCATACTGGCACAAAGATATTTGAAATATTGCGGAAAGAAGGCTTTACAGGCGGATACAACACAGTGTCTGACTATCTCAGAAAAGAGTACCGAAAACAAAAAGAAGCATTCCTACCTCTGGAATTTGAGCTTGGTGCCTATGCGGAAGTAGATTGGACGGAAGCATATTTCTACCTCAGAGGGAAAGAAACAAAAGCACATGTTTTTGTAATGAAACTCAGAGGATCAGGCGGGTTTTATGTAAGAGCCTATCCTTTTGAAAAGCAGGAAGCCTTCTTTGATGGTCATGTTAAATGTTTTGAGTTCATGAACGGTACACCATACAAAATCGCCTATGATAATCTCAAGACAGCTGTCAAGAAAGTTCTACAAGGAAGCAACCGGGAGGAGCAGGAACAGTTCATAGCACTGAGAACGCATTACCTTTATGAATCTACTTTTTGCCGTCCTAACCGTGGTAACGAAAAAGGCGTGGTTGAAAATGCCGGGAAGGAAGCGGTCAGAAGATTCTTTGTTCCATACCCCGATGTTGACTCATTCAATGAATTGAACCAATATCTGCATGAGGAATGTTTGAAGCTTTTAGGTAAAAACCTCAAATGGGAAGCTGAGAAGGCAGCTTTACGGCCATTACCTTCAAGACGGTTTGACGGGGCCAGGTACAAGGAAGCAAAAGTAAACCGGTATTCCATGGTACAACTTGAGACAAACCGATATTCGGTGCCTACATCATATGTTGGTGAAAAAGTAACGGTAAAGATATCCGCCGACAAGGTTGACATTCTACTAAAAAACATTGTAATAGCAGAGCATACAAGAGTATATGGACGTAATCAAGATCAAGTAAAACTGGATCACTACCTTGATTTACTGCTACAAAAATCGCGTGCTTTAAGTAATACAAAGGTATATAAGCCGCAAACACTGCCGCCAGTTTACGAGCAATATCGTCGCTGCCTATTGGCGCGGACTCCTAATGGCAACCGGGAGTTTGTAAAGATTCTAATGCTACACAGGGATTATCCGGTGATCCAGGTATCCGAAGCGATTGAACTCGCCAGCGCGTACAATGTTCATGGATATGATGGCGTACTGAATATATTAGGCCAGATGATGGTTTCAAACCACAAAATTATACCGCTCAACAAGGACAAGCTCCCGAGTATCCCTGATGTCAGGGTTTCTCCCCCTAACCTTGGTAAATATCAAGCTTTGATGTCAGGAGGTGGTCGATAATGGCGGTAAACAAAATGCTGTTGGAAACTTATCTCAAAAAGCTTAAAATGCCTCAAGCGGCTAAAACTTATGAGGCTATGGCAAGAGAAGCTGCTGACAATAATCTCGGTTACGAGGGCTATTTGCTGGGGGTTCTGGAGCAGGAAGTGCATCAGCGTGAGAGCAATCGAATTCAAAGAGGTATACGACAGGTCGGCTTCCCGATCATAAAAACACTGGAAAGCTTTGAATTTAAAGCAATTCCTTCTTTAAGTAAGCCAAAGATCCTTAAACTTGCACAGGGAGAATATATTCAAAACCGGGAAAACATAATTCTGGTGGGTAGCTCCGGTGTCGGAAAGACACATATTGCAACAGCACTCGGTTACGAGGCTTGCCGGATGGGAATCAGGGTCAAATTTTTATACAGCAGCTGGATTGATCAATGAATTAGTCGCTGCTCAACAGGAATACCGGCTAAATCGCCTTGAGAAGCAGTGGCTAGCGCCTCACCTAGTCATACTCGATGAACTCGGGTATGTTCCTTTTAGCAAGGTGGGAGCCGAGCTCTTGTTTCAATTCTGCTCTTCCCGCTATGAAAGGGGCAGTCTTATCATAACGACAAATTTGGAATTCCCTAAATGGACGGAGGTGTTGGGAGATGAACAAATGACAGCGGCTTTATTGGACAGGCTTACCCATAAGGCCCACATTCTGAACATCAATGGCGACAGCTATAGATTTAAACAAGCTCTTGCCAAACAATCGGATAATGGATAATTTTTAATTTTTTGGTGGCCTGATTTTAAGCCGGTAAGTGGCCTAATTTTTAATTGACATTAACACCCTTCACGGGGAGCGTTGATTGAAATTTAAAATCACACAGCTAAGTGGTAGTCTAAGATTTTATTTCCTATAGTAAATTGACACGATCCCCGTGTTATAAAAAATGCGATTTCACAATCCAATGTATGATATAATATTAATAAATAATTAGCAGAAAAAGGAAATTGCTATGCTGGTGTGTATGCTATGAGGAAAAAGAAAAGCTTACCTTTAACTATAGGAATTATCATCCTGGTCCTGGGTGTATTGGGAGCAGGTTTTTTGGTTTACAAAGATTTTAAGACAAGGTACGGAGGCCAAGAAGATTCTATCCCCGGTAATGACTTGCAGGATGTTGCGGAATTGAGCGAGGGAGAGGAATACATACCGGCATGGGTTCCGTTTGCTATCAACAATTCTCCGGAGCTTGAGTTAGAAGGCTTTTTATTTGAACGGACGAAGGTTGAAACTGCATCGGTCCGTGAAGCAGCCGAGAGCGGCGATAACGAAAGCAGAATTGTAGGCAGGATAAAAGAAAAAGCGCCGCATTATCCTCTTGAACAAATCCCGTTGATTCAGCCTGATATGTTAGTTTCCGCAGATGAAAGAATAGTTGGCGATGATATTTCCGTAGGAGTGACTTATTATACTAAATCTACTGTTGATGAAGCATTGCCTACGGTCCTTATGCGGGTATTTTTATCCGATGAAGATATTACCTATGAAGAAGGGGAAATCTGGCCGTATCCCGGCAGTGCTATGTTCAAACCAAAGACGAGGAAGGTTTATTCCAGGGATATGAAGGAGGAGATTAGTTCCTCAAAACCGCTTGATTACACTGTTCACATTACCTATTATACCGGAAGTGACAGAATAAACTATCAAAATTTCGGTATGCTTATAAGAGTGCGTAATCCCAATGTGCTTGGGGTCTGGTCAAGTGTAGGCAGCCTTCCAATGCCTGATGTTGAGAAGGATTCCGATATTCCTGCCGGTACATGGTATGAATTCAAAAAAGGTGGAAGTGAAACTGATGCCAAGGCCTCAGCCGGTTTCAGCGCCGCCTATACCTTTACAAGAATCATATCTGATAATGACAGTAATCTTGTTATTGATAAGGGGACCGCTATAATGATGCCTGTCGGCGATCATGATATAGTTGAATTAAGTGATGCAGGATCCGATACCGGTGTAAAGAGCTTCACCGATGAGGATTATATGTTTGGAGAAAAGCTGCTGCAAGTGGAGTATAAAGAAAAGATGGTTGATGATAAAGAAGTTCCTGTTTTCATTAACTATTGCCGGTGAGGCAAAATTTTTACCTATAATAGAGGATGATTAGAGAAGGAGCCTTCATTTTTTTGCCTCATACTCTGCGATATACGGCAGATGGCGATATTCCTGGTTGTAGTCGAGGCCGTATCCCACCAGGAACACGTCGGGCACCTCGAATCCGACATATTCCAGGGGCAAATTCATAAGACGCTTATGGGGATTGTCTAAAAGAGTGCATATCTTTACACTTGCTGGTTTTCTGGCCTCTAAATTCTGAACCAGA
>JBMNTI010000189.1:0-3973 GCA_050945655.1 Acetivibrionales bacterium | reverse complement strand
TGTTGAAAACGTCAGAAAGCACACCACTCTTCATCCGAGATGCGGAACGACTTTTATGTTTATAGTCATAATAATAAGTATTATTGTATTTGCTTTTGCGGGCTGGCATAATCCGCTTATTAACATGATGCTGCGGCTTGCCTTACTTCCGGTCATTGCCGGTATTTCCTATGAGGCTTTTAAGCTTTCAGCCAGGTCCGGCAGCAAACTTGTCCGTTTAATAAGCATACCGGGACTTATGCTTCAAAAGATCACTACGCAGGAACCTGACGATTCGATGTTGGAGGTTGCAATTGCATCCTTAAAAGCCGTATTGCAGGAAGCTCCTAAGGCTGAAGAAAATGTTGCCCCGGTATCCGAGGGAACCGTATGACTGTTAAAAGCCTATTAAAAAAAGCAATCGAATATTTAGCCCAAAGAAATTTGGAAGACCCCTCCAAAGATGCGGGTCTTCTTTTGTCTTGGCTTTTAGGAAGAGACATTAGCTATATTTATACTCATCAGGATATGATTCTGGATGAGGAACAGGAAAAAGCATATCTTTCAATTTTGGAAAGAAGAGGCCGTCACGAGCCCTTTGCTTATATAACAGGAGAGTGCGGTTTTCTGGACTATACCTTTCATACTAGCTCCGATGTTTTAATACCCAGGGACGATACCGAGCTTTTAGCCCTAAGCGCACTTTTTGCTCTGGGGCAGAGCAACCCGTTTTTTGATCAGGACATGTTCAGACTTAAAGAAAAAGATAAGTACCGAGTACTGGATATCGGCACCGGTTCGGGCTGCCTGGCTGTCAGTATAGCAAAAAGTATGCCCTCTGTTTTTGTTGACGCTGTCGATATTTCCGGGAATGCTTTAAAAATAGCCCAAAGAAATGCTAGGCGCTATAATCTGGAGAAGCAGATCTCATTTATTAAGGCAGATTTTCTGGATAAGAGCATAACCCTTCCCGGCAATTATGATCTTATCGTTTCAAACCCGCCCTATATTCCTGTAAAGGATATACCGCTTCTTATGGACTCTGTAAAAAATTATGAGCCTCATATAGCCCTGGAGGCAGGCGAAGACGGATTGGTTTTCTACCGTGCGCTGGCCGACAGAGCTTCTTCTCTTCTTTCCGGATCCGGGATAATTTTAGTTGAATGTGGTTATGACCAGGGGTTTAAAGTTAGAGATATATTCTCTGAAAAAAACATGAAAACACTTCTTTTGAAAGATTTATCCGGTATTAATAGAGTTGTATCCGCTCAAAATTAATGGTATAAATTTTACCATTTTGACTATACTCTCAATATGATAGAGAAAGACCGTATTTTTTATACGGAAATACCGGCTTTCCTGTCATGAGCAAAGCCATGCCATAATATTATTGAAACGGGGAGATATTTATGACGGATCAGGTCATCAATAATAAAACCGAATCATTTAGCTTCTTACGCAGAATAAATAGGGCAAAGGCGAAAGAAGCAGCCGAACTCGCCGAAAAAGAAGTGCTCCTGAGGGAGTTAACCGAAAATATCCGTGATGCCTACATTGAATGGCAAAATGCCATGGCGAATTTTGAGACAGCCGAAGGCAAGGAAATGGTGGATTATTACTCGTATAAAATCAAGGCCTCGGAAATCCGCTATGAGTATCTTCTTAGAAAGGCTAAGGAAGCCCGGGCCCAATAATACTATTAATCATTCTCCAATTTGGACGAATCTTTTTGCTTCTTTCCGTATATAAATTTAATAGGGTATAGACCTTGAAGCAAAAAAGATACGGCTATCCCTTAAAGTTATTGAATTGATCAGGGATAACCGTTTTATTTTACGCAGTTATCTGCATAGAATAAAGTCCTGCGAAAAGGAGGATAGAAATGGACAGAGGCCTTATAATTCTTGCTTGGGGAATCGGTGTCTTAATCGTATTTGCCTTTGGAAAGGCAATGTTGTTGCCTCTTAAAATTATATTCCGTTTGGTTATAAACGGTATTTTAGGCGGTATAGCAATCCTTATTATTAATCTTATCGGAGCGCCGCTGGGCTTTACTATCTCTTTGAACCTTATTTCCGCATTGGTGGTTGGTATTCTCGGTCTTCCAGGAATCATACTGCTTGTTATTCTAAAATTTCTTTTATAATTTGTGAAAACATATTAGTTTTTCGCTAAGCATATAATGTGAGAGCATTAAAGATTAATTAAAACTGAAATATTAAGCGGGGTATTTATAAAAATGATTGAATCCAAAGATCTGATTGAAGAGGCATATGGTATAAAAGTAACATCAATTAAGCCTTGCCGCGCCGGTTATGTTTTAGAAACCGATAAAGGCAAGAAGCATCTTCGTCAATGCCAGTGTTCGGAAAATCGGTTGCTATATGTTAATGCCGCAAAAGTGCATCTTTTTAATAATGGTTTCACAAACCTGGATACATACTCGATTGCGTTAAATAATAAGCCTTTTATAGAAATTAACGGCCAGAATTTTGTTATGACTCCGTTTTTCGATGCCAGAGAATGCGAATTCAGCGATGACACAGACTCGGTAAGAGCATCGATTGCCCTGGCACATATGCATAAAGCGAGTAAAGGTTTTAAACACACCTGCGACTCTGTTCCGGGGGATTTGGGAAAGCTGCCTGATAGCCTTGGAAAAAGGTATGAAGAAATATTAAGAATGAGAAGAAAGGCCGAGAAAGAACGCGGAGCTTTTGATTATATATATCTTGATTGCGTAGACAAATTTATTGAGCTTGCCGAAGAAAGCCTTTCTCTTCTCGGCGGCATAGCATATCCCCGTCTGGTAAAAAAAACGCTTCTTGAAGGCGGAATCTGTCATCACGACTATTCGTATCAAAATATACTCATCAAAGGCCAAACAACCTATATCACGGGTTTTGAATCTTGCTGCGAGGAGATTAGAGTGTATGACCTGGTAAACCTTCTTAGAAGAAAAATGCGAAAATGCAACTGGAACTCTCAAAAGGCATCCCTTTTACTTGATGCATACGAAGATATCTCGCCACTTTCTAAAGATGAAATTTATGTAATGAAGGCAATGTTCCTATTTCCCCAAAAATTCTGGCGTGTTGCCAACAAATACTATAATTCAAGAAGAAGCTGGGCGCAAAGGAACTTCACAAATATGCTGGAAGAGGTAATAGCCGAGTATGATGATCACATACGTTTTATGAAGCAATTTGACAAGTTATTCATATGACATTCCCCGTGACTTTAGTCACGGGCTTTCAGCCAAGTTGCCTCTACCCGAATAACGGCCTGGTATTAGTCGAATAGAAGCATTACATAGCCATGGGAACACCGTCCACTATCGGATAGATGACGGGTTCAAAGAAGATTTTATATACGCCAGGTTCTGTTTTAAAATCTCGTATTCTTAAATTTGAAACGTTCCATATTATTGCATTACAGCACAGGGAGGTGGTAATCTATGACAAAAACTCTACTCTTTGCATTTTCTTAAGATCCCGTCTTTAAAGTCTTCAACGGATATATCGGCTCCGCAAACTCTTGCGATATCGGGGATGTTTTTATATCCTTTTTCCTTAGTGTCCTTGTCTATGGGGCCTTCAAACCATTCATCCCACTGTTCTTTGTTACTGTACCAGACATTGGGCATTCCATCTACTATTCTTACTATCTCCTCATCTTCATCGCCGTAGCCGGCCCAGTTATATGTTTTGTCATCGGATATCTTATACTTATATGGGCGGCCTTTTCCAAAATCGTCCTTATTCATGTAATCATATATTGAATAATCAGTGTAAGCTACAACCCTATACCATGGACCTGTACTAGAAAAATCAGTAGTATTCCCTAATTTTATTACTTCATCAGAACCGATATCAAAATCAGTCTGTGATGGCGCCCAATATATTGATACCCTCAAGCCGGAATAATTGGAGTTGTATTTCCATTTATCATCACCTTTGCCCGAATATCCGTAGGGGGGAATGCTGTCGTTGTT
>JBMNTI010000188.1:0-3976 GCA_050945655.1 Acetivibrionales bacterium | reverse complement strand
TTATAACGAGAACAAAGCTATCCCCCGCCTCTATGTGGCGAGTATGGGTTAGTATCGCCCTCGAGTTTCAACGATTCGGGACCCGTTCGAAATCTTCGATTTCAGTAACGGGTGAGATCGTTATAACGGACCAAAGCGAATGTCTGCCCCGTCACTGTATAAAGTGCAATACTGAGCCTCTTCTTTAATATACATCATACTGTTGCCAATAGCAACTCTCACACCCGGGAAAACACTTCCCAGCACCCTGATTCGTCCGCTTGCCCCTTGTTGAAGCATTTCCTCGATTCCCGCAATCTCCTTCTTGTATTCCTGCAGTCTATTCTCCAGGACAAACTTTGTGCGGGTACTTTTTGCGAGTATCTCACGCTTTTCCATTGAAAGTTCCCCGGAGAGTTTCATTTTATTCAGCAATGTTATTGCCTGCCTAGCCTTTAAGATACCTTCCTCTACATTAGGAAGATCTGTTTTGAGAAATTTCAGTCGTTCACGCAAATTCGGATCGATTCCTACCTCAAGGACAGTCGCTGTTGACATTTGGCTGCCCAGATATTTCAGCTCGACCAATTTCCCCACTCTTACGGTTCCCCCTACCAAGAGACCTTTTCTGCCTCCAAGCTCGAGTTTGTTTCCGCATTTTATGTCGCAGTGCATGATAGCTTCAGCTTTTATATCATTTCGAGCTACAACTGTCGCACTTTCAATATATTTTGAGACGATGTCGTTGCCGGCTTCAAGGACACCTCTTCCGTTGCCTACCATACCGCTTCTAAGTATGATATTTCCGCCTGCCCTCAAAACTGCGGCCTCCACAACACCGTTAACTTCTATATCCCCTCCGGCTTCGATTTCGAATCCGGACAAAACATTGCCCCTGACAGTAACATTACCAATAAACTTTATATTTCCTGTAGAGTTATCCACATTAGCCATGACCTCATATGTGGGAAAGACATTGATTTTTCCGTCCACATACATTAGTTGCCCGTCAATGGCTGCAAATAATTCATTGCCTTCCGGGCTTAATGCCACGTTTCGTCCTCTGGGTATCGGTATATTCCTGCCGTCAATGGCCTTTAATTCAGCCCCTACGAGATTCTTGCCGGGTCTTCCCGGAACAGGCGGAATCAGTTCCGCAAGCTTTTGTCCCTTTGTAACGCTTTCTACAAGGTTCATATCTTTATAGTTAACAGTGCCGTCTTCCATTATAGTCGGCTTTCTATCTTTTTTTGTATCAAACAGATATTTAACTTCACCATTTTTCCCGTTTACAGGCGGGAGTCCTTCGGCAACCAATACTTGTACATTGTAAACAGGGTTTTCAACCAACTCACGTATTTTGCTTTCATTCATCCCCCATACCACTCCCTTGGAATACAAGGCCTGAACGATTGCCTCTATGGTTGGTGGTGCTCCGTTGGCTTCCGGAGGTGAAAGGATAACAAAAGCAGCCATTTTATCTTCAGAAACAATTGCCTCAACAGAAGAATCAATTCTTTGTTCTTCCTGAGCTTCGGCAATTTTAACAGGTACTCCGTCGCTTCGTTTTATTGCATCCGCAATTATGTTTGCATTATAGTTCTGTATTTTTTTCTTTCGGATAATGTTAAGTAATTCACTTTCACTAACTCGGGAAAAAAAATCCAGGGGCTTATAGACCGTGAGATAAACACCGTCGTTCTCAAAAGTCAGATTGTAGCCTTTACTGTTACGCTTAATATCCTCTGGCATTATAAGTCTCCTTCATTTTTTTGTATTTTTATTCCTTCGTTATAGAATTGCGCTTTTTAACCTCTCCAGCTTCCCTCTCATTCTCATTATTGCTTTGGTATGCAATTGTGATATTCTCGACTCGGATACTTTCATAATAAGGCTGATTTCTTTAAGGGTAAGCTCCTCGTAGTAATATAGTGTTACAACTGTTCTCTCTTTTTCAGGGAGCTTTTCAATGGTGTCGGCTAAAATTTCTTTAACTTCCACCACTTCCATACGTTGCTCCGGCAAATTTGTTTCCCTTTGCATAGAAAACAAATCAAACCCGGTTTCATGGTTTTGTTCCAAATAATCCTCAAGTGAAATCATCTGTGATACGCTGACTTCCTGTAATAGCTTGTTTAGTTCCTCTATTGTTATGCCTAGCTTATCGGCTATCTCCTGATCCGAAGCCGAATGGCCAAGTTGGTTTTCTAATTCGGAGTATGCTCTTTCAAGCTCTTTACCTTTCTTTCTTAGTGATCTGGGAGCCCAGTCCTGTTCCCTTATTGAATCAATAATTGCTCCTCTGATTCTTAATGAGGCATAGGTTTCAAATTTTACCTTCTTTGATAAATCAAACTTATCAATTGCATCAATCAGCCCGAATACTCCATAACCTACCAAATCATCGTATTCAACATTAGACCCGAAATATATGCTTAATCGTCCCGCTACATACTTAACCAGATCAGCGTATTCGATGATCAGTTGTTCCTTGATGCTCTGATCTCTGGTTTCACTGTATTTTTTCCATAATTCCTGTTGCCTCTGTAAAACAGGTGCCGACATTTCTACCTCCATGCTCCCTTAAATCCGGGAGTGCAATAATAGCTTTATTTATTGAGCTCACTTTTTATATAGTCCGCAATAGGAAGATCATTAAACTCCTCATCACTTATGCCCGGATTCAAGGTTTCATCAACTACGAGATTTAGTGTGCTGCCTGAAGACTCATCCGATTTTTTACTTTGCTTTCTTTCTTCCTTTTTCTTCTCATCGGCGAGCCTCTTTTCTTCTTTTATTCTTTCTTCCTCTTTCCTTCTGTTTGATTCAATAATATCTAAAACAGTACCCCTAATAAGTAAGCCCGTTATGTAAAATATAATCATTGTAATGATCATATTTGTCATATTCTCATTGTTCCGTACTTGATGCACATATCCCACCAAGCCCGTTATAATTGCTCCTGATAAAGCCATCAGCAAAGGCAGCTTACGGATATAATCCATATAACACCCTTCAATAATAATTACATATTCTCGTAGTATTTATCCCGTCACCAAAATCGAAGATTCCGGACGGATCCCCGACAGACTCTGCGGAACCTATCAATAGTATATAAATCTATGCAAGTTTAGCGGCTGCAGCTGACAATTGTCATCCTGAGTGCCAGCGAAGGATCTTCGGCGATTTAGCGCTCCATCTCCAACATCCGGTTTCAAGTCGCGCTCGCTACGCAATCCATGCTTCGCTTTAAATCGCAGCAAACTCGCCGCTTATTTACAGTTGCATAATCGAATATTATAAACTGCATGTTAAAACAGTTTTCGCACAGTCTGCCGAGCCAGTCTAACTCGCACTATAAATATTTTACTCCATAACCAATGGTCTTTACCATAAGTTTTCCATCTTCCGAGGAAATTTCAATTGTTCTTCCGTGATTTCCTCCCGTATCTTCGCCTACTATTGGTATGCTCATCTTCTTCAAAACAGCCCTCGATGCCTCACAGTTTCTGACACCAATCTTCATCGTTTCGTTTGTACCGGCAAATTTAAACATCTGAGCGCCCCCTGCAAGCTTTGCCACAAGATTCTTTTTATTAGCCCCAATTGCTATCATTTTCTCTATAAGGTCTACAATGCCAGTGTCTGCAAACTTCGCTCTATTTGTATTGGCGGTGGCAATTTTAGAACTTGGGAGCATAATATGAGCCATACCAATAATCTTTTTCTTACCATCATACAAGGTTATCCCTACACATGAACCTAAGCCAAGTGTAGTTAAAATCGCCGGATGGCTTGCCACTTTCAAATCCGCCATCCCTACCCTTATCAACTCTATCATTATGCCACTCCTAATGCTTTTAACAAACAAACATAAGAAACTTTATCAGGCACAAGGAAAAAATCTCCGATAACGCTGTCTATTCCATAGGTAAATTCAGTTTCTATATATAATACAGTATCAGAATTTTTCCCAAATTCAATAGCAGGAACACTA
>JBMNTI010000187.1:0-4013 GCA_050945655.1 Acetivibrionales bacterium | reverse complement strand
ACTCCCCCGTATCAACAGGCTTTCGCGGCATAAACGCTTATATTTTTCAAGGTACAAAATTTTATTTCTAAAAACTGCAAAATATTTTACCGCCGAGGTAATTTACACACTATTTTGGACTTGACTTCGGACAAAGCATGTGTTATATATTGGTATATACCCTCAATATTGTATTGAAAATATCTCAACACAAAAAAAGCAAGATCCTATCCAACAATATTGTATTGAAAATATCTCAACACAAAAAAAGCAAGATCCTATCCAAGAGGAGGCACTAATATCTATCCCGGGTTGGAGATGGCATACGATTCACTTAGTCAACTAAGTACAAAGCTGAAGCATGTTATTCTTCTTACTGATGGACAATCTCAAGATGGGGATTTTGAAGGCATTGTAGGAAAGATGAGAGAGGAAGGTATAACCTTATCAACGGTGGCAGTAGGGTCTGATTCTGACCAGATATTGCTGGAAGAATTGGCACAACTAGGCGATGGAAGGTACTACTTTACTGACGAATTTACCAATATTCCTAAAATATTCACCAAGGAAACTTATCTGGCTACCCAGAGCTATATACAAAACCGCACTTTCTTTCCGGTTATTACTGGATATTCTCCGATTATAAGTGGATTTTCCCAGGGTTTTCCTCTACTTCATGGATATATTGCCACCCTCCCTAAGAATACTGCTGAAATTTCACTGTCAAGCGATCGGATGGATCCAGTCCTAGCTGAATGGCAGTATGGCTTGGGGCGAGTAATAGCATGGACCAGCGATTTAAGAGGAGCATGGACGGAGGATTGGTTACAATGGGAACAGGCGCAAGATTTTTGGTTGAATGTTATCTCTAGAATATTGCCATCTGATGATGGTTCTCAAGGACTTGTTCAAACATCCCGTGCAGGGGATACCGGAACGGTGGAAGTTACTTTAGGAGAAAATCTGGATGAGACTTTAGATAGTAAAGCGATGGTGGTTGGACCAGATGGAAGTGAACAGGAAATAAACTTGAATGTAACAGAGCCGGGAAAGTATAAAGGGGATTTCGATGTTTCTACTCCAGGAGTATATTTAGTTCGCGTAGAGCAATGGAAGAATGGGAAGATTGTTAATACCCTAGATACCGGTTTGGCAGTTACTTATTCTCCCGAATATGATATAAGGCAGAGTGGTTCCAGGGAGATTCTTGAGAGAATTGTAAATCAAGCTGGAGGGGAAATATTGGATACACCCAACCAAGTTTTTGAAGATGATTTGGAACCAGTATGGACACAGACCGAGATATGGCCTGGGTTATTGATATTAGCTTTAATCCTGTTTATATTTGATATTGTCATAAGAAGGTTGAATTTGAGGATGTGGAAAGGAAGAAGTAAAAGCAAGATCTCTGCTGCAAGTGAAGGATTTTATCGCAGGTCTGATACACAACCTTTAGTAACAGATAATATAGAAGTGTCAATTGAAGCAATAACGAAAGAAAAAGAAAAACCAAGCCAACCTGGATCTGAAAAACAAGAGGGGAGCTCCAGCCTTTCATCTCAATTGTTGAATGCTCGCAGAGAGAGTAAACGGAAGAAATTGTAGGAAGGGAGTACACCGATGGAAAGCAGCCCCTGAAATTGAATTAGATAGTGTACTTCTAGTTTTATCAAGGACAGGGATGACTATATTTGCAATCGTGCCACTACTTTTGATTTCGATAGTGATGGCTTTAATAGGATATTTTTCTATAAAATATGGAAAGTTGAACAATAAGTAAATTTTTAAAGTGCACTTGAAATGCAATTTTATACGGAAAGGATTGTATTTGTATGGATGTTTTGGAGAGTGAAAGATTGATTTTGCGGCCATTCAAAGAAGATGATCTAGATGACTTTTATGAATATGCTAAAAATCCAAATGTAGGACCTAATGCCGGTTGGAAACCCCATGATAGTAAAGAAGAGTCATCCGAGATACTTAAAGAATTTATGGAAAAAGACGAAGTATGGGCGATTGCTGATAGGAAGACCAACAGAGTTATTGGATCAATTGGATTGCACCATGATAGAAAACGCGATAATAAAAAAGCTAAAATGTTAGGCTATGTTTTGGCTGAACCTTACTGGGGAAAGGGTTTAGCAACAGAAGCAGCTAAAAGGGTTATTCAGTATGCATTTGAGGAATTAGAACTAGATTTGCTTTCGGTTTATCATTATCCATTTAATAATCGTTCGAAAAGAGTAATTGAAAAGTGCGGGTTTCATTATGAAGGTACTATTAGAGGTGCTAGCACGTTGTATGATGGTAGTGTATGCGATGATGTTTGTTATTCGATGACAAGGCAGGAGTATATAAGCAGCAAAACTATGTTATTTAAGACTTACTATTGACTTTTTGTATTTTATTTTCTGCAGCACTACTGAGTTCTGCAATGTTTTTTTAAAAATAACATTTGTAACAAAAAACAGCATAAGAAAAATTAAGAGTCCATTATATAAGATGATAAATTACAATAAAAAGAAATGAAAAATATAAGTCTAAAGGAAGGATTCACGAACCAGTATTCGTAAATCCAATATGTTTAGAAATATTCCCGAACATTGATTCGGGAATCCAATAGTTTATGTGAAATTAGCTCTGAAGTAGGAAGGATGTTTGTGAAAATAATAAAAAAAACGATTTGGTTGGAATGATGTTGAGTCACAAAAACTATTTGTTAACGCTACAAATGAATTTGAAATTGGAGCTTCAGCAATACAGATACGATACAGCTAAATGTTGCTTCGCTTCCATTTCGCTATATCTGGCACCGGGGCAAGCCCGTAGACATGCGGTAGCTAAGCGCCACGAAGGAATTTGACATTTCTTCATAGAATTAAACAATAATAGTAATACAAAAGATTTGTTACACACAGCAATAAAAATAGGACTTGAATTTTTAGCACAAAACAATTCTTACACCAATCTATTCTGCGGCAACACATTATTCGGATTTTGAATGGCTTCTAATACCTGAACAGAAACTTTTAGAGTTAACATCCGGAGAAGTATTTTATGATGGGCTTGGAATATTAAATGATTTTAGAAAAAAGATTAGTTACTACCCTGATAATGTATGGAAATATAAACTTGCATATCAATGGACAACACTTAATTGGGAATTAGACCTTATTGATCTATGTACTAAGCGAGGAGACATTCTTTCTGCTAGATTGAGTATTAATGAGACAGTAAAAAGAATTATTGGATTAATATTTTTATTGAATAAGACATATAAACCTGGGTATATAAAGTGGATTCATAGACAATTTTATATTGAGTTGGAAAGTTCCGGCGTTCCGACCCAAATCCACAGGCCTAAGTCAGGCATGACCCGCCAGACAGGAGTAGGCTCAGGAAGAAGTGTCCGGCTTAAGGCCCGCGGACTTCTACAAGTCGTAGACGTTAGCTGCCATACTAGGAAAAGCGGTGGCTATCGTGGTCGCCAATTTAAAAAACATTGGAAGGCGAGATAAACTATGGAGAAAAATGAAATGTTAAGATTGATTGCACCTTGCGGACTACTTTGTTATACATGTGATGCAATGAAAAATGGAGTAATAAATGAATCTGCAAAGAAACTTTTATATGTTTTGGGTTCCTATGATTCTTTTTTAGAGAGTTGTTCTAGCTCCAGGCCTATTTCAGGGAAATATAGTGATTTTAAAGAGGTTTTGGAATATCTTGCAGATGCTAAATGTAATGGTTGTAGAGAAGACCATTGTATGGGTTCAAATTGTATTGTACCAGAATGCACTAAAAATCAGAATATCCATTTTTGTTTTGAATGTAAGGATTTTCCATGTAATAAAACTGGATTTCCTGATGATTTGAAAGAAAAGTGGATAAGGAAAAACAATAAAATTCATTTGAGCAAACTGGGTTGAAAACCGTTATCTAATTTTTTTACTCGTCAGAACTGGTGTTGCCCAAATCATACTTGATTTTCCATATAGTTCATGATATTGTAATAAGAACACATGTTCTGTTAG
>JBMNTI010000186.1:0-4044 GCA_050945655.1 Acetivibrionales bacterium | reverse complement strand
AGCGAAATATCCTACTGCAGCACCGATTCCTTTAAAAAACTTTTTCATACTTCCTCCTTGAATGGTGTCTACATAAGTTTATCATATAACCGGCTTAATATATACCAAAAATTCATAGCGGCAACATACATAAAAAACAAAGGAGGGAGCATATGTCGGCGAAAAAGCATAAATACAATGAAAAACGGTATCCTGACACCAGTCCGCCAAAGGATAACCGGGGAGAACCGGTACCGGGAACTGGTCATGATACCAAGCGGGCACAGCAAAAAAACGGCTGACCTACCGGGGGCTTGTCTTAAATTGCTTTTCATGCTGAGTTTACAGGACGGCCCCCTTTTTTCACCCTTTCAAAAGCTATCATTTACAATGTTTTTTACTGCACAATATATCTAATCTTTATTAAAATTTCTCGTATTAATATTTCTCGGCCTTGAAAAATCAGCGAGTTTGGTGAGTTTTTAAGTATTTACAATCTAACAAAAACATTGGCGACGAGTTCAAATATCAGTGTTATTGTTTTAATACTCCTTTATATGAAAGATTACATGTTATAATAGATTAATAATTATTGGAACTATGTATTGGATTATACTATTCTGTTTAAGGGGGCATGGCTAAGTTGAAAAGATCTATGACCGGTCTTATATTGATATTATGCTTTACCTTAATATTTATCGCTGCGGTATCAGGGCAGACAGATACTATTTCCAATCCCCGGCAAACACTTGAAGATATTTCAATGGAAGAAAAGGCCGTTTTAGAGGAACTCTTTTTTCTTTCTCAGGAGATCGATGAAATGAGCAGAACAATAGGAGAGTTGCAGCATCAATCCGAATCCCTGGAAAAAGAAATTTCCATGACGGAAAGTAATATTGATAAACGACAAGAGGAATATGATAAACAGCTTAAGATATTGGAGCAGGTGCTGATAGCTTATCAGAGAAACGGGCCGGCTTCATCTCTTGAAATCCTATTATCGGCAGAAAATCTAACGGATTTTATAAAGAGGCTGAATGTTATCAGAACTCTTTCCGGTAACACAGGTGAATTGCTTCAATCGCTCAAAGAGGAAAAAAACATACTGGTATCTGAACGGGAAACATTGATATCCAATAAAATTTTGCTGGAAAATAACAGGGAGGATCTGCAAAGAGCTTTAACTGAAAAACTGCAGTTAAAGCAGGAGCAGGAAATCTTCCTCAACTCTCTTTCTAACGAAAAGATGAAATATCAGGATCAGCTGGATAGGCTGGATCAGGCATGGAGCGAAGCAAAGGCGTTATTTTCAGATATCCCGGAAGAATTCTCCAGAGTATTTTATGGATCTAATCTTTCTATGGCAGATTTTAATATAAGCTTTGATTTTCTGTCTGTAAAAGGCTCTGTTACGGAGGATTTAATCAATGAAATTGTAGAAAAGGACTCAAAGCTTCCCAAAATGGTTTTCGACATAAATCCTGAAAGAATTCAAATGGAAATACCTGATATACAGTTATTATTATGCGGTACTATGGCAATTGAAAATGAAAGCACACTAAAATTTGAAGTAACAGAAGGTACTTTCTATGGCATGGGATTAGAAAAAGCCTCCATAGAAGAACTATTCAGAGATGGGTACTTATTAATTGATTTTAGTAAGCTTATAGGTGAGATAACTTTGCAATCCGTAGAGATGAAGGATGGATTTATAGAGTATAAAATAAAATCTTTCTTTTAGCTATTTGTGAGGTAAATCGGTATGATTGAAGTAAAAGAGGTATCATTAAGATACCAGGACGGAACATTGGCGCTGAACAATATTGATTTAATCATAGGTAAGGGGGAGCTTGCATACATTACCGGTCCCAGCGGATCGGGAAAAACAAGCCTGTTAAAACTCCTTATGGGAATGGAATACCCTACCTCAGGAACAGTAAAGGTTTTAGGCAAATCTCTTTGGGAAGTAAAACCGGAGGATATTAGACGGATGCGCCGGAGAGTAGGGCCGGTATTCCAGGAGCTTAAGCTAGTTCCCGGCAGAAGCGCCATGGAAAATGTTTTAATGGGAATCCGGTTTTTAGATTTTTCCCGAAAGGAAATGAGAGAGAATGCAGCCCATGCCCTTGAAAAGGTGGGGCTTTCACATAAAGCCCATTCCACGGTAGAAAACCTGTCATGGGGCGAAGCTCAGAGAGTAGCTATTGCAAGAGCAATTGCAAGGAAGCCGGAGCTGATCTTAGCTGATGAACCTACAGGAAATCTGGACCATGACAATGCGGTCAACATTCTCAATATCCTAGCTTCTTTCCGGCAGAATAACACATCGGTCATTGTGGCGACGCATGCAACTCATTTAATTGAAAATCAAAAAAATTTTACAATCATTCAAATGGATCACGGTACTGTTTCTGTTGAAAAGCGGGGTGATGGCGAATGAAAAATTTTATAGCAAATTCTGGATATTTCTTTAAGGAAGCCGGAAGGATCATTCGTTCCAATCTACTCTCGAATATTTTCACATTTTTGGGGACTGTTCTGATTCTATTCTTGCTGGCATCGGTGGTGACAGGCTGGAGTATTTCCTCCCGTCTGGTTAAGATGCTGGAGGAAGAGGCGGAAATAAGCGCATTTTTTATCGAAGGCATGGCTGAAGAAGAAGTACATGCCCTAACCGAGAAACTAGGTAAACTGGATGGTGTTGTCAGTACCAGGGTGGTTAGTGAGACTGAGGCATATAACAGGATGCAAGAAATTCTTGCAAATGATGCGGGTATTTTAGAACTTTTTGAGGAGAATCCTTTTAAAACATACATAGAAATCAGGATCGATCCCGGCCGGATAGATCCCATATTAAAAGAAGTGGAAAGCTTTGAATCAATTGATTCTATCAGAGACAACAGAGGTGTTCTGGAGAGAATCAACAGTATGATAGAGGGACTGAATGTTATTGGTTATCTGATAATATTTGCAGTGGTCATAACAACAGTGATCATTATTTCCCATATGATCCGACAGGGAATTTACAATAACAAAGACCAAATTAAAACACTCCGGCTTTTAGGCGCTTCACGAATGTTTATCGGATTCCCTTTCATATGTGTAGGCTTGCTGATTACTATCGGGGCGGGAATTATGACATTATTTATTATGGCACTGGTTATCCATCACGGATATTCAGCCATGGGCGGCACAATACCCTTTATTCCTCTGCCGCCTAAAGGCAATCTGTTGAGGGGCATTTCCATTGTCCTTATGGGTGTGGGTATTATTCTCGGACTGGCCGGCAGCCTGTTTGGGTTATCTTCTATCAAAGATTAGCAGTAAACGCTGGTTTTAAGAAATCTTTTACCGGCTTTATTGTGTCACCATATGCGATATACGACGATAAAAGTATTTCCCTGAGCAAGTATTTATTTTTCATCCCGGCCTATAGTGCTAACAAACATATTATAGCAATTAATCCTTAACCACCCCTCTTTGGGGCTATGGTTTAACAGTGTGAACAAACATAGTACGGCAATCGATTCAAAGAGGGAGGTTTAATCTCCCTATTGACATAGCTAACATATATATATAAAATAAATAATGCAGTACGCTAATGTGCTAAAGTAATAAAGTATGGTTTGACGAAACGAGGTTTTGGTATGAGAAGATGGAATATTTATACGCCGGAAGGAGTTCAGGATATACTTTTTGAGTCGTGCAGGCAGAAAAGGCTACTTGAAAGCAAGATAAGAAAAACTTTTAAGCTCAACGGGTATAGTGAAATCGAACCTCCTACCTTAGAATATTACGATACTTTTGGCGGGGAGAGAGGCCTTATCAAGCAGGAAAGTATGTATAAATTCTGCGATTCAAAGGGCCGCCTGCTGGTTTTACGACCGGATCTTACAGTTCCCGTGGCGCGTATTGCTGCCACAAAGCTCAAGGATGAAGTGCTTCCTTTAAAATGCTGCTATATAGGAAACACCTTCAGCTTTGACGAATTGGGCGGAGGCCGGCAGAATGAATTTACTCAAGCCGGATGTGAGTTGTTGGGCATAAATTCTCCCGAAGCCGATG
>JBMNTI010000185.1:0-4085 GCA_050945655.1 Acetivibrionales bacterium | reverse complement strand
TATAAAGTATACAAGCCTTGACATTTGCTGTCTTTTGATAATATAATCTATTGGATAATAAAATGAAAAAATGCGATGATCGGAAGAGTAAGATTCTTAATTATTATCCTTAAAGAGAGCAGGGAAAAGGTTTAATTTTAGAGGAACCCAGGTGGAAACCCGCAGGATAAAAGAATCTGAAAATCATCCGTAAGCAGCAGCCCGAAATGACGTAAAATCCGTTTGATTAAGGTGAGCCGGCGAAGGGCCGTTATGCCTTTGAGTGACAGTTTTAAGAAGGATGCCTGTAACTGTAATTTGGGTGGTACCGCGAATGGAGCCTTTCGTCCCATACATGGATGAAGGCTTTTTTAGTGTTTTTATGAATATTCAGGATTGAGCGGAGTTGTGGCTTTAGAACAGCAAAAGGGCATTAGATGCCCGTGATTATAAACTTATGACGATTGTAAAGTCAAACATAAAAGGAGAGGATTGATAGAATGTCAGTGGATTACGGAAAAACACTGAATTTGCCTAAAACTGATTTCCCCATGCGGGGGGGGCTTCCTGGAAAAGAGCCTGGAATGGTGAAGTTATGGCAGGATAATGATCTATATAAAAAGCGCCTTGAAAGGAACAGACATAAGGGTAAAAAGTTTGTGCTTCACGACGGGCCTCCCTATGCAAATGGAGGCATCCATTTAGGTACGGCTTTAAATAAGGTTTTAAAAGATATTATAGTTCGTTACTATGATATGAAAGGATATTTTGCTCCGTATATTCCAGGTTGGGACACTCATGGCCTTCCGACAGAATTGAAAGCCATTAAAGAAAAGGGGCTGAACCGTCATGAAGTAGGGCCGGTGGTTTTCCGACAAGCTTGTGAAGAAATAGCTAGAAAGTATTTGGATGTTCAGCGGGAATCATTTAAACGCCTTGGAGTTATAGGTGATTGGGATAATCCCTATATTACGTTGGAACCAGAGTTTGAAGCAAAACAAATTGAGGTATTTGGGGAAATGGCAAAGCTTGGATGCATCTATAAGGGAATGCGTCCGGTTTACTGGTGTGCTTCCTGCGAGACGGCTCTGGCAGAAGCAGAGATCGAATATCAGGATGATCCGGGAACTTCAATTTATGTAAAATTCCCGGTGAAAGACGACAAAGGCAAGCTAAAGGGTATTATCGATTCCCTTGAAAACCTGTATGTTATCATATGGACAACCACTACCTGGACTTTGCCGGGCAACCTTGCCATATCATTAAATCCTGCATTTATCTATGCTGTTGTAGAGGCTAATAACGAGCGGTATATCGTAGCAAAGGAACTGGCCGAAAATGTTATGAAAGCGGCAGGCATAAGCGAATATAAAGTGCTTGGCGAGATCATGGGCAGTGAACTGGAATATATGGTTTGTGATCATCCGTTCCTGGAGCGTGAATCTCTTGTTATTGTCGGGGATCATGTTACCCTGGAAGCCGGTTCAGGCTGTGTACACACTGCTCCCGGCCATGGCGCCGAGGACTTTGATGTTTGTAAAAAATATCCCGGGCTTGGTGTGGTAGTACCGGTGGACAACAAAGGGCATATGACCAAGGATGCCGGAGCTTTTGCCGGGCTGTATTATAAATCCGCAAATAAGGCTATTTTACAGACGCTTAAAGATAATGGCCTTCTGTTTGCCGAGGAAAAAATTACTCACTCATATCCTCACTGTTGGCGCTGTAAGGATCCTATAATCTACAGAGCCACCGAGCAATGGTTTATCTCCATCGATAAATTCAGAAAACAGGCTTTGGAGGCCATAAAGGAAGTTAGATGGATACCGGGCTGGGGAGAAGAGCGGATCACCAAAATGGTGGAGGAGCGCGGAGACTGGTGTATTTCCCGTCAGCGTCTCTGGGGCTTGCCCATACCGATTTTCTATTGTAAAGACTGTGGCAAGGAGATCATAAATGACCAAACGATTAACGCTATAAAGACCCTTTTTGCTAAAGAGGGTTCAAATGCATGGTTTAAGTACGAAGCAAAAGAAATACTTCCTGAGGGCTATAAATGTGAATGCGGAGGCACCGAATTTACGAAAGAAACCGATATCATGGACGTATGGTTTGATTCGGGATCCAGTCATATGGCGGTAGCCGATGTCAACCCTGATTTAGGCTGGCCGGTGGATATGTATTTGGAAGGCAGCGACCAGCATAGGGGCTGGTTCCAGTCATCCCTTTTAACAGCCACCGCAATCAGGGGAAAAGCTCCTTATCGTCAGGTGCTTACTCATGGGTATGTGGTTGACGGTCAGGGCAGAAAAATGAGTAAATCTCTGGGCAACGGTATTGACCCAATGGATGTCTGTAAACAGTATGGTGCCGACATTCTAAGGCTTTGGGTTTCTTCCAGCGACTATAAAGTGGACATCCGTATTTCAAATGATATCCTTAAGCAGCTTACCGAGAGCTACAGGAAAATTCGCAACACAGCGAGGTTTATTCTGGGTAATATTTGCGATTTTGATCCAAATAAAGACAGTGTCCCGTACGGTGATATGGAAGAGCTGGATAAATGGGCTCTGTTGAAGCTGAATCAGCTTGTAAAAAAGATTGAGAAAGCTTATTCCGATTATGAATTCCATATTATGCTTCACGCAATCCACAATTTCTGTGTTATTGATATGAGCAGCTTCTATTTAGATGTAACCAAGGACAGGATGTACGCTTCCAAATCTGAGGCTAAGGCTCGCCGATCAGGACAGACAGCCATGTACATCATTCTGGATACCCTTACGAGGCTTTTGGCGCCGGTTCTTGCCTTTACCGCAGACGAAATTTGGCAGTATCTGCCCCACACTGATAAGGATAACACAGAAAGTGTTATGCTGAATGATTGGCCTGACGCTAAAGCTGAGTTTGAAGATGAAGCTCTCGACAAAAAATGGAGTAAGATTCTTGAGGTTCGTGACAGCGTTCTGAAAGCTCTGGAAGAAGCGAGAAACAAAAAACTTATCGGACAACCCCTTGAAGCAAAGATCATTTTGAAGGCAAACGGAGAACTTTTTGAATTTATAAATGAAAACCTTGATATACTTCCTACCGTATTTATTACCTCCCAGGTGGAAGTAGCTGAAAGCGGAAATTCCGAGCTGGAAGTTGAGGTTTTGGAGGCCGACGGCAATAAATGCGATCGCTGCTGGGTTTACTCCGAAACAGTAGGCCATGACCACAATCATCCGACTCTGTGTGACCGCTGCAGCGCAACGGTGTAGCACAGCCATGAAATATAAAACAAGCAAGGGAAAGTTTCAACACTCCCTTGCTTTATTTTTATACAGAGATTTGAAATTCTAATACTTACGTTTTTCCTTAGCTCCCTGACTATATATTTTTAATTACCCAGCTTTGTTAAATATATGTATCGACTTTATTACCAAAGTGGCCTTCGAAGAATTTATTCATCTTATCCATGAAATAATCAGGTTTACGGGCTTCACCTTTAGTTATAGTAGTCGTTTTCCCTCCTGATGCATATGCCCTTCCGCATTCAGGGCACGTATCGATATAGATTTGAACCGTTTGGGAAACCACTCTTCTTCCATTATTCGCGGCTTTAACCTGCTCACTTGTTACATGTTCCTGCTCATGGGAGGAGACCGCGGCGAATGATGCCCCGGGAGCGATACGGGTAGGGGACTGGTATGAAACTCCGGAATCAGTTGATTTGTCAACATACTTCCGGTTCTTACAAGTCCGGCATTCTGTCACCTTATCAGATTTCTTAAGGTTATCAATCTGAGGTTCTTTATTTATTTCAACAGGAGAATCAACAGGATCCCGAAGAGAGCCTGCCTGCACGTTCATGTTCATATACATCGAATATTTATTTACATTTCCGCCCTGAAGAGCAGATGTCTGATTCAGCATAATATTCCCCTATAAACATGATATATATATTTACCCTGATTATTATTCAATGTAACATGATTTCGTTTTAAAACACTGCAGCCACCCGGCACATTCTGCCGGCCTCCTGCCTAATCCAGCCACCAATTACAAAGGCTGATTCGAAAGGAACTCAACCCATTATGGCAATCATAGACTGCCAATGGCTA
>JBMNTI010000184.1:0-4107 GCA_050945655.1 Acetivibrionales bacterium | reverse complement strand
CCCATAACCGCCAATCCTTGTCCCTGCTCGATGCGGATAAACTGGTCAAGATTCGGGTGGTTCTCCAGTCCGATATCCTCTCCGACATTTATACTCATTAAGGTAACCTGCAGGTGGTTTCCCGTCCACAAAGCGGTTCTGAAGTTGGTATTTTGCTTTGTTGCCTGTTCAATATTGATAGAAAATGGGGCAGGCCCATAATCCGTCATCTGGATTACATTACCGTATTGATTTGACATAGGTCTCGGATTATAAAACGGTATATTGGCTGTATAAGGGTTTTGAAAATAATTATACGGATCAAATGTATTACCGCTGGGCACAAAAACCGGATAGTCTGCGTAATAAGGCGATGAGTAAGAGTTATAATTATAGTAATTGTTCAAAAAGTTCAGTCCTCTCTCTTAAGCTTATCCAATTTATATTATGATATTTGGTAAGCGAATGTTCTTAGAATGGCCGCGCAAAAAATACCGGCAGCAGCAATTAAGCAAGTTTTGCGGTTGTTTCAATAGATTTCAGACCGGATATGTATATGGGGTTTCAATATATTCTTTAATATCTTTAAGGGTATTGAAATTACCCATTGCTATCATGGTCTTAGCGACCAGAGTTTCGGTGTTGAAATCACCGGCAATGATAATTTTATCCCGGGGAAGTAAGCTTCCGACCTCGTATATGCCGTACTCCACACCTTCCTCCAGACATTGGGTGGTTAGTACCACGACTATGCCCGCTTCTATCAGCTCATTTAGCTTTATTGCTATGTTTTTTTCATTGTTGGGTATGCCTCCCAAACCAAAGCTTTCTATTATGACACCTTCATAATGCTCCTTAATAAAATCAAATATATCGGGGTGCATACCCGGGATCATCTTGATAACAAGAATACGGTCATTATATCTGGTGCGGATTTCAAGGGAACCGGTCTTGTCCTTCGGCAGGAACTGATCTTTTATCTGGTTATTGTACCGGACCTTATGATGTTTGATTTGGGCAACTATCGGGAAATTTACACTCTCAAAAGCATCATAAGATTTTGTCTTTATTTTGGTTGCTCTGGTTCCGGCAATAAGATCCCCGTCAAAGCAGATGAAGACACCTGATATGCTTTCCATGGCAAAGTAAACAGCCTCGGTAAGATTTTGAATTCCATCGGTATAGGTTTCGGTAATAGGATATTGGGAGCCGGTTATAATAACCGGTTTGTTCAGGTTTTGAAAAATATATGTCAAAGCCGCAGCCGTATAGGCCATAGTATCGGTTCCGTGAGTAATTACAAAACCGTCAAAAAGCTCATAGTTCTGCTTAATATGGCTTGCGATGACAAACCATTTATCCGGGGTCATATTGGTGCTGTCTATGTTCATTATGGTCATGCCGTCAAGGGTACAAATTTCTTTTGGGATACTGATCAGTTTTATTAGTTCATCGATCGTAAGCTCCGGCTTAAGCCCAAGAGTATGCTTTTTAGATGCTATGGTGCCCCCGGTTCCAATTATTAATACTCTTTTCATGTCGTACCTCTATCTATATGATTGTTTATTAATATTGTAGCATAAACAAAGGATCGTAACTTGTTTTCTATATATTTTAGTCTGCGGATTGGCAATAATAGTTTAAGTAATCTTTCTGTTATGGCTGCAAATAAGGTGAAGTAAGTTTTCGTACGATTAGATACTTAACAGTCATGCCAATTATTTAGTACATCTGTATGGCATCAACAAAGGGGTGGAGTATGATAGAAGATAAAAATACAATGCAAAACCCTGAAAACGGGAGTATAAAGGACAAAAAAAAACTTCATAAATCCCTTGAAGACAATGTTGATCTTTTCAAGGAGATATTTCATGGGGATGATACTTTTTACGTAAGATTTTTTACAAATCAGGAGCAGAGCCAGGCCCGATTTTGTCTTCTCTTTATTAATGGTATGGTAGGTGTGGAAACGGCAAACAGAAATATAATACAGCCTGTTATTCAAAGTACGCTTCCCAAAGACTATAAAGGGAATATAGAATCAATACTTAATAAAGTAGTGCTCGCCAATAATGCTGAAAAACAAAGTGATGTTGATGAGCTTGTTACGGGAATAATACGTGGAGAAAGCGTATTATTAATGGAGCATTGTGAGGAGGCTTTTATCAAAGCCTATTAAGATTGGATACTAAGGAATGCTGAATACTTTGAACGTAGTAATTGTATGTATAGTATTCGTCATTATAGATCGTATACCTCTATACCAGAATGAAGAATGGCTTTCTTTCTTCACGGAAGCCTTTCTGTCGGCACATTACTGGCACTTTTTTCTATAATTGTATTCAAGGATTCGGCACAAATGTTTAAATGGTTCGATGATATATATCCTTATTACGTAATTCCTTTTCAAATCATTATTCCTATTATAGTGTGGATAACGGCTGAAATAAAAACCAGAACATCAGGGAAAAAGATGTGTCGGAAGACCAAGCCGGAAGTACCGACGCATCCTGTTCTCCAAAATCAGATAATTCATAAAAGTATCATAAATTTCTTTGCTGCAAAGGCACAGAAACCTTGTTAAACAACGTATACAGAGAAAAAATTGTAACTTCCTGTAGGCTTGTACAATATACTGATAATGTGAAAAGTATTGATTCGCATATTTGTGCGCCGAAGGAGGTGATGTATATGTTAAATTGCAAAAAGATTTTATGTTTTGCCACAACTGTAATAGGTTTGATTTTAGTCGGTCTGGGGGTTTTTCTTCTAGCTACCGGATTTGCCATTAGTTTTATAACAATCGGGGTTATTGTAGCCGGTATATTATTGCTTGTTATCGGTTGCCTCGGAAAATGCTTGAAGATTCCCGGCTTGCTTTGCTTACTGTTAACCCTTATTACACTGTTTTTAATAATAGCAGGTGTTTTGGCAATTTCTGTTTCGCTGATAATTGGATTAATTTTAATTGGCTTGGGTGTATTGACCATGCTGCTTACGGTTATCTGTCTGATCAATTCGTGCTGCTGTATAAGGGATGACCAACCGAGACATTATTAACGATCTGACTTGCAAATGATGAATAAACAGGCGGGTGGGGAATAAAAGGTTATTTACCTCAGATTTGCCCGGCTCGCCTGCTTTTTTCATATTAACTTGTATGATGTATTCATGTAGATACAATCAATACATTCCTTCTTTATATGTTGCGTAAAACAAACATACGAAAAACCAAAACGGATTGCGTTGATATTCATTTGATTATTAAGGCTCTCATTATGAATCAGTACCGACTGTTTGCTCAAAGGGAAAAGTCTAAGACAGCGATAAGCTCGTTCTCATCTATTTGCACATCATCTGACTCGGTAGAGGCCAAGATATTAATTACGGCCTTGTAACTGCCTGACGAAAGCTTTTTGCCGACCTTGTTTTTCATGTCCCATTCATCCTGCCACGTGAATGATTCCCCAGGATTAATAGTTTTATATACCAGAGCCATGGTAAAGGATTTATCGTCGGAATATCTATAGACTTCATTTTCGGACTCGTCGGTTATAACCACTTCGAATTGTTGCCCTGAAGAAAATGTTAGTTCCACGGGATAGGTGTAATGGCTCATCAATTCAAAATCAAAAATCACTTTTTCATTCATTATTTCATAAGAAGCCCTGGTTTCAAGCCTTCCTTTAACAATTCCGAGGTTTTCGGATTCCATACTGTTTTTAATTGCTTTATCGGTAAAGTATGCCAATGTGGCCAATTCTCCGTAGGTAGTGCCGGTTTTAGGATCAAAAATTCCATGTCCCCTCCCCCTTGCGATATCCTTCAAATAAGCTACGGTTATCGCATGATTGTACTTGGCTTCTATTTTATCGGTATCCACGTAAATCAGCATTTTTATTGTGGCGATCTCATCCAGATTTTTGCCTGTCTTGTTTGCCCAAAGCCGGGTGAACTCATATACAATGGCTTCTCTGGCAATAGAGTCGGCAGTACCTTCGTACTCTTCATCGATAAAGAGTCTGACTACATTTCTGAAATCATCAAGTGTAATGGTGGAGTTTAAATTCTTGTCTTTAAGAACCGAGTCTATATCCGCCTGTTTTTTTAGCTCATCTATGAATTTTT
>JBMNTI010000183.1:0-4122 GCA_050945655.1 Acetivibrionales bacterium | reverse complement strand
ATAATCGGTGACCAATATGCGCTACAAAAACATTAAAACAGGGGCTGTCATAGATAGCCCCTGTCCTATATCCGGCCCGGATTGGGTTCCGGTCAGGGAACCGGTAGAAGAAGTCCAGGAAGTTGAGAATGTAGTCGAAGTAGTAGAAGAAACTGAGGATGATGACGATGTGATTACATTGTCTGAATTGACGGTTGCTGAATTAAAGCAATTCGCAGCAGAACATGCGATTGATATAAGGAAAGCAACAAAGAAATCAGACATCATAGATGTGATAATGGCATCTGATGCAGTAGAAGTTGAGTAGGTGATAAAATGGCAAACTTTGCAACGATTGATGAGTTAATAACACTTTGGCGCCCACTAAGTAATGATGAGATTACCAGAGCAGAATCTTTACTTGAAGTAGTTTCCGATTCTTTGCGTGTCGAAGCTAAGAAAGTAGGCAAAGACTTAGATGCAATGGTTTCAGAGAGCCCATCTTATGCAAGCGTTGTTAAGTCTGTCACGGTTGATGTGGTTGCGAGGACACTCATGACCTCAACTAATCAGGAACCTATGATCCAATCAGCTGAATCAGCACTTGGATATAGCACTTCAGGGACATTTTTAGTTCCTGGAGGAGGACTGTTTATCAAACGGTCAGAGCTGGCACGATTGGGACTTAGACGGCAAAGACTTGGTGTTATTGAACCTTATGGGACTGATTACGGAGGAATAGACGATGCTTAAGGGAATCACCGTTACATTGATTAAAAAGCGTAAGGTAGGCGAAGATCCGTTTAAAGCTCCGATTTATGAAGACGTTGAAATCCCTGTCAAAAATGTCCTGGTCTCCCCTACTAATTCTGACGACATAATCACTCAACTTAATCTTACCGGGCGAAGGGCCATCTATACGCTCGCAATTCCAAAGGGTGATACAAACACCTGGGAAAACCAAGAAGTACGTTTCTGGGGAAAACGCTGGCGTGTATTTGGAACGCCACTGGAAGGGATTGAGGATCTCATTCCGTTGGATTGGAATAAGAAAGTGACGGTTGAGTTCTATGAATAAGCTACAAATAAAATTAAATCGTAAAGGCGTGTCTGACTTGATGAAATCTAAAGAAATGCAGACAGTCTTAACTTCTGCAGCTGCAGAAATCAGGCAGAAGTGTGGAGAAGGTTTCTCTCAAGACGTTTATATAGGGAGAAATCGTGCAAATGCTATGGTCTGGGCGGAAACCCCTGAAGCTAAACAAGAAAATCTAAAAAACAACACTCTATTGAAGGCGGTGAGGGCATGATTGAGCTGGTAATCAAAAATTACTTAGATTCAGCACTTTCGATTCCTGTGAGCTTTGAAGTTCCTGAATCACCACCTTCTAGATTCGTTGTTGTCGAAAAAACAGGATCCGGAAAATCAGATCACATTAAAAGTTCAACTTTCGCTTTTCAATCCTATGCAGAAAGTCTTTATGAATCTGCTGTCTTGAACGAACTTGTTAAGACAGCAGTGGAAGATCTTATCCAGCTGGATGAGATTGGCAATGTCCGACTGAATAGCGACTACAACTTTACGGACACAACAACAAAACAATACCGCTATCAAGCGGTTTACGACATTACACATTATTAAAAGGAGAAAAATATGGCAAATGCTGGAAATGTAACTGTTGGAAAACCAAAAGTAGGCGGCGCCATTTTCCGCGCTCCTCTTGGTACGACATTACCCACTGATGCTGTTAGCGCTCTTTCGAGTGCTTATGTTTCATTGGGATATGTCAGCGAAGACGGTTTAGTAAACAGTAATTCCCCGGAAACCAACACAATAAAAGCGTGGGGTGGAGATGTTGTCTATGCTTATCAGACAGCAAAACCTGACACGTTTAAATTCACACTTATAGAACACTTGAATCCCGATGTAATTAAGTCGGTATACGGCGAGACTAATGTTACTGGGACCTTAGACTCAGGAATAAGCATCAAAGCCAACAACGAAGCACAACAGGCCTTCGTATGGGTCTTTGACATGATAATGCGCGGCGGTGTTCTGAAGCGCATAGTAATTCCAAATGGAAATGTAACGGAAGTTGGAGATATCTCTTATACTGATGAATCAGCTGTCGGATATGAAACAACGGTCTTTGCAACCCCCGATTCAAACGGAAACACACACTACGAGTACATCATAGAAGCAGGAGCCAGCGGTGTAACATTTATTGCCGAACAAATAGGCGGAGCCAGCGGATCTGTTGATACGGCTTACATCAAACTGACATTCAGCAGAGATATAGCCGGACTGCAAGCAAGCCACATTACACTGACGGGAGCAACTAAGGGAGTTCTGACTGGTTCCGGTAAGAATTGGAGCCTTGCTATTTCTAACCCGACAGAAGGTAATGCCACTGTTCTTATTGCGGACTTTGGCAGTTATGATTTCCCGGCTTCACCGGTAACAGTAGCAATCTATGCGGCTTAGTGGAGGAAAATTTAAATGCTGAAAGGTAAAACAAAATCCGGATTTGAGTACGAAATCCCCGATGAAACTCTTAATAACTTTGAACTACTCGAAGCATTATCTGAAGTTGAAGGCAATCCAATGAAGCTGCCCTTAGTAGTCACTTTGCTTCTCGGTTCTGAACAAAAGAAAAGACTTTTTGACCACCTTAGGACCGAAACCGGTGTTGTGCCTACCGATATTGTCAGCAATGAAATCCTCGAAATCTTTACTGGTGGTAATCAAGGAAAAAACTCCTAATCCTTGCCGGAATGATCCGGGAAGATGAAGATGCTCTCATCTGCGACTTTGCTGAGACTTATAACATCTATAACTATAAAGCGTTCCCTTTAACCCTAGCTGCAACTTTAGCTTCAGGGTTAAGGGAGGATTCTCGCATAAAAAAACGGCTTGCTAAAGCTAAGGTATCTGTTGATACGTTACTTATGGCTGCTGCTGTAGATCGTCTCAGTTTATTGGTGTGGGCTCAAACAAAAGATGCAACAAAAGGACGCAATCGTCCAAAACCAATTATGGATTTTTTGTTTGAAAAAGAGAGTGACTTAGATCTTTTCGAATCCGGCAAGGAATTTGAGGAGCAACGAAACAAATTATTGCAAGAGATTTTAGAAAGGAGATGAAATGGCAACAGAATTAGGACAAGCTTATGTACAAATAATGCCTTCTGCCAGAGGAATAAGTGGCAGCATCTCCAAGGTACTTGGTCCTGAAGCTGATAGCGCTGGTTTAGATGCCGGCAAAAAAGTCGGAAGCAATATTGCATCAGCTATTAAAACAGCTATTGTTGCTGCAGGCATTGGAAAAATAGTAAAAATGGCGCTCACAGAAGGTGGAGCACTTGAACAATCTTTAGGAGGAATTGAAACACTCTTTAAGGATAATGCAGATACTGTCAAGAAGTATGCAAATGAGGCATACAAAACCGCAGGGGTATCTGCAAATACCTACATGGAGAATGTCACAAGTTTTTCTGCATCTTTGCTTCAGTCTCTTGGAGGCGATACCGCAAGGGCTGCCGAAGTTGCTCATATGGCAATGGTCGATATGTCTGACAATGCCAATAAGATGGGCACTTCAATGCGATCAATCCAGGATGCCTATCAAGGTTTTGCTAAGCAAAACTATACGATGCTAGATAATTTGAAGCTTGGCTATGGCGGTACCAAAACAGAAATGGAGCGTCTATTGGCAGATGCTCAAGAGCTAACTGGTGTTGAATACAACATAGAAAACCTTAATGAGGTTTATGAAGCAATCCACGTTATACAGGAAGAACTTGGGATAACCGGTACTACAGCCCAAGAAGCGGCCGAGACTTACCAAGGATCCATGAATGCCATGAGCAGTGCCTTTAAAAATCTAATGGGGGCAATGGCAACAGGGCAAGACATTGGTCCTGCGCTTGCAGCACTCGGAGAGACTACCATTACATTCGCAAAAAATATGCTTCCGATGGTCGTTGATATCGTTTCTCAACTACCAACTATTATCGTGAATTTAATTTCAACCGCAGGTCCGGAGCTGCTTCAAGCAGGTATTCAAGCAATCGGTAGTATTATCACCGGGATTGCTGAATCTCTACCAACTCTTATTCCGGTAGCTGTAGAGGCTATTTTAAC
>JBMNTI010000182.1:0-4177 GCA_050945655.1 Acetivibrionales bacterium | reverse complement strand
GGCTTTTGCTCCTCCCGAGGCCAGCGATATAGGAGCTGCAAACGCACTGAGTATAACTAATAATAAGCTTATATCTCTCAGGTCATCATCTATAGTACGATATTCCTGCATTAATTGCCATATCGGCCCCATTGTATTGACGTATTCTTTCAACGTCGTATCACGGTCTGTTAATTGTTCTATTCCGGTAAAGTTAAATCCGGCTTCCAGCATTTGTTTCGGTAAAAATTCCTTATACCTTAATCTTAATGCATCCGGATTCTCTTTTTCCAGATTAAATATATACTCCGGTTTCTGTCCGTATAAAATTCCATCAGGTGATCTTTCAAACTCCTGCCAATACGATCCTGTCTTTGCCTTCTCAAGAAGTTCCTCATATCTTGCATGCATTTCTATGTATAGATTATATACCTTTTCTCTATATTCTTCCCGCTCTTTTATTTCTTCTCTTAACTCTTTCTGAATGCTTTCTAATAGCGCTCTGTCTATTCTATATAACCCTTCCTTCGGATTGTCCAGTCCGTGATTTATCCTCCATGCCTCTATCTTCTGCAATAAATTATTAATATCTTCAATATCCGCCTTGCTTAATCCCATGGTATATCCTATTAATTCAAGTTCGTTTTCACGCAGCTCCGAAAAGTGTATCGAACCATCCTCAGGAAGGCTCATTTTAATCTTCTCCAATGCCTGCAATACTGACTTTTCCTGCTCATATCCCGGCAAATCTTCAGGGTTATTTATTTCTCCTATGTATTCTTGATTAATATCTTCCTTTTCCGCTTTCTGATTACCATTAATAAGTTCACCCAGATTACTTAATGTATCTATGGCTTTATCATATAAAGATGAAAAGAAATCCCGGCTTGCTTTTATTATCTTATCAAAATTCTCTGCAAAATCGATCTGCGAGAGCATAATTATGCTTTGCATTATCTTTTTTTCTTCCAAAAATCTTGCTTCTCTAATTGCATCTTTTAAATCTTTAGACGGTTTATCATGATCCAGGGTGTTAAATTTACTGTCAAAATCTTTTTTAAGTTGTTCATCTATTGTAGTTGCCATCATCAAATCTTTAAGAGAAATGGTATGATTATACGTTGTGCCTGATGTTTCTGCTTTGAAATCGGAAGGGTCAAGCGCATAAGCAGCTTCAAGCAATTCTGCTATTCTGGCGGTAAAGGGGTTGTCCACCATTTGGCTGATTTCGTAATGGATTTCATCGCAAAAAGACGCTAATTTTTTGCGTTTTTCATCCAGTTCCTCGATCTCATCAAGGGTTAAGGAGATTTCAAGTGAGCCTATGCCCTCGGTCTCCTCAACCAGGGCAATTGCTTTCTCCGCTTCTCTGAATGCATCAAACAATGGTTTAACATTTTTATTATAGACATCCTTTTTCCAATAATCAGCGCAATCCTCCCATGACATCCCAACAGTTTTCATATTACCATTTTCTCCTTTTCTTCCAGGCTAGATGCTGCCGTAAATACCGCGCATCCCGCTCTGCCTCTTGATCGTAATAGCCGCCATAATCAGGTGAAGGCAAGAAGATAAATGCTTGAAGTCAACTTAGATGTTCCTTTGATTGAAGATATGATATCTAATTCGAAATTTTCAGCACCATGCATTATGAAATTACCAGTCTCAATACGAATACGATAACCTTTTTCAGGGCAGGTATCTTACATAATTTGTTAATAGTTATAAAAAACATCTGGTACTAATATGTATTAACACGAGATGTTTATATTTATGGTATATTATATAATTAAGGTTGTCAATAATTTGAATGCGACTTATTTTCATATATCTTTGGAGCCACCCCCACCGCCTTCAAAGAGCTCGTCCTCATTGTCGGACGGGCTAGACCTTCAATACATTATGGGTCAAGATTTGAAGGTATATTCCGTCCATAAGTAGCTTTTTGCACTAAACAGTGGATTTGTTGACCTCGGAGAACACGCAGGAATTAATTATTAAAAATAGCAGTAGGAGAACTCAGACATAGTGCGTAATGTCCTTTTATCAATAGAAGTTTGTTTCGGTGTTTTAGCTAATCTTAAAAGCCCAAAAGCTGATGGTATTGCCTGACCGAATATAGATGGATATAATGACCATATTCTAATGAAAGGATAGGACGCCCTTGTTTTTGTGAACCTGTTCTAGCAATAACACCAAGAGCGTCCCGAGTCATTAATCCATGATTATGATATCAGATTATGTGCTTGTTGAAAACAATAAATCCGGAGTTTTTTGTTAGTAGTAAGGAGCAGAGTATTTGTCCCTGTTGTAATAGCCAATTAAAATGCATTGGAAGCCGGGTTAGAAAAGTTAAGGACAGTTTTGGAGATATTATCAAATTACGCATCCGGCGGCTACGCTGCAAGACCTGCAATAAGATACATCATGAGCTTCCAGATTTAATCATACCTTACAAGAGATATGACAGCAATTGTATTGAATCGGTAGTAACGGATGACAAGGCTACATCAGTGTCTGCTGATGATTCTACACTTTTTAGGTGGAAAGCTTGGTTTAAAAAGTCAGCGCATCATTTTTCAGGCTGTATGGTATCTATTGCAATACAAACAGAGAAAGGCTCTGTGAAAGATTCCTATGATTCAATGTTTTTGCTCCAAAGATTATGGCATCATGTAGGAAATGCCGAAGGATGGCTGGCTCGAGTTGTCCGAACTATTGTGAATTTAAATAATTGGATACATACCCGTTCTGCCTTTGTGACCTGAACGATAAGAGATAGACTCATGTTAACAATCAATTAATGGAGGAGATTAACATGAGAGATCAGAAAAAAGCAGAAGCTTTAGCAACAGAACGGATGCAGCTTCTGGCACACTTTTGGAAGAGGGTTTGGATAAAGCAAAAGCCAAGCAAATCAAGGAAAATTAACACCGTCAGTTTTTTGACAGTATAGATTAGCAGCTACAATATAATTTATTGGGGGTGTCTTTTGACACTCTAATCATTTATATTATTACTATAAATCCTGATGGCTACTAATTGTTCGTCGCAAAACAAAAAATCAATATTATTTGTATTAATCTGTAAGTCTATATCACATTCCTTTGTAAGCCAAATGATATATCCTGATTCATTTATTTGAATAAAAATGTCGTCATTGATACCAACAACTTTAAGTTTTGGAATCCCATTAAGCAATTTAATTTTTTCAGATATAAAACACTGTTCATGATGAATAATTGGAGGGAAAATACATTCTAATTCCCCTATTATTGAATCATCATTAATCCAAATCATTGCACCAGTAGCAATCTCATATGGCTTACAATAATCATCCATAAAATTTGTTACCATGTTAAATGTTTTTATTTCTTGTATATAAGATATTTCTACGTTTGTAAATGAATCGGAAACTATTCCAACTAATTTAACCATCTTCTTCACCCCTAATCTATAAATTTAATAGGCTGAACTCCAACAATCTCTTGTGTGGTAGGATTAACGTATACTTTCGTTCCAGTCGATGGATTTACATACATAACACTACCTGGATTTGCAGGTTGAGGCTTTGTAAGAAGTGCATCTATAATATCATCAGGCATAATGTCTTTTCTACCTGATTTGAAAAGACTATTCTCTGCATGTTGATTCATCTTGAAAGTCTGTCCATTTACTTCTACACCGTCATCTACCCAGCTATCAAAAGTAGGTCTTCGTGTTGCCCTTAACGCTGGGTCTCCATTTGCATTATAAACTTTTGGAGTACTACTCGTTCCCTCACTATTAATAAAACTTATACTCTGGCCTAATCCGTTTCCTATACCAATAACGCCACCCAGTAACTGGGGAATTGCAACAAGCTCTTCCAAAGTACTAACTACTACTACAACAACTTCTCCAAAATCTGTAGTGGCTTTCAAAAGCAAAGGAGCTTTTTTGATTGCATTAAAGGCTTTGGGTAGGTTACTAATACCTTCAATTCCTGATGCAATCCCACAAGTTGTTATTGCAACTGTTCCCTTTATTCTACCATTACTGTAAGCCTCTTTATCTGTTACTAAGGACTCTTGTGAATGATAAAATAAATTTGACAGTTTTCGGTCAATAAGATTTTACGGTTTTTACCTGTATTTGTAAATATGATTGTTTAGCTACTGGAAATAAAACTGCATTTCTTGTTAGCATCATAGGAAAA
>JBMNTI010000181.1:0-4185 GCA_050945655.1 Acetivibrionales bacterium | reverse complement strand
ATGAGAAACAGAAGCAATTTGTCTCGGATGCTTCCCATGAGCTTCGCACACCTATTGCGGTGATACAGGGATATGCCAGGATGCTTGACAGATGGGGCAAGGAAGATAAGGAAATCCTCCATGAGTCAATTGAAGCTATAAACAAAGAGTCGAAAAATATGCAAGACCTTGTGGATAAGCTTCTTTTCATTGCGAGAAACGATAAAAACACTATGGTTCTTATAAAAAATAAGTTTAATATGAGCGAGCTTATGGAGGAGTTGGTCCGGGATACACGGATGCTCGAGACCAAGCATAATATAGAGAGCCAAATAGAGCCTGACATAATTGTTAACGGGGACAGGGACAGGATCAAGCAAGCTTTGAGAATATTTGTGGATAACGCTATAAAATATACCGAGCCGGGCGGCAATATTACCCTAAATTTAGAGCGGGACGGCAGCTGTGCAGCAGCGGCAGTGATTGATAATGGGAGAGGCATTCCGGAAAAGGATTTGCCCAATATTTTTGACCGTTTCTACCGGGTTGATGCTGCAAGAGAACGGGATAAGGGAGGCCACGGCCTGGGTCTTCATATAGCCAAAATTATTGTCTTGCGTCATGGCGGACGTATTAAGGTGGCCAGTAAGCTGGGCGCCGGTGCGCGTTTCAGAGTTTTTATACCTATGGAATAATATCTGGTACCGCTTCTTTTCTTACTATCACATTTCCGCTCGGAATTGTAATTGCTGGTGTGAAATAGAATACATTACTGAAAAGGATTAATAGAATAAAGGAACTAGCAGAGAACACCTCGGTTTAGGAACCTCTGAAATTTACCTGAAGGCAAGCGAAAGATTGACAAAAATAATAGCATAATATACCATAAATATAAGCATCTTGTGTCAATACATATTAGCACCAGATGTTTTTTTATAACTATTAACAAATTATGTAAGATACCTGTCCTGAAAAAGGTTATCATATTCGTATTGAGACTGGTAATTTCATAATGCATGGTGCTGAAAATTTCGAATTAGATATCATATCATCAATCAAAGGAACATCTAAGTTAACTTCAAGCATTTATCTTCTTGCCTTCACCTAATTATGGCGGCTATTACGATCAAGAGGCAGAGCGGGATGCGCGGTATTTGCGGCAGCATCTAGCCTGGAAGAAAAGGAGGAAATGGTAATATGAAAACTGTTGGGATGTCATACCATTTCTCTTAAAGATTTGATGATGGCAACTACAATAGATGAACAACTTAAAAAAGATTTTGACAGTAAATTTAACACCCTGGATCATGATAAACCGTCTAAAGATTTAAAAGATGCAATTAGAGAAGCAAGATTTTTGGAAGAAAAAATGATAATGCAAAAAACGATGTCCTTTGTATTAAACATGCCTTTAATGAGAGCCCTAAAAGGGATTTACCGGATAATAAAATCGGGAATTGAAGGTATGCTGGGACAAGGCTTTGACCCTGACAAGGATTATGCAACCCTTATTGCGAATGCAATAAAAGAGGGCGATTACTCAAATCTGCAGAAATATATAAATGAAAGGGATGCAAAGCTAGATTCGGATAAGGAAAAATATAAAGATGTCCAAATAACGGGAGCATATTTAATATCACTTGGCTAGTTAGTGTACGAGAATATTTAAACCGTAAAGGATACGCCGATGAGCAGATTACATGCGAGAATGGCAAAGTATGTGTAACAGTAAACGAAAAGAAATACCCTCTTGATATTGCAGGAATTGCTTTAACAGGCAATACCAATTATGCAAGTGAAGAAAATATTGATAAAGCAATTAAAAAGGCAGAAGTGCCTGAGTGTGAATCGAAAACTGGCAAAACAGAAGGTATTACATCAGAGGGGACGGGTGAAGTATATGCTCTTGCTTCAACCGATAAGAATCGTTTAACGGATGAACAACAGAAAGCAAATGCTGAATATATTTATGATTATTTGTCTAAACAAGGTTGGACTAAAGAAGCCATATGCGGATTGCTTGGGAATATTCAGCAGGAAAGCCAGTTGAATCCTGGTGTTTGGCAAAATTTTCAAGACACTTCACTAGGATATGGTTTAGTTCAATGGGATGATGCAACTAAGTTTCTTAACTGGGCAAATCTCGATGCAAGCAAAGCTGATAATTTGGCCCAAAATGATCCTAAAAAGCTAATGGACCTGCAATTGGACTTTTTGATATATACTAGTAAGACGACTACTCCATCGAATAAACGTGAGTGGTTTGTAACCACTGGTTATGGTTCTCCATATAAGATGACTTATGAGCAATATATTGTGTCTACCAAGAATGTAGGCGATCTTGCTTTGGTATTTCATGCATCATACGAAAGATCTGCTGACGATGCAAAAAGAAAACAAAATAGGATTGACTATGCCAACAAGTGGTATGATTACTTTAGTAAACGATAGTTAAAAATCATACAATGGTCAATGATACAATATGTATAAAAGGGGAAATATGTTAATGAAAAAAGTTAATTTAACCGCTATATCAATAATAAGTTTTATAATCCTAATTGTTGGTTTGGTAGGCTGCGAGAGTATAAAAGGTGAATCTGAGATTTCAGGAGTTATGCCAACAAAACCGATTAATTTTCTGTCAGAGAATGGCATTATAGTAATTGACTATAATCAGTACCTTAAAAAGATATGGGTTGTGAAAAGCTGGAGTGGTGGGGCATATGATTATTCTTCATTTTTCATCTCAAAAATAGAAAACGGAGTTATTGAAGGGAAACTATCAACAGGTTCAATTGCATATCCAGACTTTTTCTTCTATTCGCTTGAGCCCTCAAAGTATTTGGGAGATTTATCAGGCACAGTTAATAATAGTGTAGCTGAATATCAGTTTAGTGACAAAGTTGGAAATAAAGGAAGTGTAGCATTAATATTTAAAGAAAACGATGAGATAGAAGTAAAAATAAAGTATACAAATAAAGGAGAAGCTTATAAAGACCTACCTTTAGATGGAAATTATATTTTTAGACCATACAACCTTACAGATATCAAGGATTTCATACCACTTAAGGAGCATTCGTTTGCAATCGATCTAAATTCATGGGGAAGCGTTAATTTTGTATCTGGAGAAGTAAATCATGGTGATAAGGTATACCCAGCAGTCTATTTAACAAATGAGCATGATGATGTTCTTTATAAGTTTCAAGCATCATTTAAAACTGGTTCTAAGATTAAGCAAGCTTCAATAAAGGATATAAATAATGACGGTTTAAAAGATGTAATGATTACTACTGAATTTATTGATGATCCTGGTGCTGAAAGTATAGAGTGGATTTTTTATCAAATGAGCAATGGATTGTTTTATGATAGTCAACTGATTATTAGCACGGTTTGAGGACGGGGAAATAAAAGTACAATTATTGTAGGAGTGGGGGCGATAATGATACGAAAATGCTCTGTCCCCAAACCATATTGACAGACACTTTGAAAGGTTTAAAACTTAGCTGTTTTGCAGCAATCACAGCCACCTCAAAGGTGTACCTTTCTTAATTTACAGCTACCTAAAAGAAATTTGTTATCGGTTGCAAAAAATCCTAAGCGGTCGGCATTGCCGACCACTGTGAATCGGCGGGGACGCCTATAGGTGCACCCGCCTTTAACCTGCATGGTTTTCGACCGTATGGTTCACATTAAAAACGTGCGAAAAATTGCAAAAGGAAACCTCGGTCAAATTGCTTTTAAATTTGCTTTAAAAATCCGATAGAGTATCTTTACCTTACTCTCGACTAGAAAACGTCACACAGGGCGAACACGCCGCTGCAAAAGGGCAAGAAAGAGTAAAGTCAGTAGCTGCAATACTTGGAGTAGAAAATCTGGTTTCTGAACCTCTAGAAAAAATCAGAAAAATATATAAAAAATGGTGAACCATACCTTGACCACCTTTTTGACCCCATGATAAAATGGAGCAAGGAGGGGGGTTTAAGGGGGGAACGCTCAAAAGCTCCAAACCTAATTTTGAATATGAATCGAATTTATGGCAGAGAAGAAATCTAAATGGTTTTTTTCTCTGCTGTTTTATTTTGTTAATGCTACTCTAAAATTGTACCACATACCGGTAAAAAAATAGGCCACCTTAATCAAAATTCCTGTATGATTATGTTAACCCAAACATCGTCATACAGGAGGAAAGGATATGATTAAGATGGC
>JBMNTI010000180.1:0-4206 GCA_050945655.1 Acetivibrionales bacterium | reverse complement strand
AGCTACCAAATTTGAAGGAATTAACTGCAGAATCATTAACACCTTTTCTGCCATGGTCATCAGAATTACCCGGCTGGTGCAGGAATGCTCCTTCTAGCAAGGCACCCCAAAATTAATCGCTTACGATTGATATAAACTGAATGATCCAAAGGCAAGAAAAAATGCAGATAATGATATGGATGCAGTAAGCACAGTCTTTATAACTCGTTCTTTGTGACGTTGTCTAAGATCGTCGTAGCTGCAATTAAGCATTGTAGAGAGAAGACGCAGAACCTCGGTTTTAAGCTTCTTTAGCATCTCTTTTTCAGAGGCTGCTCTTATGTCTGCGGCAAGAGGTTCCACTTCAACTGTGGATTCAATGACTGAACCGTCCACCATAGTTTGGGTTTTATTAATAAAACGCAGTTGTTCCAGGAAGGATTCACCGGGCTCACCCTCGATTAAAAGTGCAAGGATTCTATCGGGACCGCGAAGGTTTTTAAAGGTCTCAATTTCTTTTAATACCCATTGTGATTGAGGTGTTCTGGGGGAGCAGATAACTATAAGAAATTCGGAAGAATTCAGGGCTGCCGTAATATTATCGGCCAGATTAGATGAGGTAGTAGTTCGTCTCTATCTCTGAAGACCCGCCGTATTTTTTTTTACCGGTAGCTTTCACAATGCTCTTTGGGATTTTAAATGTTTCAAGCAACCGGTGAAGCCTTTCGGCAACAGCCTTATCAGGTTCTGTATGGCGGTAGCTGATAAAAGCATCGTATGTATAGTTTTTTTCCGGGTTCATGCTTTACCTCATTTAACCATTTATTTAAATATTAATATTATGATATGAGTGTCAAGGGTACCTCCGGTGACTGTTATCTTTAATCCGGTATACAGGTTTAATTTATAAACATCTCAGCTTTTTCTTCCTCTGTCAGGGCTCTGCCGTTCAACTGCCTATTAGCCTCTTCCAATAACATTTCAGTGGTGTAACAGGGAACGATGTATATATTTTCGCCCAAGACGCCGCCCTGTGATAAAAAGCAGGTAAAATCCTTTTTAATATCACAAATATCAGCCTCGGCAAGTACCTTTAAGGTATTGGAATCTATGATAAGTGAAGGCCTTAGAGTGATTAATGCAATTTTGTCTTTGCTTTGACTGTACTTTACCATAGTAATCGGGGATGTGATAGTATCGTTATTTAATGCTTTTTTCAGGCTGCCTTTTTCAGTGTCATAAATGTGTACACTATCGTCAACAAACTGAACAAACAATAACTTTTTGTCCTGGCTAAAAAGCATGGTTTCTATATCTAAAGGCAGGTTATTAAAAGAATACTTCTCTATGAAATCAGAACCTATATCAAACAGCTTAAAGCTTTTATCGTTGAAAGAAAGCGCACAAAGCCTGCCATCGTCACTAATTACTCCGTTTTTAAGAGTATCGCTTTCATATTTATGCAGGACTTTATTGGTTGAGATATCTATGATTCTTGCATCCTCAGACTTTATCAGAGCAAATAATTTGTTGTCATCAGTAAAAGTGAATGGTTTAGCTATACCATAGGTATCTTTTTCGTATTCATATTTGGATATAAGATTAAGCTCAGGCAAAGAGTATAATAAAAGCCCTTTATAACAGCTTATGGCTATGATTGATGAATCTTTACTTATACAAAAATCTGAGTATAGATCATCAGATTGGATTTCAGAAATAACAGATAAATCCGATGTTTTGATTATCGAAAATTTTCTCGGTTCAGGATAAGTATAGAGACTTACTAACAGACTATCATTATTAATAAAACGAACATCGCTAATATTGTTATCAAACGATTTTGATGCAATTAACTCTCGTGTTTGTTCGTTCCATAATAATATTTCGTTATTTAAGACAGAATAACTTAAAACCAGCCTCTCGTCGGGAGAATAATAAATATAGGATAGTTGAGCGAGTTTATCATATAATTGTGTGTGGCGTTCATTTTTAATGCGCCTGTATAAATACACTTTATTTGAGGAGTATTTTGAAAAAATGACTTTTCCATTGGCATAGACAACATTTTTTATCGAATTGTCAGCGGCAATTCTGAAATTCCCTAACTCAGTCATGTTTTCATTAATAAGCAGGAATCTGATAATACCGTCATTGTCAGATGAAATCATAATATTTTCATTAAAATAACAATAATCAGAAATACTGCCGTTGCTGATAAAATTACGTTCCAATACCCCGGTTTTTATACCAACCGTATTTATTCTTCCTCCCTCTAAAAACACTATTTTCGATGGATCTGTCTGCAAAAAGCTAAGCTTATTTACACCTCTAAATGAAAAGAAATGTTTAAAAGTAGGCACAGTACTTTTAGGAGGAAAAATTTCGAGACAATCATTGTGCTTTTCGATTTCATATACACCTATATCACCCAGCAAATAAGAATCAGCAATTAAATAACCGCTATCAGACAGCAGAATACTTTTTACCTGTTTGTTTTCTGTAGTAACGGTCCTGATATGTTTTCCGTCCGAAGCATCGATGGTAATGATTTTGCCGTTATCCGTACCAATGCTTATAAGGCTGGCATTGCTATTTGTTGCTATACATCTGACACTTATGTCATCTGAGGCGTCTTTTGAGGCATCTTCCAATAAACTGTCTATTGATGTTTGCAGAAGCTTATTGCCCGTTAAGGCATCGACTAAATATAGCGTATGAATTTCTTTCGTTGTACCCTTTTCAAAAGAAAAATCAAGATCGTACATTGCTATAAGCTTTTTATAGGGGTTGTATGTTATCAGGTCCGCTTTTATATCACTCTGCCATATAATTGAACCGTTTATATCAATGCAGGCATATACGCCATACTCACCTAAATCATTGTAAGGGCCGAAAAAAGAGTTGTTATCTATAAAAAATGTATTTTCCTCAGTAACTAAATTTGTTGTTAAAACAGATCCTAAGCGTGAGCCATCCTCGGTATTCCATATATTAATATAACCATCGGCTGAAAAAGTAAGCAGAGTCTTTTCATTCGGGCTGACCATTATATAATTTACATACATGTTATGATCCAGAACAATATCCCCGTCAAAATATTCATCGACCTCATAAACCCCTAAAGCTCGTGACAAAGCATGTTCCGCTTCTTCAACGTAAGGACGATCCGGTTCGTTGAGATTCTTTGGCAAAGCTGCATGAGCAGCCAATATAGCCCGGTATCTGTCTCCGCTTTCATAATATCTTCTTGAGATATCAGCCAGATATCTTGATTGACTTATTAGGGTTTCCTCGATTTGATATGAGATTTCCATGTTTTTTTGGTTTATTTCAATATTTTTACGGTTTATTTCTTGTGCTTTTTGATTAACCTCCATAGATTTTTGATTTATAATAAAGGCCTGATACATACTAAATGATCCAAAGGCAAGAAAAAACGCAGATAATGATATGGATGCGGTAAGCGCAGTCTTTATTAAGCGCTCTTTATGACGCTGCTTAAGATCGTCATAGCTGCAATTAAGCATGGGTGAAAGAAGACGCAGAACCTCGGTCTTAAGCTTCTTCATCATCTCTTTTTCAGAGGCTGCCCTTATGTCTGCGGCAAGAGGTTCCACTTCAACTGCGGATTCAATGACTGAACCGTCCTCCATAGTTTGGGTTTTATTAATAATACGCAGCTGTTCCGGGAAGGATTCAGCGGGTTCACCCTCGATTAAAAGGGCGAGGATTCTATCCGGCCCGCGAAGGTTCTTAAAGGTCTCTATTTCTTTTAATACCCATTGTGATTGAGGAGTTCTGGGAGAGCATACAACAATAAGAAATTCGGAAGATTCCAAGGCTGCCGTAATATTTTCGGCCAGATTAGATGAGGTAGGTAACTCGTCTCTATCTCTAAAAACTCGTTGTATTCTCTTTTTACCGGTAGCTTTTACAATGCTCTTTGGGATTTTAAATGTTTCAAGCAACCGGTGAAGCCTTTCGGCGACAGCTTTATCAGGTTCTGTATGGCGGTAGCTGATAAAAGCATCGTATATATATTTTTTTTCCGGGTTCATGCTTTACCTCATTTAACCATTTTATTAAATATTAATGCTTTAATACATTAATGTCAATAGCGCCCTCAATCGCTTATTTCAGCCAAGATATCTAAATATCCATGTAAATTGACCTATTTTATATATTTGGTTTTATTCTGAGAGTATTTGTTAGTTGCCTGGAAAAAAC
>JBMNTI010000179.1:0-4212 GCA_050945655.1 Acetivibrionales bacterium | reverse complement strand
TGGAATAGGCATATTCCTCTTGAAAATACTATCAAGGATACATTAGAGTATTGGAGAAATCAAGTCCACTTATCATGAATTAATTATTATTTATAAAATAATACGTACATGTTCTTATAAATCAATATAATCCGTTAGTAATTTGCTTGAAGAAATCTGCACTCCAAACATTCAAAACTGATGTATTTCGGATAAACGGCTCAACATCGTCTTTTGCTTGTTCATAGTCAATAGAGTCAAATCTTTCGTGAAGCATTTGCTTTATTTCTTCCAATGAGCAACCTGTTTCCTCTGTAATATACCCGGATTGCAATAATCTTTCCCGCAGATGCTTTTGATTAACATTAGCTTTGTGTGTAAGAAAGAAAACATAATCAAAAAGGTCTCTTCCCTTCACGCGGTTTTTCCAGCCTCTGCAGATAACCGCATGTATCTTTCCCGCAAACAGCGACGGTAAATCGTAAATTTTTATTTCATACGGTACCGGTAGTAAACTATATTTATGCTCAAAAGTTGCAAAACGTGGAGGATTGATATCAACCTCAAACTTTATTTTTATCATTTCATTTTTTGCAACGTTACCGCTTGCCGAATTATCTGCATAAAACATAAGCAAATGTTCTTTCGTGTTTCCTTTGAGAAATGCAGACAGAATATTAGTATCTTTTGTTTTGTCTTTCTCGGATATAATCATATTTAATCCGTATGCATTCACTTCTTTTTCAAGAATCGGAAAATATTCCTTCAAATCAAAACTATTATCAGCAGTGATAAGTGAAAAATCAAGATCTTCGGAAAAACGATCCAGTGAATAAAATATTCGAAGTGCGGTACCGCCATAAAAAGCAGCTTTTTTAAAAAATCCTGCTCGGCTAAGACCGCAAAGAACAAGCTCCTGCATGACTTCCTTCATAGCATTTTTCATGTCGTAAAGCGTTTGAGTATTATATGATTTCAGCATTTGATCAATTATTGTATCCATATCAAATCCTCCGCATAAATCGGCTTAGTTTTTGAATATTCGTGCTATGATATCTTTCTTCCAATATAATAATGTCATTATAATTCATGTTGCCGAATTCCTGCTCGTCGATTCTCATGTCATCAAATAAAAGGCTTTGTAACTCCTTTTGATTGGCAACCGGACCCTTGGTGTAAAGTTCATCACATAATGCTTTTTCCGGTGATGCAATCCAAAATGAATAATCACCTTCTCGGACAATATCAACACCGAAAAAATAAGCCTCTTTAGGAACATCTCTGTATGTGAAAGTGCCAAAGTTGGTTTCAAATTTTTTCTTCTTTTTCTTATCATAAGTTGCGGAAGTAAAAGTATATACAGCTTCGGGGATTAAGCCATGATAAGCAAGCGCGAATTCAAAAGACAAGTATGAAGGGCCATAAATACTTCCCGCAAGCAAATATCCGGGTGTCGATGGATTCGTTTCATACAAACCTTTAACAATCTTGATGTATTCACCATTTTTGACCATTCGGGACAGTTTGCTTGCCGGACTTCCATAACTCTTGAGTTCGTCTAATATCATTGCGGTTGTTTTTATCATATTTTCACCCCATAATCGCATAATATTATATTATATGGTGAAAATCAAGTAGTTATTCAATTTATTTGTGTTATTCTATGAAATGAAATCTTTGCCATGTTATCATACTTCTACAGCCTCAGCACCCCACACCAAAATATTTAAACATCTCCTTAACCTCAGGATTTTTAGCAAAGACATTTCGTAAATCAAAAAAATAGTTATTACGCATAGCATCCTTCACTTTGTCCAGGTAAGCCCCTCTGAATTGATGCCATTCTGTCATCAATATCAAAGCATCGGCTCCATTTGCAGCCTCGTACTCATTATCACAATATGTAATGGAATTATCAATATCCTTTAGCCTCCATTTGGCTTCACTCATACCCTGAGGACAAAAGGCACGGATTTTGGCACCCGCTCCTACCAAAGCATTTATAATATCAATAGATGGAGCATCCCGCATATCGTCTGTGTCCGGTTTAAACGATAGCCCCCATATTGCGAAGGTAGCGCTTTCAATGGGTGTTTCTCTAGATACGGTGCTAATAATTCTTTCACTTATCTTTTGTTTCTGCTTCTCATTTGCTTTGATGGCAGCTTCAATAACCATCATCTGCTCATCATAGCAATTTGCTATATCTACAATAGCTTTAGTATCCTTGGGAAAGCAAGAGCCTCCATATCCGGGACCTGCATGGAGAAACTTCGGTGATATTCTGCCATCCATCCCCATTCCTCTGGCTATTTCCTGAATATTTGCCCCCACTTTATCAGCCAATAATGCCATTTCATTAATGAATGATATTTTTACAGCCAAAAATGCATTTGCAGCATACTTAATCATTTCAGCAGTTTGAATATTAGTAACCAAAAATGGTGTCTGATTTATATAAAGGACATCATAGACCTTTTTCATTACTTCAATAGCTTTTTCGCTTTCGGCACCAATTACTACCCGATCCGGAGTTAGGCAATCCCGGACAGCCTTGCCTTCACGAAGAAACTCAGGGTTTGAAACCACATCAAATTCTATGTTTACACCACGATGGTCTAACTCTGTCTGAATAATTTGCCTTACTTGTTTCCCGGTACCAACAGGAACGGTAGACTTGTCCACAATTACTTTATACCCATTCAAAAATGTACCAATAGAACCTGCTACAGCTTTTACGTAGCTTAAGTCACAGCTTCCATCGTCTTGTGCAGGTGTTCCGACTGCAATAAAAATTACTTCACTATTCTCTACCGTTTCCTTTATATCTGAAGTAAAGTGTAGTCTGCCTGCTGCAACATTTTTATCAAGCAGTTCTTTTAAACCCGGCTCATATATTGGAACAATCCCTTTTCTAAGCTGTTCGATTTTTTCAGAAATTACATCCATGCAGATTACGTTCATACCGAACTCTGCCATGATTACTCCCTGGACAAGGCCAACATAGCCTGTGCCGATAACGCCGATGTTAATCATGATTAATACTTCCTTTATCATTATATTTGTTATATGCTAACTTGGAATAAACAAATGCCATACCTGCAAGCGCAAGCTCGGGAATCGTTGACCAAAGTCTTGATATAATTGACACAATAACCGCATATTCTGATGGCATTATCAAAGATAAACCTAAAACAATTATACCCTCTCTGACACCTAATCCGGAAGGTGCAAATATACTTAAAATTCCAATAATGGCTGCTAAAGCGAAAATTCCAGAAGCATATAATGCCTGACTTATTGGGATAGGGTAAACTGAGCAAACTAAAATATAAAAACCCGTTCCTACAATAATCCAGTTTATTACAAAAAGCATGACCAATTTAATCATCTGAGAATAGGTAACAGTAATCTTTAGGTCCGTTTTCTTTGTTACTTTTTCAACTATAGTTAAAAGCATATTTATTATTTTAGGATTTATAGAAATAAAAAACAAAATAATAAGAACTATCGTTATGTATTTATATTTGGACAATATTTCATTTGGGAAAAAAAATAATGAAATTATAAACAATAATGCTGCTCCTAATAAGGTAAGGATATTTTCAATCAAAAAGCATATTGATACTTTTCTTTTTTTTGCTCCTTCTTTATCATAATAGACTAACCTGGCCGCAAGCATAAAAACCTTTCCGGGTATATACTTTCCAAGTATAGAATAGAGATATGCTGTAATTGCTTTTCCATAAGAAATTGCTGTTCCATTCATAATTGTGATATAGTGCCACAAGCTTGCCAGCATTATTTTGTATATGAAAAAGAAGACCATGGACACAAAAAATACTATCCAATTAATTTTTAAATTCAGATTTTTTAAATCTTCATAGTTTTTAATAAAATACTTAGTTATAAACCAAGCGACTAAAACTAAAAAGATTATTTTAATCCACTTTAAAACTTTTTGTCTCTTTTCTGTCATCAGTTATCCCTCATTAAAAGCTAAGTAAAAACCTAATAAACAACATATATACATATATTATTGGCATTGGTATTTTCTCTACGATTCCTTCGTGGTTCTTTGATAATTTCATATTAAAATATGCAAGCTTATAAGCAATTCTATGGTTTATTTTGCAATGAGATGCTGTATCCAGCACAACATCTCTTCCACGCTTTTTATACGCTTTTTCTTTCGACAAAGCACAATTAAATTTAAATACCAATGCTCTTTTT
>JBMNTI010000178.1:0-4212 GCA_050945655.1 Acetivibrionales bacterium | reverse complement strand
AGTAAGCTTCTATCCGGCCCATAACGGTACTTTGGTAGTAGCCGAGGTGTACAATCTTCCCCAGACCGTCCCACCCACCGGTACGGCGCCGCCTGTAAATCCGTTCGGGTTTCATATACACGAGGGAAATACCTGTGAAAAAGGAAGTTCTCAAGATCCGTTCCAGGCGGCAATGGGGCACTATAATCCGGGAAATGTACCGCATCCTATGCATGCGGGTGACATGCCTGTGTTGTTTGGAAATAATGGGTATGCATTTTTATCATTTTTTACCGATAGGTTTAATCCTGCACAAGTGATAGGCCGTACGGTAATAATACATCAAAACCCTGATGATTACAGGTCACAGCCCGCAGGAGATGCCGGTAAGAGGTTGGCATGCGGAGTCATCAGAGCCGCGTGAATCAAGGGAAATATAGGGGAAGGGAAATCTATAGGATAGGGTTATCTGAGGGATAGGGAATATGTATCTTGATTCAATGTGAGAAACCTTGCACCCGCTTTTTTAATGTCAACAAGTTTAGCGGGTGCAAGGTTTTCTTAAGTAAAACAAAAATCCATCGGATGACTATCGAACCTTTAGTCGGTAAGTTTAGCGGCTGTAGCTTGCTGCGATTTAGCGCTCCGTTCCAACATCCAGTTTCTAGTCGCGATCGCTCCGCAATCCATGCTTCGCTTTAAATCGCAGCAACCACGCCGCTTATTTACGATTGCATATTCAAATATTACAAACCGCCTATTGACTTTTACCTCTCATATCTAAACTCAATAAGGATAAGCTTTTCACCCAAAGAAGACATACGACATAAGATACTATATAAGTCTAACTATCATACAAAATAAGGAGGTAAAGGGATGAAAGTGGTTATACTCTGCGGAGGCAAGGGACTCAGGATGTATGAATTAACTGAGGACATGCCCAAGCCTATGGCTTTGGTATGCGGAAAACCTATGCTATGGCATATTATGAAGAATTATAAGCACTTTGGCTTCAATGATTTCATCCTCCTTTTGGGTTATAAAGGAGAAAAAATTAAGGAATATTTTATGGATTATGGATGGAAACAGCATAGTTTCAAACTTGATAGCCAAAAAAACAGCATCGAGCTTCTGGAAGATAAGGAGGATTGGACAATAACATTTCTGGAAACTGGGATAGAGACCATGACAGGCAGCCGCATAAAGAGAGCCAGGGATTATATTGGAAATAAAACATTTATGGCTACATACGGAGATGGCCTTTCAAATGTAGATATAAACAAGCTTATTACATATCATAAAAAAATGGGAAAGATCGCCACGGTAACCGGGGTGAAAAAGAAGACTCAATATGGAATCTTAACTGTTGAAGACGGTGTGGCAAGCTCATTTAGAGAAAAAGAGAGCTACGGGGGCATTATAAACGGAGGATTTTTCGTTTTTGAGCCCGGTATATTTGATTATATAAATGATGATACCACCTGTGTTTTAGAACAGGAACCGCTGAAAAATCTAGCTCTGGATCGCCAATTGGCAGTCTACCAGCATGAAGGCTATTGGACTGCCTGCGATACTTACAGCGATATTTTAAGAATCAATCAGGAATGCAAAGATGACGAATATTTATGGAAAGCGTGGTAATAGATATGAGTTTCTGGGATAACAAGAATGTCTTTCTGACAGGCTGCACCGGCTTTTTGGGAAGTTATATGGCAAAGGAATTGGTGAATCAGGGCGCAAATGTTACCGGTCTTGTGAGAGACAGGGTTCCAAAATCAAATCTATACACGGGCGAAGAATTTAATAAAATAAATACGGTTTGTGGTGCTGTTGAGGATGAAGCTTTATTAGAGCGCATACTGGGAGAATATGAAATTGATACGGTATTCCACATAGCTGCCCAGGCAATAGTGGGAATAGCCAACAGAAACCCGCTGGGAACCTTTGAAGCAAATATAAGAGGTACATATAATCTTTTGGAAGCCGTCAGAAGAAGCCCTCTGGTTAAAAGAGTAGTAGTTGCGTCAAGCGACAAGGCATACGGAAATCAGACCGAGCTGCCTTACAGTGAGGATATGCCGCTTAAAGGCAGCCACCCCTATGATGTATCAAAAAGCTGCACCGATTTAATAGCTCAAGCGTATCATAAAACATACGGTATTCCTGTATGTATAACGCGCTGCGGGAACCTTTACGGAGGAGGGGATCTGAACTTTAACAGGATTATTCCCCAGACAATAAGAAGTGTTTTAAAAGGTGAAAGGCCTGTTATAAGAAGCGACGGTACTTATATAAGAGACTACTTTTATGTTGAGGATGCGGTAAAAGCATACCTGCTTTTGGCAGAAAAAATGGTTGACCTTAATCTTGAAGGCCATGCTTTTAACTTCAGCAACGAGATTCAGCTCACAGTATCAGAGCTTGTTGATAAAATACTTGCGTTAATGAAAACAGACTTAACTCCTGTAATATTAAATCAGGGAAGCAACGAAATAATACACCAATATCTTTCGGCTAAAAAGGCAAGAGAGATATTAGGGTGGGAACCTTCTTTTTCAATAGATGAGGGGTTAACCAGAACTATTGATTGGTATAGAAAATTTTTCGGGAAGGATGCTTAGCAAAGTGAAAGCAAGTATTATCATACCATCCTATAACGCCAATGAAAGGCTTTATCTAAACCTGAAAGCGCTGAACTGTCAGAGCTATGATGGCGATGATGTGGAGGTTGTTGTCATTGATAACGGCTCTTTTGACAATACTATACAAATGCTTGAGAATTTCGAGCTGAAATATCCCATGAAAATAGTAAGAATCGAAAAAAACAAGGGTATTGCATATGGAAGAAACGAGGGGATTCTACGCTCCGAAGGTGAAATCCTGATTTTTCACGACAGTGATATGCTTGCGTCAAAGGATTTTATCAAGCAGCATCTTGACGCTCATAAAAGACCGAATATGGTTGTTTGCGGATTATTCTGGCGAAGGATTTTCACATATTATTATAAAAACTTTACATACGATCAAGTTTTGAATTTTGAGAAAGTGCGTGAGAAACATGGCCTCCCGCGCTTGTCTTTGTATTGGGATGCCTATCCGCTTATAGATGAAGAGTGGATAGAAAGAGATGAGCTATGGCCTTACAGCTTTGATCTTGATTTTGGATTTATTAATGATTTAAAAGAAATAATCAAACAATATGGCAAAAATTTTAACAATTATTATTTGCCCTGGCGGTTTTGTATAACCAATAATCTTTCTGTCGAACGACAGAAGGTCATAGATGTGGGGATGTTCGACACGAATATAGTACGTTACGGCTATGAAGATTACGACTTAGGTGTGAGACTCTATAAATCGGGCTGCAACTTTGTAATGGCCGATTACATAGTGAGTCTTCATCAGGAGCATCCGGCTAATTACCTACCTGATGACCTGGTGGTCAATATTAATTTTATGTGCGACAAATACAATAATGTATATTTTATTGATGTTCCTTTAGTATGTATGAGCGACAACCTTGGGCTTAACAGAGTTAGTCTTAACGCAATTGTTAAGGATATATATCAATTAATACCTAAAACTGAACATCACGATATATTGCAGCTCTTTTTAGATGTTTTACAGATAATAAGAAAAAAATATTTTTCCCCCCTTGAGGATAATGGAAGATGCGTATTTTTGAAAATCGCTAATAAACTGGATGTCTATGTTGATAAAATTCTCAGTATTGAGAAAAAAGAAGGGGTGCCTTACTTTATCAAGGGATTGTCATTATTACTGAAACAAGCTTTTGATATAGATTTTGAGAGGTTGTTGCAAGCAAATCGATTGGAAAAGGAAGGTAGTTATGAGTAAGTATCATTTTACGACAGTAGTATCTCAAGATCATTTGTTTAAATACCTTGCGATGGTTTCTTCACTAAGGGCGAATTGTCATGATTTTAAACTGTTTACTCTTTGCGTTAACGAAATAGTATGGCATATATTAAATAAAATAAATATTGCGGAAATAGTACCTGTAATGCTTAAAGAGGTTGAGAGCGACATGCTTGTAAGGGCAAAGAAGGAAAGGCCTTTTCAAGCTTTTTGCTGGACTTTGAAGTCTGTGTTTTTACATTATGTCATGGGAAAATATCAGGATTGCTCATATTTTGCGCATCTCGATGCAGATCTTTTCTTTTTCTCAAGCCCGGATAATATATTCCTTGAAAATCCGTCTGCCTCGTTATT
>JBMNTI010000177.1:0-4213 GCA_050945655.1 Acetivibrionales bacterium | reverse complement strand
AATTTTTGAAATGCATTTTGAAACTCAGTGGGATAAGGGCATCAATATCAAGGTGTTCTTCCAACATAGAAAGAAATTTGGGTTTGTCGTTTTCACTGGATTCGAGGCAGTCTGCATAAATATCATTAACTATAGAACATTAAGACAGAAAGGAGTAGAACGGTTGATTAAAATAAAAAATACCCCAAACCTCACCGGGGTGACAATTAGTGGTGACTTCGACGATTTTTACAGCCTTGTTGAGGCCTTACACGATATTACCATAAGTGAGCATTCAGAAAAACACCACGAGTACATAGATATCTCCATCCGGGTTCTTGGGCTTTGCTTTGACATAAGACATGCCTACCAGGGAGACCGGGAGGTGGAGCTTGTAGACAATAATATGACCGAAGATAAAATGAAGTGGCATTCCATTATTACGCCAAAAAGCAATGTTTACTACAGTTGTAATTGTTTATATCCGGAAATGTTTTTTGTCATGCTTGCTTTAAATGCACTTGTGGAACTTAGGATCATGGATCTTATAAAGGGAAAAAACATGTATCAGAGAGCAATGAACAAAAAAGTTTTCTGGGATGAAACAATTGCGATCATCCGGCTTTTCCAGGCTGAATTTGTGAAATGTGTCAAAGACACTGTTACAGAAGGCACCTTTGCCAGATGGCTGAATGTAATGAATAGTGGCCATATATTTATTGAGGGTATCGCCGAGCAGTATGTTGACATGTTAAACATCAAATACATAAATATGACTAAAGAAAAACGTCTGAAAAGTCTATCATCCTTTGCCAGGAGAATAGCAGAATTCAGATATGATAATAATCATAATGAGATAAAGGATGTTGTTATGAAAGCTGCAAGGGAGTACAATTGCGAACCGGGCAGAATTCGGTTGCAGGGGATTAAGTATCCGAACGATTTTGAATGGTAATGATCGCTGTATTATATCAGAACTAAAGAATATCATGTTTTATTAGGGCTATAGTCTATTATTAAAGGAGAAAGTTTCGATAAGTAAGATAGGAAGAAATGACCCTTGCCCTTGCGGCAGCGGAAAAAAGTATAAGTAGTGCATATTTTATACATAGATTGTATTACTCTGCAATCCAATCTATATGCTCCTATTCATGACACTTTCCCGCCATGGGGCATCCGGCACAGCCGGCAGCACATGAGCTTTTGTGATTTTTCTTATCGCGGATAAGCTTTAACACTACTGCACCTATTATGATAAAAACAATTATTCCCGTTATGATGGAAGCAAGGTTTGCTACTAAAAAGTCTAACATTATACTTTCACTCCTTTCAGGCTTCTGAGTGTGGAGGTTTGATATTTATTCCTTCGGAAAATCATATGGAGCATAAAAGCTAAAACAAATATGGCTGCTGCTGTTCCCAGGCTAAAGCCGTTACCACCGAAGAACAAGCCTAACTGATACACAATAATCGATATCGAATAAGCAAAGATACATAAATATCCAATTGCATACCAGGTCCATTTCGGATTGTTCATCTCACGCTTTATAGCGCCTATAGCTGCAAAACAAGGGGCGCACAACAGATTGAACAGCAGGAAGGAGAAGCCCGATAATGCCGTAAAGTGGGCGGCAATAGGGGAAAGACCTTCAATAGCGCCTTTCTCTACCATTGAAAGAGCATCGCCGCTAATACCGTACAATACGCCAAATACACCCACGACCTCTTCTTTCGCAACCAGGCCCATAATTGTGGCAACCGCTGACTGCCAGTTCCCGAAACCCAACGGTGCGAAAATCGGTGCGATAATTCCGCCTATAAGCGCAAGTATGCTGAGGTTCATGTCATCAACGAGACCGAAAGAACCATCTGCTATGCCAAAGCTGCTCAAGAACCAAATGAATACGCTTGCCGCCAGGATAACTGTTCCGGCACGTTTTACAAAGGACCAGCTCCGGTCGAAAGTTGTCCTTAATACATTTTTAGCCGAAGGAATATGATAAGCGGGAAGTTCCATAATAAAAGGAGAAGGTTCTCCGGCAAAGGATTTAGTTTTCTTTAGGATTATTCCCGAAACCAAAACAGCGGCGACACCGATAAAGTACGCAGTTGGAGCAACCCACCATGCTCCGCCAAATAATGCACTGGCTATAAATCCGACTATAGGCATTTTCGCGCCGCATGGTATAAAAGAGGTTGTCATAATTGTCATTCTTCGCTCCTGCTCGTTTTCGATTGTACGGGAAGCCATGATCCCTGGAACTGAGCAGCCCGAACCAATCAGCATGGAAATATAGGACTTGCCCGAAAGGCCGAATCTCTTAAATACTCTGTCCATAATAAACGCAACCCGGGCCATATAGCCGCAGTCTTCAAGTATTGAAAGAAATAAGAATAGAATGGCCATCTGAGGAACAAACCCGAGGACGGCTCCTACACCGCCGATGATACCGTCAACAATAAGACCGATCAACCAGCTTACAACTCCTAAGCCTTCCAGCCTAGAGGAAAGGGGTGCAATAATCCATTCCCCAAAAAGAGTATCATTGGCAAAATCCGTTACAAGAGCACCTACGGTTGTAACCGATACAAAATAAACTATTAACATAACAACAGCAAAAATCGGCAGCGCCAGCCACCTGTTCGTAACTATCATGTCAATTTTATCCGAGGTTTTAACCTTCGAGGTATTCTTTTTCTGAACCGTATTATTGATAAGTTTGCTAATATACGCATAACGCTGGTTTGTAATAATACTCTCGGAATCATCATCCATCTCTTGTTCGCAAGCCGATATGTCTTCCTCTATATGCTCAATAATAGCCGGATCAAGGTTAAGTTCCTCTATAACCTTTTTATCACGCTCAAAAAGTTTAATTGAATACCAGCGTATGTGACCATCTGTTATCCTGTCTTCTATTGCTTCTTCTATGTGGGCAAGAGCATGCTCAACCGCTCCGTCAAATGTATGCTTCGGCTCCATTCCTCTTTTTTCACGGGCAAGTTCTGCTGCTCTTTCGGCTACCTCTTTTGAACCGATACCTTTCAAAGCAGAGACTTCCATGACTTCACAGCCTATGGCGTCGGCAAATTTTTTCGCGTTGATGATATCTCCGGTTTTTCTGACAATATCTATCATATTAAGAGCTATAATCATAGGAATTCCAAGCTCTGCCAACTGGGTTGTTAGATATAGGTTTCTTTCTAAATTTGTGCTGTCTACAATATTTATGATTGCATCCGGCTTGTCGTTAATAAGATAGTTTCGGGCAATTACTTCTTCCATGCTATAAGGTGAAAGGGAATATATTCCGGGAAGATCCTGAATAACAACATTCGAGTTGTCCTTCAGCCGGCCTTCCTTTTTTTCAACTGTAACACCGGGCCAGTTGCCCACATATTGGTTACTGCCGGTCAGATCATTAAACATTGTAGTTTTACCTGAATTAGGATTGCCGGCCAATGCGATTCTTATTTCCATAATTACCTCCGTCAAGGTTAGTTGCAACTAACTGGTGTGTAAAAAAATCATTACTCTTCTACTTCAATCGATTCAGCATCATTCTTTCTTATTGTAAGCTCATATCCGAGCACATTAATTTCTAAAGGATCACCAAGAGGAGCTTCTTTTCTGACAAACACCTCAACACCCTTGGTGATGCCCATATCCATAAACCTTCTTTTTAAAGCCCCTGTACCATGTATTTTTTTTATTCTGACTGTTTCTCCGATTCCGCTATCCCGTAGTGTTTTCATATACGACTTCCCCCTGCTAAACCAAAATTCGGTTTGCCATGCTCTTATCCAGAGCGATCCGGCTGTTTTTAATAGAGAGTATTAAATTACCGTTAAACTCGCTTACGACGGTAACTTTCTCACCGGCAACAAAGCCAAGTTCAATAAGATGCCGACGGACTTCATCTTTTCCTGTTATTTTCCGTATATAATTAGTTTCACCAATCCGTGCCATGCTAAGCGGCATATAGTTCCCTCCCAGTAAGTTAGTCGCATCTAACTCTCTTTACAATCATAGTTTAGTGCATCTAACTTAATATGTCAATAAAATTTTTCGCATAATGTTAGATTCGTTACTATAAACATAAAAGTACTTAGAGTAAAATTATCGTAGGCAATTTAATAAAAAATAGGGAAGAACCCAAAATAGGTCTTCCCATAATCACGATTTTCCTGTAGTTTGAGAATTAACAACAAACCAAACGAAAGGAGATCGTGA
>JBMNTI010000176.1:0-4245 GCA_050945655.1 Acetivibrionales bacterium | reverse complement strand
AATATTAAAAAGAGAAATGAAAAAGTTGAGCTATGCGAAATGGAAAAACGAGTAGTAAGAATAGTTAAGGAGATCTTTGCTGAAGCTAAAAATTACTCAGTGTTTGAAAAGGAAGATTTTACAAACATTAGGCTTACCCCTATAACTAGAATGTTCAAAGGAATTTGCAAAACAGGTTATGCCTTTTAAATATAAAACATGTTGGTCAACCAAAAAACCAACAACAATTTGACACCGTCAAAAATTCAAAAAGAACTTGACAGAGTCGACGGGATTTTGTATACTGTAAAAGCCGCCAGTGAGTGGCAAAAACGAGACGGTGTGGGAGCATAGCTCAGCTGGGAGAGCATCTGCCTTACAAGCAGGGGGTCATAGGTTCGAGCCCTATTGTTCCCACCATACAAGGCCCGGTAGTTCAGTTGGTTAGAACGCTAGCCTGTCACGCTAGAGGTCGAGGGTTCGAGCCCCTTCCGGGTCGCCATTTTTGCCCAGATAGCTCAGTTGGTAGAGCAGAGGACTGAAAATCCTCGTGTCGTTGGTTCAATTCCGACTCTGGGCACCAAGCGCGCGGGATTAACTCAGTGGTAGAGTGTCACCTTGCCAAGGTGAAAGTCGCGAGTTCGAATCTCGTATCCCGCTCCATGAAGAACCGCAGAGAGTTATATCGGAAGATGTACCGGCTGCGGTTTTTATATCCGGCGCCATAGCCAAGTGGTAAGGCAGAGGTCTGCAAAACCTTTATCCCCCGGTTCAAATCCGGGTGGCGCCTCCAATGTTAGGAACCCGTGAATAGCTTAAATAAAGCAGTTCACGGGTTACTTATATCCAAGCAAGATTCCCAATGTTATAAAAATATAACAGATAACCGGCAAAATGTAAAAAACGTGCATTTTTTTAACTTTAGAGCCATGTTTCGTTTGATATTTGTATTTCACCATATAAATAGGCACAACAAAGCGTTGGACAAATGTTCAACTCCTATATTGTATGGAGAGTACATCTGGTCAGTTGTTGGCTGTTTTAAATATCAACAATATGATTCCTATACCGGAAGTGTATATTAAAAAGTTAGATTATAAAGATGTCAATAAATATAAAAAATTTGAAAACGAAAAGCTAAAAGAATATTCACTCACTGCCCATACCATACACGTGGTATGTGTCACGCTCGACATTCGGTCCGTGATAATCGCTCAACTTCATCTTGTGCGCCGACTTCAATGATTCCAGCATTCTCCGGCTGAACAGCGTTAAATCCTCGCGTTTCACCGCGGCATTCAAGTCGAAAAATGCGGCTTCACTGTTTTCGATACCATCACTGACCGGTTCACCGGAAATATATCGCATCATAAACGCAACGTACCATGCGTCCGGTAAGAATCGTATGCATAGAATCGACTCAGCCTCGGCAACGACACCCGTTTCCTCAAATACCTCACGCGCAGCGGCAATTTCAGGCATTTCGCCCTGCTTTATATATCCGCCAGGGATTAGTAGCTTCCCTCGGTACGCGCCATATGTATGGCGGACAAGCAGGACTTTATTATCGCGTATGACGATGCCGCCCACAGTTCTTTCCGATTTATCCAGATGATCTCCTCCCTTTTTATTCGTGTACAGGTGTTTAACAATTTTAGCATGGTTATTCTTACTTAACAAGTTTACATGGGTTAACATATAGCTGAAGCATCAAGTAGATAAATATCTTTATAAAGCTGGCTTAATATGAGCATATTACGTTTTATTCCATCAACTTTTTTACGTCCCAAAACTGCCAGGTCAAAATTACGAATCACACTATTCATATGGTACACTCTCTTTTTCTACATACACAAGTACTATTATATAGCGCCTTTTGGGATTTTGCAGATAAATCCTGCAAAATCTTTATTCTCTGGTCCCAAACCCGGGTGGTGCCTCCAGAATAAAATTCATGAATTGCTTATATAAAGCTGTTCGGGGATTCTATTGTATCTTACTTAAACTCTAGAATATTATACTATACGTGGTGTAGTAATCCAACTAAGAGACACGAGCCTGCCTATGCTGTTCAATTGCCGTAACTTTCTTTCTTTGTTATAATATAAATAAATATAATAAATTATTCTTTGGCCTTAAGAATATGGATTGAACAAATGCCGGATAAACCAGAGGAAATAATCAGTTATGAAGATTACTTGTATACAATGCTCCAATCGGTTTATAAGGAGGGTGAGTAGGATACATACTTTTATATTTCCGCAACAATATCGTTATCATATTACCTTAAGAAAATCTGATATTTATTTGGTTATATTACTTAGGATTGTGACAATGTTTTATTATTAAGTTTCATATAAAAATATGATATGCTGGTATAAATAGGCGTTGCAACCAGTGAAGCCAGATTGTTGATATCGTAGCGTAAACAATAGAGACATAATAGAATTCAAGAAATAAAACTGAGCCGGGGAAAAATAAATGGCAGGAAAACCTTTGACAGAGCATAAATATACTGTTTCTGGCGGCATTTTATCACAAGTGCTTAGATATCTTGCAAGCAGAAACATAAATGTAGATGAATTTATGAGATCCGTAGGGCTGGATTCAGGTATATTTGCTAATCCTGATGAGCGTATTCCTGTCGAAAAGTATGTTCTTGTTGAAGAAACAGCTTCAAAAGTAACCAATGATCCCTGCTTCGGCCTGCATATGGGGCAATTTACCGAGGCGGGTAATTGGTCTATTCTCGGGTATATGATGATGAACTGCAGAACGGTTTTAGAGGCTTTTCATAAATTCTCCCGATATTCAAGTGTCATAGGAAACTTGATAAAAGGTGAGATATCTATTGAGCCCGACCATATGATTATAAAACTGACAGAGCCAATAGACGCTCCAAGAATTTCAGAACATTGTTATGAGGGGTATTTTTCAAGCCTTATTAATTTAGCGCGAAACTTAAGCGGTAAAAATATCTGCCCGGTCGAGGTTGCTTTAGTATCTTATAAACCGGAATTTATCGAGGAATATATTAAGGTGTTTGGCCAAGATGTTCGGTTTAATAGGAATGGGAATTATATGGTCATGGATATTCGGACAGCCAACACAGCGGCTCTTCTTCCGAATAAAAGCCTCTTGGCATATTTTGAGGACTATGCCAGAGAATTCTTAGAAGAAATTGAATCAATCAATAGTTTTACATACAAGACCAAAAAATTAATTCTGTCCTATATGGACTCGGAAAACCTGACGGAAAAAAGAATTGCACAGGAACTATCCATAAGCGGCAGAACCCTCCAGGCCAAATTACGTAATGAGGGAACGGATTTTAACACATTATTGCGGCAAACACGCCAGCAGCTTGCCCAAAAATACTTACGTGAGAATTATTCAATCGAAGATATCACTTATCTCCTGGGCTTTTCAGAACCAAGCGCATTTCGCAGGGCGTTTAAAAAATGGTTCGGAGTGACGGCAAAAGAATATAAAGACATGGAACAAATTAAGCTTAATAATACATAAAAAAAATGTTTGCGCCCTATGTTACTTTTTATGCATATTTGGTCATGGAATAACCCTGCTGATTATTATAGAATTGCATCTAATAAATTTTTGTAATGATCGGAGGGATATTTATGACTAAAAATGAAGTATTTGAAGCTATAACAAAAAATCCGGTTTTTTATCTTGCCACTGTGGAAGATGATCAGCCGAGAGTCAGAGCAATGCTTTTATATCGGGCAGATGAGTCAGGAATAATATTCCATACGGCCACAGCAAAGGATGTTTACAAACAGATTTGCAAAAATAATAAAGCAGAGCTTTGCTTTAGCTGTAACGGCACACAAATAAGGATCAGTGGAGCATTAGAATTAATTGATGATAAAAGCTTCAAAGATGAAATTGTTGAACACCCGACACGAGCATTTTTAAAGGCGTGGAAGGAACAAGGCGCATTTAAAAATTTCTATGAGGACATTGCTGTTTTCAGGCTGGAATATGGAACTGCATGTATTTGGACAATGGATAAGAACTTTGCTCCAAAGGAAAAAGTACAGTTATAGCAGCACTTTTTCTTACATATCCAAAAATTTTAAGAAAATCGCGTAAAAATCACTGCTGATAAACAGCCGACGTTAAGCAGGGCAAGCCCATCATATACTGTATCCTTTACAGAACGTGATGGGCTTTGATTTAATTTTCGCTGTAATGTTTTGCAACTTTTGAGAATCCGAATTTTATTAAGGAATCAATAATAAATTT
>JBMNTI010000175.1:0-4324 GCA_050945655.1 Acetivibrionales bacterium | reverse complement strand
TTTCTTCCACAGACCGGTTTGTCGAATGTAACCTCGTGCTAAATAAAACGTCATGCGTTATCCAACTAATTACCAATTAAACAAACGGCTGTGGTTATTGCCTTTCAGAAAACGTATAGCGTTAGGAGGTTGAGACTAATCCACAGCGTCTGTGAAAATTATAGCATTTAGTCCTTGGAGAGGGACTATAAACACTACTACTTTATAATACGAGGAAGGTAGAATTCTTTATGAGGATGGTTGATATCATCATTAAAAAAAAGGAAGGATTGAATCTTTCCAGGGAAGAAATCGAGTTTTTTGTCAAGGGTGTAACCGATGGCTCAATTCCTGATTACCAGGCCAGTGCGCTTTTGATGGCCATTTGTTTAAAAGGTATGGATAAGGAGGAAACTTTGAACCTCACACTGGCAATGGCAGCCTCCGGAGATTGTATAGATCTGTCGCCTATCCCGAAAATAAAAGTTGACAAGCACAGTACCGGAGGCGTGGGAGACAAAACCACTCTGATTCTGGGACCTATGGTGGCGGCACTAGGAATTCCTGTAGCAAAGATGAGCGGCAGAGGCCTTGGTCATACGGGTGGAACAATAGATAAACTTGAATCAATACCCGGGTTTAATACCGAGCTTTCTCAAAACGAATTTATTGAAATTGTCCGGAATATAGGTCTGGCTGTGGCGGGGCAAACCGGGAATCTGGTGCCTGCCGATAAAAAGCTATATGCCCTTAGGGATGTTACAGGAACCATAGATAGTGTACCACTTATATCGGCAAGTATTATGAGCAAAAAACTGGCTGCCGGAGCAGACGCAATTGTACTGGATGTGAAGGCGGGAAGCGGTGCCTTTATGAAAACAGCCGAAGACGCGAGGGAACTGGCAAAAACTATGGTCGAAATCGGTACGGGAGCAAAGCGCAAAACCGTAGCAGTTATAACCGATATGAACCGTCCTCTTGGCAAGGCTGTCGGAAACGCACTGGAGGTAAAAGAAGCCATAGAAATACTTTCAGGACGTGGCCCCGGCGATATAACCGAGGTTTGCATCACTCTTGCAGCAAAAATGCTGGAGCTTGCTGGCGTGGGCGATTTTGAAAAATGTACCCGACTTGCTGAGGGAACCATAAAGGACGGCAGTGCAATAAATAAATTCAGGCAAATGATAAAAGCCCAGAATGGCAATGAAAAAGTAATAAGCGACACAAGCTTACTTCCGGCGGCCAAATACACAAATGAATACAGGGCGGTTTCCGGCGGATATATTTCAGCTATTATCTCCGATAAATTAGGCATGGCATCCATGCTTTTAGGAGCAGGCAGGGCGACCAAGGAAAGTTCTATTGACCCAGGTGCGGGCATTACTCTGCTTAAAAAGCCGGGAGATATGGTGAAGGAAGGGGAACCCATAATTATACTCCATGCCAACGACCCATCACTCTTTGAAGCATCCCTCAATGAGCTGGACAAGGCGGTAAAAATAAGCGGAGAAAAACCTTCCGAAACGCCGTTAATTATAGATATTATCCAATAAAATCAGAATAACCTCTATAAGCCTGCATATAGTTTTTATGGATAAGTCTATGGAGTGATATCTATGAAAGGTAAGTGCAGGTTTATTTTATTACTGATACTTGTAATTTGTTCGGCTTCGGGTATAATAGCTTTTGCAGATGATTCCGATGCTCTCACAGGTACATATGATTCTGAGATTTCCATTATGACTATTCAATCACCGGAAGATGATGTCCAGGATGCTTCGGCACAGAATGAAGCAGCTGCCGCCGGAGTTGTTCCTCAATTCAAAGTAAACGCCAAAGCGGCCATTTTGATTGAAGCGGATACAGGCACAGTATTATTCTCATTTAATGAACACGATCCTCTGCCTATTGCCAGTATAACAAAAATCATGACAATGCTTCTGGTCATGGAGGCAATTGACGGAGGGAAGATAAGCCCTAAGGATACTACAACAATATCTCCTTATGCTACAAGAATGGGGGGCTCACAGGTTTATCTCAAGGAAGGGGAAGTCTTTACGGTAGAAGAACTGCTAAAGGCAGTAGCGGTTCATTCGGCCAATGACGCATCGGTAGCTCTTGCCGAAGTAGTTGCCGGAAGTGAGGAAGCCTTTGTGGCAATGATGAACCAAAAAGCCCGGGAGCTTAAAATGAAAAATACCATGTTTTTGGATTGTACAGGGCTAACCGATGAAGGACATTACAGCTCGGCATACGATATTTCTATTATGTCCAGGGAATTACTTATCAGGCACCCGAAGATAGTGCATTATACAACAATATGGCATGATACCTTCCGGGACGGAAAATTCGATCTGGACAATACAAATAAACTTGTAAAGCGGTATAGAGGAACAACAGGCCTGAAAACAGGCTTCACAAGCAAGGCGGGTTTTTGCCTTTCAGCTTCGGCAGAGCGTGACGGTACTAAGTTTATATCTGTGATTCTGGGATCCGATACCAATGAGCACAGATTCTCCGAGTCTGCCCGGCTTCTGGATTTTGCGTTTACTAATTGGGAAACTGCCAGAATAGAAAAAAAAGGCATGGATGCGGGGACAATAAGAATTAAGAAAGGTGTTGTAACCGAGATACCGGTTGTTTTTTCTGATAATGCAGTTGTAGTTGTCAGGAAGGGCGGTAAAAGCAAAATAGCCGAAAATGTTGAAATGCCGGAAATAATAAATGCACCGGTAAAAACAGGCCAACCTGTAGGTGTTTTGAATATTGATTTGGAAGGCGAAATACTGGCCTCTATAGAAATAATTGCCGCAAAAGATTCACAAAAGTGTACCTTTGGCTTGCTGTTAGGCATGATAGCAAAAAGGTGGGCGACCCTGTTTAGTTGATTATGTCATTGAGAAACCTTGCATCTGCTATATAACGTTATACTTCAATAGGAACCGCTGTCGATATCATGTGGAAAGAGGAGCAGGATTGCGCAGCGGCCGCGAACAATTTTCGGATGAAATCCCTGAGCGGCACACATGATATCGACTAAAGGTTCCACAGTTGTATTTACTATGCTTTTATCGCTGCAGCCATGCTGCTTAATTTCGATTGCATAATCAAATACTAAAAATTACATATCAAAACAATTTTCTATCCAGTCTGTCGTTCAATTAATATTTCTCACACCGTCTTATGAGGTCATTTAACCTCTTCTATAGCCTTTTTCGCATATTCGGTGGTAACGATTTTATTGTAGGGAGCGCGCTTATCAAGAACTTTTGCCTCTTCCATGACAATTTGCAGCAGTTCCAAGGAGTGTTCCTTAAGAATTGGATCCTTATTCCATGCATCAATGTCCTTATATCGCTTTGCCACATTTTCAAGAGTGTCGATATCGGTATCCGGGAAGAAATCCTTAACAGCCTCGGCTATTTCTCGCGGACTGTGAGTATCGACCCATTTCTGGCCTTTGTAAATAGCATTTGTAAAGCGCTGAATCAAATCCGGATTCTTTTCAATGAAACTTTTTTTGGCATAATAGGCCGTATAGGGTATTTCACCGCTTTCCTGACCTATAGATGCCAGAACGTAGCCTTTACCCTCTTTTTCAAGCATAGTTGCTGTTGGCTCAAAAAGTGCGACATAATCACCGGTGCCCCCGGTAAAAGCCCCCGCCATTACTGCGAACTGAATACTTGTATCCACAGTCAGATCCACATTCGGCTCAAGATTATGTTTTCTGAGGACATATTCCAATGTCATCTCCGGTACGCCGCCTTTTCTGCCGCCTATTATGTATTTTCTGCCCAGATTTTCCCACTTAAAATCAGGTTCGGGTTCTCTTCCCACTAAAAATGAACCGTCCCTCTTGGTGAGCTGGGCAAATACTACGGCATAATCTTCTTTCCCCTCATTGTAAACGTAAACACATGCCTCAGGCCCGGAAAAGCCAATATCGACCTGACCGGAAAGAACTGCCGTCATAACTTTGTCGGCGCCCTGCCCGTTGCTTAATTCAAGAGTGATGCCCTCTTCTTCAAAAAACCCCTGGTTTATTGCCGCATATTGAGGTGCATAAAAAACAGATCTGGTCACTTCACTTAATGTTACTTTATCATGTGTTGTTTTCCCGCATGAACAGAAAATTAAGGATATCAGCATCAGTACAATTATGAGATGAACCCCCATCCTTTTCATGATTATTACCCTCCTATAATAATTTTTTGTATTGCCGTTTGCGAAACGGCAAAACGCTCTAAATAAAAGCGTCTACGCACTCAATTTATATTGAACTCCTCCATATTTCGTAATATAATAGAAGTAACAATAAACTAAAATAAACCAAATATGGAGG
>JBMNTI010000174.1:0-4358 GCA_050945655.1 Acetivibrionales bacterium | reverse complement strand
AGGAAAGCTTCTCAGCGTAAGATTTTTCTCCGTACCCGCCCTCTTTGTATTGCCAATGGGCGGCTATACCGACTTCGGCGACTCTGTGCATTTCCCATGTTCTTATTTGAACTTCGAATGGTATTCCCTCCGGCCCGATTACTGTTGAATGCAGCGACTGATACATATTCGGCTTGGGCATCGAAATATAATCTTTAAAACGACCGGGCATAGGTTTGAACATTTCATGCATAAGACCTAAAAGACCATAACAATCCTTAACCGAATTTACTATCAACCTTATGGCAAAAAGATCGTAGATCTGATCAATGGTTTTATTCTGGGTTGTCATTTTTTTATAAATGCTGTAAAGATGCTTTGCCCGACCTTCTATTGTTGTTTCTATCCCTATTTCACTTGTCTTCTTCTTAACGTCCTCTATTACATTATTAATATATTCTTCGCGTTCCTTGCGTTTTTTTGCTATTCTTTCGACTAAATCATAATATGCTTTTTCATCTAAATACCGGAAACTTAAATCTTCCAGCTCCCATTTGATTTTATGGATACCAAGTCTATGAGCTAACGGGGCATATATTTCCATCGTTTCCCTTGCCTTTTGAAGCTGTTTTTCCTTAGCCATGAACTTAAGTGTTCTCATATTATGAAGGCGGTCTCCAAGCTTAATAATTATAACGCGGATATCTTTTGCCATGGCCAGAAACATTTTACGGAAGTTCTCAGCCTGAATCTCCTGCTTTGTTGTATAAGGTATTTTTGTAAGCTTTGTCACACCCTCCACCAGCTCGGCTATTTCGGCATTGAATTCCTTTTTGATCTGATAATAAGTAAAGGCAGTGTCTTCAAGAGTATCATGAAGTATTCCTGCCGCAATAGAATTGTCGTCCATTTCAAGCTCAGCTAAAATACACCCGACCTCAACCGGATGTACGATATAAGGATCCCCCGATACCCTTTCCTGGCCTTCATGCGCTTTGGTTGAAACAAGGTATGCCTTTTCAATCATAGCAAGATTAGAATCGGGATTATATTTAGTTATCAGTTCCTTAAGTCTCATGAACGCATCTAGCATGTTTTTCACCAGTTATTTCAGATTATGCACCATCTTATTAATCAAACCCAGAATTTCTGAATCTTCTAAATTTACTTTTCTTTTCCCTTTTAGCGGAGTCGCGGCATAGTATCCATCTTCATTCAGTATCAATTCCATCAGACCCAACTCATCAAATATCAATAACGCCACTAGAATTTTATATGCATTAACATTAATTCTTGTTTCTTTATTCAAAATTCCGGCATATACAAACAAATCCGCAGATGTAAATGTTATATTCCCCTTTTTATCAAAATATCTGTATACGTATGCAAGGATATTCCTGTCTATTGTAATGTCGTCATGTTTGATTATTTTATTAATAATCCCATTATAAAGCCAATTTTCATCGCAATCAAGAGATTCTACATTACGTGCCAGTTGAAGCAATAATCTGTTCTTTTTCAAAGTTTCTTCGTTCAGCCGCATATCTAATAGTTTAATCTGCAGTACTTCAATATCCCTGAAATCATTGATTTCTTGTGTAAATACAATATCCACCTTATCCATAAGAGATATACCTGCATCCAGATACCCTTTACCAAAATACACCCCATCGATATTCTTTCCCTCAATATCAAAAGTAAGCTTTAAATGCTTGCCGCCGTTTCCGATTACCTTTTTCTCCCGTATTATTGCGCCCCTGTAGCAGAAAACCGGCATCTTATTACCTGACCCGAACGGTTCCATAAGCGCTATCTTTTTTGCAATATTTAAGTCAATGTCATTTGCATTTGCTTCGATATCTATAACTGTTTCGGGTATAAGCATTTCATCGGTTATCATCTTTTCCGCATATAAATTAATCTGTTCTCTGAATAATTCCAGATTGGCGACCGAAATGGTAAGCCCACCGGCCTGTTCGTGCCCACCATATTTAATTAATATTTCAGATTGGGATTCCATCGCTTTAAAAAGGTTAAATCTTTCTATGCTTCTTGCGGAGCCAACAGCTTTTCCATTTTCAGCCGAAAAAACAAAAGCCGGCTTATGGTAACGATCAACAAGCTTTGATGCAACTATACCAATTACACCGTGGTGCCAGCCCTCACCATAAACTACAACAATCTTTTCTTTTAAATATCTTGAATCACTTTCTATAATACCTACTGCCTCTTTGAATATTTCTTCCTGTACTTCCTGCCTTTTTATATTGGAACTGTTTAAATAAATTGCATATTCATTAGCTTCCGCTTCGTCATCGGTCGTAAATAGCTTTACTGCTATACTTGCGTCTCCCATACGCCCTGCGGCATTGATCCGCGGTGCCAGAATAAAGGAAACCCTGTATGAATCTATTTGGGATTTATTTGCCAAAGCCACATTTATTAGAGCTTTAATACCATTGCATGGATTATTTTGTATTTTATCTATGCCGAATTTTGTCAGTATTCGGTTTTCACCGGTTAAATCGACGACATCAGCTACTGTTGCAATTGCGGCTATGTCCAAAAACTCTTCATAAGCATTTGCATTGCCTGTTCGTATTCCGATTGCGTGAATCAATTTCAAAGCCACCCCTGCACCGCACAGGTGCTTAAATGGATAGCCACTGTTTGGAAGGTGGGGATTAATTATGGCCTGTACATCCGGAATAAGGTTCTCATTACACTGATGATGATCGGTAATAATAATGTCAATTGTTTTTCCACGGCCAGAACATTTTTTAACTATCTCAGCCACCTGGTATTTGGCGGATATGCCGCAATCAACAGTAATAACCAAGTCATAGTCATTGCTGCTTATATATTCAACTGCCGCATCAGAAATGCCATAGCCTTCATCTACTCTGTCCGGTATGTAAAAATCAATTTTTATATTCAACGATCTGAAAAATCCGATCAGAATCGAGGTGGCTAAAACGCCGTCAGCATCGTAGTCTCCGTAGATCAATATTTTTTCTTTTTTTTGAATTGCAATAAGAATTCTGTCAACGGCATCATTCATGCCTTCTAATAAAAACGGATCATGAAGATCCTCAAGAGCAGGTTCTAAAAATGATTTAATATCATCTGAAGCACACATGCCTCTTTGAAATAACAGAGTTTCTATGAGCTCATGCATTTCTTTACGGACATTGTCCCTGCCATAGTTTTCATTTATGTGCTTCCATATTCTCCCATTGCCTAAATAATAGTTGTCCATGATTCTATCCTTATGCTTTCTCTTTAATAATGTTATTTATTAGGTTCTGAAGACGATTTATATAATAAAGCCCGAAGATAATCTCCGGGCTTTATTATATATTAAAATGATATTAAGGCTATCTTAAGGGTCGCAGAATAAAACCCTTACTTCGTCTTCCTCTTCCTCGCAGCCTCGGATTTTTTCTTGCGCTTTACGCTGGGTTTGACATAGTGCTCTCTCTTCCTCACTTCAGCGAGAACGCCTGCCTTCGCACATTGTCTTTTAAATCTTTTTAGCGCACTGTCAAGGGATTCGTTCTCCTTAACTCTTACTTCAGACACATCTATCCCTCCCCTCTGTAACGTACATGCCGCCGTGCCAGGGGATTTATCCAGTCGGTGTGAATGGTAAACCATGTTACAGCACGTATTCTATTATATAATAGTGGTTTTGAAAGCGTCAATATGTTTTTCCTCTGTACATAATTATATTATCTTTTCATTCATTTTTCTTCCGCCAAGAACATGGTAATGGAGATGAAAAACCGTTTGTCCGGCTCCTTCCCCGCAATTTACGATTACTCTGTAGCCCTCTTTGCTTATTCGGGTTATGTCGGCAACTTTTTTAATTCCGCGATGAATATGAACAACATTTTCAATGTTTTTGTCATTTAACCCTTCAAGACTGTCGATATGGACTTTTGGAACGACCAAAACATGTACCGGTGTCGCAGGATTAATATCCTTAAAAGCATAAACATATTCATCCTCGTAGACTTTTGTAGAAGGTATCTCGCCTTTAATAATACGGCAAAACAGACAATTATCCATTTTATCATCTCCCAGCTTTAATAACTGTTTTTCTTAGCGGTGCATAGCATTTTTCACAGCAGATCCACCATATTAATCACGTTGTAACATTTCGATGGCTTTTTTTTCTGCAATTTCAAGGGCTTTATCCATGCCTGAAGGATCTTTGCCTCCCGCCTGTGCCATATCGGGACGACCTCCTCCGCCACCTCCGCATGCGGCTGCAGCTTCTTTAATAATATTTCCGCAATGGATTCCGGCATCAACTGCATCCTTCGTAGCAGAAACAATAAGATTCACTTTATTATCCTTATCTGAAACCAAAATAA
>JBMNTI010000173.1:0-4415 GCA_050945655.1 Acetivibrionales bacterium | reverse complement strand
ATCGCCGAAAAAATCGGTGAAACACTCAGACAAAAAGGCTTACAGGTGGATGTGCTGGATGCCGGTACAGTAAATGATCTGACTCCTTACAGTAAAATCATCCTCGGCAGTTCGGTTTATATCGGCCTTTGGCATAAAAAAGCCGTGCGTTTTTTGAAAAAGAACATCGAATCATTGGAAAAACTACCTGTTTGGCTTTTTGTATGCGGCCCAACCGGTCCTGGAAACCCGATTGAACAGATGGGTGGTTGGTTTTACCCCAAATCTCTTCAGCCGAGCATTGAACGTATACATCCTCGCGGAATCACCTGCTTTGGCGGTAAACTAGTGATGAAAACGCTGAATCCCTTTGAAAAGTGGATTATTAAAAATGTAAAAGCGCCCGAAGGCGACTTCCGTGATTGGCATGCAGTCGCATCATGGGCGGATACGGCCAGCAGGGAAGCCTGACACACCAAATACAGGTCGCCAAATGCACACCTCTCCTTTCAGATTATTGGAGATTGGGCGAGGTGTGCATTTTTGTACGAGAATAAACGAGAATAAACGTTCCCCATTTTTTCAGAATCCTATTGACATTTTATCTTTTTAAAGTATAATATTTTTTGTAAAATAATTTAATATTAAACTTATTTAATATTAAATTATTAGATGTAGTTATGGATAATGGGTAATATAACGAGAAGGAGAGTATTAAAATGCCTGAATTAAATTATGTCACCAGCGATACAACTCAGGATTTTTCATGGAGAAGTCTCTGCAAAGGCGGTGGAGTGGCTGCATTGATTGCAGGAGTAATATTTCGCAGAAACATAGCCGCTGAACTTGGAATTTTTAACTTACAGCCTGCTCCTACCACAATAAATGATTGGTTTGTTTTTCTTCAGCATAATCGTTTTTTAGGACTTATATATCTCAACATTTTTGACATCCTCAATTATGCTCTTGTAGGATTAATGTTTCTTGCTCTTTTTGCTGTTCTCAGGCAGGTCAATAAGAGTGGAATGGTAATTGCTCTGATTCTCGGGATAGTCGGAATAACAGTATATTTTGCCTCGAATACAGCTTTCTCCATGCTTTCTCTCAGTAATCAGTATGCTTCCGCCACATCTGAAGTTCAGAAGAACTTACTGTTGGCGGCGGGGCATGCGGTGCTGTCCATCAATCGCTTCAGCGGCCCTGATGCCTATCCTGGGACAGGAGGTTATATAAGTTTGCTACTAATTGCTTTAGCTGGTTTGATAATATCAATCGTTATGATACGGAGCAAAACATTCAATCGAAGTACCGGTTACGTTGGAATTATTGCAAATGCACTCGATTTAATTTACTGCATTGCTTTTGTCTTTATCCCCACAATTGATAATAAAATATTGGCTGTTTGCTTTATACCTGCCGCCGGATTTTTTCTTATGATATGGCATATCATGATTGGCTGGAGACTCTGCCGGCTAAGAAATTTAACATAGCAAAGGTGATAATCGTCATATGATCTATGACTCGGCAGAATGGGAGAAGTATCTATGAATATGGAGATTTATTATTTTTCTGGAACAGGCAATTCATTGGCAGTAGCAAGGGATATTGCAGAAAAGACAGACGCTATCCTTATTCCGATAGCATCACTAAAAGATAAAAAATCGATTACAACGGATGCTGATGCAATTGGGATAATATTTCCGGTATACTATGGTGAGCTTCCAATCATTGTTAAGGAATTTGCTGAAAAACTTGTGACCCTAAAACATAAATATATATTTTCAGTTTGTACTTATGGCGGTGCAGCAATGGCATCATTGAGGATATTAAGAGGCATATTGCGGTCGAATGGCGGGAAGCTTTCAGCGGTGTATGGAGTCCATATGCCTCAAAACTCATTTTTTAAGCCAAAAGAAAATCATCAGGAGATTTATTCCGCATGGAAAAAAACGCTTGATCAAATTGTAAAGAATACTCAGAACAAAACTAAAGGCTTATTTTATTCCAATTATTTGTTAGAATTATTATTTATACCGATTCAACCATTATTAATAAGACCCACATGTAAAAAATCTTTTGTTAAGCGAACTAATATGCCTGCAAATACAAGGATTGAAGAACTTGTACGTATGATGGACATAGGATTTGGAACTAATGAAAACTGTAATGGGTGCAGCATCTGTTCAAAGGTATGTCCTGTTAACAATATAATTATAATTAATAATAAGCCTGTATGGATGCATCACTGTGAAACTTGTCTGGCCTGTTATAACTGGTGTCCGAATAGAGCCATTCAAGGCGGTATAACATCAAAGGGCTATTACTACCGTCATCCGGAAATCGAAGTTTCTGATATAATCAAGCAGAGAAGTATGTAAATAAATTGAACATTTAAGGAAGTGGACCAAGTGTCGCTAAAGATTTTATTGTTAGGTTTGATAGAGATATCTCCAATGCCAGGATATAATTTAATGAAGGCTTTTGATGATTCCATGCTGTTTTACTGGCACGCAACACATACACAGATTTATAACACATTGAAGGAAATGGAAAAAGATGGGCTGGTTACCAGTGAAGTGGTTCATCAAGTAGTCAATCCATCAAAAAAAGTATTCAGTATAACCGAAAAGGGAAAGGAAGCTTTAACTGAATGGCTGCTAGAAGAGGCTGAATTGCCGGGATTTAAGCATGACTTTTTAATTAAACTGTCTTTAAGTTCACGGTTGTCGGAAAGGGATTTGCTTTTACAGTTAAATCTATATGAACAAAAGCTGAGAGACAAGCTAACTGCATTGAAAAGTGAAAAAAAGAAAGAATTTCTGAAATTTGCAAGAAGCAATAAAGAATTGATTCTTTGGGAAATGACATTTGAAAATGGGATAATGTATTATCAGAATGAACTTGCATGGGTAGAAAAGGTGAAGAAAGGAATATCACAGTGAAAACAGATGACAAATCATGTTGTAGTTATGTAAAACCACTTAGGTGGCTAGGGCGATTGGTGGGCATTATATCGTCTGCTGTTTTTTTGCTTTTTTTCATTGGTGAAGGCATGTCCGAGGGTATAGATTTATACTATCCTGACACGCAGCTGCTGACTTTTGTTATATTGCTTTTGTTTGCTGTATCCGGTTGTTTTGTCGCTTTACTTAAGGAGAGAGCAGGTGGAATAATTCAGCTCGCGGGCGGCTGTTTAATGGCTGTTTACCATCTTATAAACGGTGGGCTAAAAGATGCTGACATGGCACTGATATTTGGACTGCCGTTTATATTTAGTGGTACTGTTTTATTGATATGTAGAACAATAACGACCTTGAGGGCGCAAGGTTAACATTTCAAATAAGCAGAAATCCTTTTTCATAATTGAGGAAGGATTTCTGCTTTCTGTTATCATGTACTGAATTGTCCTTGTTTAAGAAATGTACCTAATGGATAATTACAATCGAAACAACTATATATCGATGCCCAGAAATTATCGGGAGTATTTTCTAACGAAGATACCCCGTTTTTTTTATGCCCTTTTTTAGGGACTCAAATTAAAAGAATGGAGGAAGTCAAAATGGCTAACGAAACAATGCGTATCTTTTTCCCTCTGAAGATTTTCAGCTATCCTCAGTATGACTGCTCGGAGGATGAGCGGGAGGATATCTCGCCTAGGGAGGCGGTGGTGTATGAGGATCAAATCCTTGCCGCTATCGCAAAGGAGAACCGGCACTTTGAAAATGACCGAGGTCTTGCCGAGTACATTCACGACGAAGCTCTCAAAGAGAAGGTATATAGTCTGTACCCGACAGTGGAGGTTGTTGATGGCGAGCTGTGGGTATCATGACCGCAGGACTGAAAGATCCTCTCTCCGGAGAAGAAACCGCTGCGCTTATGGATTATGTGTGCGGGCAGAACTCTGATGGGTACGGCGAAGGATTCGAGCAGCGCCCTATTAAAACTCCTGATGGTGAGATCTACGTCAGCTTTTGGAATAATGAAAATTATTCCTTGAAGCTTGAGCAGGATATGAAAAGCGACTCACCCGACCTCGGATATGGAGATCATGTGAAGGTGTGAGGCATATAAAATCGAAAGGAGAACACCATGAAAAAAGTAAAACAAAGCAATTGCGAAAGAGCTTCCCAACTGTTAGGGAAGCTCTTTGACGTTGACTCGGACATTGTCGAGCAAATCAACACTGGAATCAGCCATAATGGTGTCCGCGGTTTCTTTAAAAACCTTGATGCCTATGATTTTTCAGGCGACGTATATGACAAGCTGACTGCTGTAAAGCGCATGCTTTTTGCAACCAGAATGGAGCCAACAATCATGAATACCTGGTAGCATTCTCATGTAAATCCCGGCACTTTTGTCCCTCATGCCACCAAAGAAGAGTAGTCGAATTTGGTGAATATTTATCAACTGAAGTTTTAGAAGATGTTCCACATAGG
>JBMNTI010000172.1:0-4449 GCA_050945655.1 Acetivibrionales bacterium | reverse complement strand
CAATATGCAAAAATTAAGCAGGTTTAAGAGCAAGAAATTCTTTATATGGGGCCTTATTATAATGCTTGTAGGATATTTATCCTACAAGCATAGGCTGGAAATTGCCGTATTTTTGTCATGCCGCAATGCTTATGCACCTACCTGGTCATTAGATTATGTAAGCGTACATAATGAGGATATGCAGCTTGTAGTGTCATTTAATTATCGTCGTTTTGATAATGACCCTAACCGTTTGAAAAAAATAAAAAATACATACGATTCAATAAAAAAACACTTTTTTGCTAATCCAAAAAGCCGTTATAAAGATTATACACTTTCTATCAGATTTATGAATGTACCGTATTACTTTGGACTAGAAAGCATTTCTGCTGATTTAGACAAAATAGAAGTATTAGCTCTTTTGAGGCCAGATAATTGTGTTGAGGTATCACTTAAAGAACTCTCAGAATATTTTCCTCATGCATCGAGATTACATCTGTCTCCGGCATATTACAATGACATAACTGAAATCGATAACTTTACTAATTTGGAATACATACGATTTGCTCGCGATTTTACGCAAGAAGAATACGACTATATAAAAAAGAAGTTTCCCAACTGCGAAATAGTTGAGTAGAAAACATTTAATAGTTTTCCCGGTTCGGGCAGTAGTACCTGAACCGGGATTATTTATAACGACCTCACCCGTTATCGAAATCAAAGATTTCGAACGGGTCCCGAGTCGTTGAAACTCGAGGCGGGGGGAATCTTTATTCTCGTTATAAGCAGAGGAATCGAATTATACGGTTCAATTGTGATATATTATGGATAAGAAAGTATACCGATACATGCATGAGAGGAAAGAACATGAATAAGAAACAGGTTATCATTATTGGGGGAGGAGCGGCAGGTATAACGGCTGCTATTTCAGCCCGAAGACTTGGTGCCGATGTTACCATTCTGGAAAAAAATCCGCGGGTAGGCAAAAAAATTCTTGCTACTGGGAATGGTCGTTGCAACTATACTAATTTGAACGCCGATATTGGCTGTTATTACGGAGAAAACCCAAAATTTGTCCATAGTGCTTTATCGGATTTCACAGTAGAAGACACACTTAATTTCTTTGGGGAATTAGGGATTGAGCATAAGGTGGAAGAACTGGGCAAGGTTTTTCCCATGTCAGATCAGGCGTCAAGTATCCTGGATGTCCTTCTGTACGAGTTGAATGATCTGGGGGTAGATATTGTCTGTGATGCCAATGTAAAAAGAATTAACCACACGAAAAAAGGATTTATCATCGAGCTTGAGAACAACGCCATATATAAAGGTGATAGAGTAATACTTGCAACCGGAGGAAAAGCAATGCCATCAACAGGTTCCGATGGTTATGGATATGATTTGGCGATAAACCTGGGGCATACTGTTACTGATATTTTTCCGGCGCTTGTTCAGTTAATGCTTGAAGGATCATATTTTAAACGCATAGACGGCGTCAAGGTAATAGGTACCGCCGAAATAGTCCATAATAACAGATCTGTGGCAAAAGATAGGGGGGACGTACTGTTTACCAATTACGGAGTATCAGGTCCGCCAATTCTTCAGATAAGCAGAAAAGCAGGGGAACTATTGAATCGCGGGGAAGAAGCATATGTAAGGGTAAATATGCTTGACAGGTTTACTTTTGTAGATGTTTTGACACTTTTGGACAAACGCTTTAATAACGCTGCTCAAAAATCAATAGAGTTCAGTATGGTCGGCCTGATAAATAAGAGATTGATACCCGTTGCCCTTGCTGAGGCAGGGATAACGGATATAAAGCGTCCCGCGGTTAGCTTGTCCTCTAAGGAAAAGGAAGCTGTTGCCGGAATCCTTACCGGATGGAGTTTTAGGATAAGGGGAACAAAAAGCTGGCCTAGTGCGCAGGTAACAGCAGGTGGAATAAGGACCTGCGAAATTGATCCAAAAACCATGGAATCAAAACTAATTAAAGGCTTATTTTTTGCCGGAGAAATTATTGACATAGACGGTCAGTGCGGCGGCTTTAATCTGCAGTGGGCCTGGTCGTCGGGATTTGTCGCCGGTAAGAATGCGGCAATATGATAAAAACGAAGGGAATATGAGTCTTTATGATAAGGCTATCAAATATAAAAATAAAAATCAGTGATGCCTCGAATGCAAATGACGAAAGGCAAGCATTGCACAAAGCTATATTGTCCATCCTAAACATAAGCAAGGATGAACTAATAGTTTTTAAATTATTCAGAAAATCGGTTGATGCCAGAAAAAAGACTGATATACACTATGTCTGCACGGTGGATATAGAGGTTAAAAACGAAAAAGCCATTCTAAAAAGATTCGATAATAAGGGTGTAATACCTGCCCCCGAACTGGAGATAAAAAAACTTGTTCCCGGGACCAAAAAAATGCATGAACAGCCTGTAATAATAGGCATGGGTCCAGCAGGCCTTTTTGCGGGTCTGATACTCTCTAAATATGGATATAAGCCAATCATTCTTGAAAGAGGAGAAGATGTTGATTCCAGAACAAAAAAAATCCGGGAGTTTTGGAAAACCGGGATACTGGATACCGAAAGCAATGTTCAGTTTGGAGAAGGAGGAGCAGGCACCTTTTCGGATGGAAAACTAACCACACTGATCAACGATCCGCGGTGCCGCATAGTGCTGAAGGAGTTTGTTAAGGCCGGTGCGCCGCCTGAAATACTATATATTAGTAAGCCTCATATAGGAACCGATTTACTGAAAACCACGGTAAAAAATATCAGAGAAAGTATTATTGCTAACGGTGGAGAGATAAGATTCAAAGCAAAAGTAACCGATATCACGGTTAAAGATGGCAGAGTTTCCGAACTAATCATAAACGACAATGAAAAGATAAATTGCGATACAGTATTATTGGCAATAGGACACAGTTCCAGAGATACTTTTGAGGTTTTATACAAAAGGAGTGTAGAAATACATCAGAAGGCTTTCTCCATTGGGGTACGCATTGAACACCCACAGGCAGTTATTGACAAAATACAATACGGTGACTTTGCCGGATATCCGGGACTGGGAGCCGCCGATTATAAGCTTGCATATCACGGGAAAAACGGAAGGTCGGTATATACCTTTTGCATGTGCCCCGGTGGATATGTGGTAGCAGCGGCGTCTGAGAAAAATCATCTGGTAACAAATGGCATGAGCGAGTATAAAAGAGATGGTATGAATGCCAATTCGGCTTTACTTGTCGGTATAACACCCGATGATTTTTACAGTGAGCATCCATTGGCGGGAATAGAATTCCAAAGAAAATGGGAGCATTTGGCCTTTCAGCTTGGAGGAGAGAATTATAAAGCCCCGGTTCAGCTTACGGGAGACTTTTTAGCCGACAGGCCAAGTACAGGCTGGGGTACTGTAGAACCCACCTATAAGCAGGGTGTTACGTTTGCCGATCTTAGAGAGTGTCTACCGCCTTATGTGACAGATATGCTCAAAGATGCAATATTGGATTTTGACAAAAAGATCAGAGGCTTTGCAATACCTGACGGCATTTTGACCGGTGTTGAAACAAGAAGCTCTTCGCCTGTAAGAATTCTCAGGGGAAAAAATTATCAATCAAACATCAGCGGCTTATATCCTATCGGTGAGGGAGCCGGTTATGCGGGAGGAATAATCTCTTCTGCCGTAGACGGTATTAAGGCGGCAGAAATAATCATTGAAGAATTTGCCCCGATAAAACCGAATTCAAAAATCACCTGATTTATTTTTTAAAAAATTTAAAACTTTACTTGAAAAATTATTTTTTGTGCTATATAATAAATGTAACGATTACAACTTTGTAATGATTACAGTATAGAGGAGGTGCTGTATTTGGCAATATCATTCGAGAATCTGCAAAAGGAGTTAAAGAACAGAAGTATCAATCTGTCTTTTCAGCGGTTGAAGGTTTTGGAGTATCTTGCCAATAATTTATGCCATCCTACGGTGGATCAAATCTACACAAATTTGCAGAAAAACATACCGACCCTTTCCAAAACGACCGTGTACAACTCATTAAAAAAACTGGCCGATGAAGGCTTGATACGCGTAATTACGATTGAGGACAATGAAACAAGGTATGATATTAACACTCACGATCACGGACATTTTAAATGTGAAACCTGCGGTGAGATTTTTGATTTCAATGTAAATATGGACTCGTTATCAATAAACGGTTTGGAGAATTTCAAGGTATTTGACAGGAATATATATTTTAACGGAATCTGTCCGCGATGCCTTAAGAATACAAATTAATCCGGATGTCTGGATTTGCTTACTGCTTAATATTCAGCATAGAACAGTATTTTTATAAATTAATATAGCCGATTGCGAAATGCGACCTTTTAGCTATGACATAAATTGGTAATATAATTCCAGCTCGTTCACTAGCTATATAACGAGCGGTAAAATTAAAAACCATAAAGAAACGGGC
>JBMNTI010000171.1:0-4547 GCA_050945655.1 Acetivibrionales bacterium | reverse complement strand
CCTAATTTTGAAATGAGAGATAAAACTATAACAATGGCAAAGTACTATGACGGTAAAGACCCCTTTCCCTCAGGTGTTAAAGCTTTTTTTGTTGTTCCTTCTATGAGATCTAAAGTTATTCAAAGCTTTATCGCTAGTCTTACAGTAGGTACAGGCATGTCATTCTTGGTTGATTCTTTTGGTAAAAGCCTTTTCCCAGAAGCACAACCATATGTTTCCGACTTCTACGAGCCGATTTGGTGTGATTCTACTACTAAGACCGGAACTACTACCACTTCGCCCGCCGAATACTATAAAACAATTCAAAATTATTTTCTTTATGACGGTGAATTCCTCATACGTTATGTAACAAATGACATTACAAACCATTCTGGTTCTGCTATTGCCACAACTAAAACTTATCCTGAAAGCGGCGTCCAGAATAAATTATACGGTATAAATTGGGTACGGATGTTTTCCAATCCTAATTACTACAGAACACTTCCCCCCGAACATGACTGGACATTAAATAATAGAATTGTATATGCAGGCAAATTTAAAATCGATCATCATAGAAACAGTCCAACCGATACTTACCCGACTGTTAAAAGTTATATTTTTAACTTTTCCACTGGCGAATACGACAATTACCCCTCAAATTATAATTGCAGTCACTTAGACACCACCCTTGAAAGTACAGGAATTCCCAAATTCAACAACTTAATACTATTTGTTACTAAAAATACAGGGTCATCTATTGCAATACAACGATTAACCATAGACGGACTCACTGGTACAGAGGAATTTGACGAATATATAGTTAATGACTATATACCCGCTGATGAAGCTCTTAAAACAAGACCTTTTGCTAGCAATCCTTTTATCAATCCTCCCAATGATAACACAGAAGTAATTATTCCTGTCCCAAATGACATGAATGACTGGAGTCTGGTAAACCCTGATGATGTTATTAAACAAGTTTCTACAATAGATTTTGGCAATGTGACTTTAAACGCAACTGATATTACATCTGATAGTTGCACATTAAACTGGAGTATTAATAACAATATTGCAACCGTTACAAAACAATCTATATTTGTAAACGGCCTTAACTATGGCGATGTTCCTATTAGTACCAATTCAAAAACGATTACTAACCTTGAACCTAAAACAAGATATGACATAGAACTTGTTCTTGAAGGCGAAAACGATTCACAGACTGGTTCCGAAACCTATAAAATAGCAATAATAACAGGAACACTTGACGGAACAGTCCCTGGAAATCAAATTGAAGATATTAAATTTGATACCAATAATATTAAAGATATTTTGTCCAATAAACTAGGTTACAATACACTCGTTAATGCACTCACCAAGTTACAAAACATTAACAATGGCACTTATGATTGTCCTAAAATCAAAATCAACCTTTTTGATGTTTTTAATGCTTCAACTTCAAGGTTTGCCCCTAACATTTCAAATCCTTTCATGAATAAAGAATATGACTATATAGACTTCTGCATACTAGAAGAATACGAGATTTTTAATATGAATCTCGTTGAATTCCTAAAGACATGTTTAGGCACGTTTTTTATTTTTAGAACTTTCATGTATTGTTGGCGTAAAATTATTCCTAATGATTCCCTTAATTAACCTTCTTTAGAAAGTGGTGTTTTTTATGGAAGTAATTACTACCTTAATTGATTGGGTTGTTAATACATTAGACACTATCCTCCCCAAACTTAATCTTAATAGCAGTTTTCTTAATACACTTGACAGGTCAATTTCTTTTTTCATAGACATTATACAATTTGTAGGATATTTCTTCCCTATCGACATTTTTTGTATTTGTCTTGCGACTATGCTCATTATTGATAACTTTGCTTTGTTTATGAGAATCGGACAATGGATAATAAGGCTGGTGAGAGGTTAATGTCAAACAATGACAAAGACTTGCTTATATCATTTACAATTACAATGTTCGTAATATTTTTTTTACTTATCTACTATATTTAAAAATAAGGAGATTATATTATAAATGCTTAATATTATAACTCAACTTATTTTAACACTTGCTATTGTTATAACCTTACTCTTTATAACATATCTAGTTATTACACTTATAAAAATATATCTAAATCTCCGCAAAATCAATTACAGAAATCATGGTTTTAAATTCAAATTCAAACATTTTCTCTATAACGTCAAATTCTATAGATTTATAAAAATCGTCGACTTTTGCAAATGGGTTATAATTGATATTTTGAAGGGAAAGGATAAGTTTAAACTCTTTGGTATTTGGAGTTTTACAGGTTACTTTGGGCAAGGAAAGACATTGGGAGCCGTAAAGTTTGCAAAGTCAATACAGGATAAATACCCTAACAAAAAAATCAGTATTTATACTAATTTTAATATGAAAGGGCAAAACGGTAAAATCACCCGATGGGAGGACCTTTTAAATTTACCCAAGAATACTATAGTCATTTTTGACGAAATACAAAGCACTTTTACAAGCCAAAAATTTAAAGATTTCCCTCTCGATCTTCTCTGGAAAATCACCCAATGCAGAAAACAATCACTCGCTGTTTTCTGTACTAGCCCTGTATTTAATAGAATGTCAATACAACTACGAGAAAATACTGATTTCGTTATTGAGTGCAAAAATGTACTTGACCTTGACAGGTGGTTCAGGTATAGTTTTTATCATGCCGATGAATACGAATCGCATAAAGACAACCCAAACAGTAAAAAACTAAAAAAGGTTATGGATATATCATTTATCGCCAATGACCATGACTATAGACTTTACAATACTCATGAAATTGTACAAAAATTCGACATCTCCTGCCAAAGCAAGGAAACTACTAAAAATACTTTTTCTGTAAACGAGCAAAAAAAGGATTTGGATGATATTGTTAGAATTGTTAAAAAGGAGGTTAAAAAAGACATAAAAAAAATCAAATCAATCTAAAAATAAGGGTTTTTTCTATGAAAAAATTTATATGTTATTTGCCAGTTTTTCGTAAACAACATAATTTAACTCAAAATGATGTAGCAAAATTACTAAACATATCACGAAAAACTATCTCAAACATTGAAAACGGCAACAACACAGATTTATTAACTGCTTTCTTACTGTGTGAAATCTTCAAATGTCAAATACATGATATTTTTAAATTAAAAAAATAAAAACGGCTTTAAGCCGTTTTTCTTATCATTCTTACTGCTTCCTCAAAACTTATATTGCATTTCCTAATATCTGTCATTAAAGGTTTGAAATCAACAGGAACTAATCTCTTGCCCTCTAGTCTAACATCTGTATTTAACCAACTAACCCCTGCATCCCTCAATTGTTTTATGTGTCTTTTATATGTTCTATAAGGTGTATTGCTTTTATAATGAGATTCCCCTAATGTTGTAAGTTTCATCCACGTTCCCAACAAAATACCCGCTAATTTACTATTATATACTTCATTTAACCTTCTTTCAACCGCAAAGGCATCTCTTACTATTTCCATTTCTTCGCCCTCTTTTAATAGTTTTTTAATCTCTCTATCATATATATTATTCAAATATTCATCTGTTAAATTACATACCAATGGAATATCGCCAAAATCATATGACAACTTCCTTCTTTTTATTTCCACTTCAACCCTCAATATTCTATTCGCTATTTCTATCAATTCTAATAAACTTTTTTCGTCAATATATCTCCCCAATCTTTTTCTGTCATGCTTCCAGAATTCTACTCCTTTATGATATAACTTTACCGATGTAGTAGATCCGTTAAAATTCATTCCATGTTGCCCGTATGTACTTTTATTTTTTTCTCTCCTGGGAAATCTTACAAGTTGTAATCCCTTAAAAAATTCTTCGACTGCTTCGAAACTTTGCAACAAAAATACCTCCGCAACATCAACCCGTATCACCCGCCATTCTTCACTCGCCGGCAACTCCACCCCTATTAAAGCCTGTACTATATCAATCAACTGCCTTACAGCTTCACTAAAAACTATTGGCCCGCCAAATATGTTATGTCCAATCAGAACCTTATGCACAGACGCTTCAATATAAATATAGTTGTCCGTCTTAACTCTTTCTGGTAACTTATTACCACACTTGCAACCCATACTTTTTACGATTTCCTGACCTGTCTTACAAACTCTGTATTCCGTATCGTCAACCCTGACACTGATACGAGAATCAAAGCTACCCAAGAGCTTCCCCGTAGTCAACTTATAATCTAGCTCACCGGTTCCCCAATCCAATCGACTCGTTATCTTTAAATTCATTCCTTCTTTTTCCTTTGCTAAACGGTATATTTCACTAACCTGGTTTTCCGTCAAATAGGGACTCTTTAAAGCGATCGTATCATACAAAACGGCTCACCCCAAAACATTTCTTTTTGCCACACATGGCCCCTTCGTACGGTGATACATGCACCGAACGATTTCAAGCATCATCCCCCACATGTAACTCGTTACTCATTTGTTATATTATATTACCCCTCCCCAATCAAAACAAGTAAACCCTAAAAAAAATGCGAAAAGAAAAAAATGACCCTTGAC
>JBMNTI010000170.1:0-4576 GCA_050945655.1 Acetivibrionales bacterium | reverse complement strand
GATCGGAAATAATATGAAGGTCTTCCTGGCACCGGCAATTCATAGCCACACCGGGTCCCATAATCTCGCTTAACCCATAAATATCGTAAGCCGTTATCCCAAGACGATTTTCGATTTGGGTCCGCATCTCTTTTGACCAAGGCTCCGCCCCGAAAACTCCGATCCTAAGCTTTAAATCATCCTTGGTCAAGCCGGCTGTTTTCATCTCATCGGCCAGATATAGGGCATATGATGGAGTACAACAGAGTACGGTTGCCTCAAAATCCTTGAGTAGCTGTATCTGTCTTTTAGTGTTGCCTCCGGAAACCGGGATTACTGTCGCACCTATACACTCAGCTCCATAATGTAAACCCAGCCCTCCTGTAAAAAGGCCGTAACCATACGCTACATGTACAATATCATCCTTGTTCACTCCTGCACTGATAAGGCAGCGGGCAACACATTCTGCCCATGTTTCTATATCATTTTTGGTATAACCGACAACGGTCTGTTTTCCTGTTGTTCCTGAGGAAGCATGCACACGCACAACATCTTTCAGCGGAGTGGCAAAGGTTCCAAACGGATAATTGTCTCTCAAGTCGGTTTTGTATGTAAAAGGTAAAAGTGAAAGATCATCAATCGTATTTATATCATCCGGTGTAATGCCTGCTTTCTTCATTTTCTCCGAATAATACGGAACGTTTTCATATACTCTTTTGATTGTTTCCTTAAGCCTTTCGCTTTGTATTTTTTTAAGACTTTCCCTGTCAACTGTTTCCACTTTTTCATTCCAATACTGCATTAAAAACCCTCCAAGTCAATTATTTTATTGTTATATAAATTTTTCATTAAAAAAGCCTTCCATCCCTCTAGGGACGAAAGGCATTATACTTTCCGCGGTACCACCCATTTTTACTGCGTCTTTGCAGTACACTTAGCTAAAATACGGGATACTCAAACCTTGTGCTGACGTACAGGCAATAATATCCGATATTTTTCCCTTATAACGTAGGGTTATCCGCACCGACCTACAACAATTACCTCAGCCGGCGAGCTCCGGAGCGAACTTCAAAAGTATTCCTCATAAGATTGCTTTCAGTCGTGGCAATCTCTCCCTGAATGAGTCCTAGCTTCCTACTTTTCTCCATCATAGCCATTGTGTATTGAAAACAATTATAACATCTTTATAAGCCGCCGTCAACAATATCGGGAATGCCGTCACCATCAATATCCAGGCCATGCAATTCGTTGGACACTCCATACAATTCCTTGCCATGAATATTAATACGGACTCTTTCGCTTTCAACCAGCTTGCTTAAAAAATCTCTGACCTGCTTAGGTTTTTTTATTCTGACCAGTTCAAGTTTGGGATGTGTTTTGTCGGCAGTAAAAAGAGTAATTGTTCCAACACCTACAAGCTTATCTCCAAGGGTTCTGTGAAGCTTGATATCTAAGATTCTGTAGAGAAGAAGCTCTTCCTCGGTAGTATTAAATAAACCACTGGAATAATAGAGTCTTTGATCTTTGACGGCATATTTGGTAAAGCTAAGCGGAAGGCCAAGATAACGTTTTCTATCCTTCCATTGGTATTCGGGCTTTTTGTTTTTATCCATAGAGCTCCCCCCATTTTTCTTGTGCGTCTATATTTCCCATTATAAGCCAATCAACAATAATTGCAATAAGAATATTCTATACATTACGTTTTACGGCAGAGTGATATATTATTAGAGTGATATATTATTAGAGTGGATATATGTTGCATTGATACTTCGTATGAATAAGAACCCCACCCATTAACGTGATCAGTTTAAGTTATATACCTATTTTCAACGAGCATATGTTATAATAAAGATTGTTATTTATACAATAAAGCACAGACGGATACAAGAAGCATAATTACTTATGTATTATTCGGCAGATGACGCGGCAGTATACTCCAATGCTGCGGGAATAAGCAGCGTCTTTAGAGTACAAGTCTCCGCAGTTACATAATTTAAAGCGGAAACGGTTTTACAAGCGTCCTCTCGCTTTCAGGCCGGACATGACGGAAAATAATATGATTCAAATTTAATTTTCTGTTTAAAAAAGCCGTATATACGACTTGTTTTATGCTACAATTTTTGCGTTGCTAAATATTTATTAGGAAGTGATAGATATAGACACATTATTTTTTACTATCGTTAGCAGGGGCAAGGCCAATGCTGTATTACACAAAGCGCAGGAATGCGGAGCTAAAGGAGGTACAATCCTTTTAGGTGAAGGCACGGTACAATCAAAGCTGCTTGAGAAGATGGGTTTGACTGAAATCCACAAGGAAATTCTCATGGTATCGGCGTCGGAAGAGCTTTCTGATAAATTACACGATACGCTCAACAAAACTTTTATGTTCTATAAATCAAACAAGGGGATTGCTTTCACAATCCCATTTAAGCGTTGGCAGTCGAAATCATCCGAAAAGGAAGATAGAAGCACATCAGCAAATAATAATGCCTCTTACTATTGTATTGTGACTGTGTTGGATAAGGGGCGCAGCAGAAATTGTATAAAATCAGCCAGAGCAGCAGGCGCCAAGGGTGGAACCCTTATTCACGGACGTGGAGCCGGTATCCCGACTGATTTTTATTTCCCATTGGTTATAGAGCCCCAAAAGGATATTGTCATAATTCTGACAACTAAAGAAAAAGTATCTGCAATTAGAGAAAGAATTTATTCCGACCTGGAGCTCGGAAAAGCTGGAAACGGAATAATTTTTACGCTTCCGATTAGCCGTGTCAGCGGTCTCTTTGAAAGCAGGTCAGAAGAAAACAGAGGGGGTACATCATGAGCCTGCTATTTGAAAAAACTAAAGGAGTAATTCGAACTTTATTACCTGTTGTGATATTAGTGCTTTTACTCTGTTTCACAATAGTCGACGTTGAAACAGATGTTCTAATACGTTTTATTGTAGGCAGCATTATGCTTTTAATCGGTTTATCGGTTTTTTTATGGGGTGTAGATTTATCCATGCACCCAATTGGTGAGTATATGTCCCAGGAGGTTGCAACTTCGAAAACTCCCGGCAAAATTGCGATCCTTAGCTTTTTATTGGGTTTCCTGATAACAGTTGCAGAGCCTGATTTACTTATCCTTGGCTCTCAGGTTGAGTCAGCATCAGGTGGTACTCTGGGCGCATCCATTATAGTATATATGGTATCTATAGGTGTGGGAGTCTTGATTTCATTAGGAGTTTTTAGATTGCTTCGTGATAAACCATCTTTCAGTGCATTCATGGCAATAACTTATGGCATTATTTTTGCACTGTTCTTTTTTGTTTCCGAAGAATTTCTAGCTATCTCTTTTGACGCATCCGGTGCAACTACAGGTGCCCTTACCACCCCTTTTGTTCTTGCGATTTCATTAGGACTGTCACAATTGAAGGGCGGTAAAAGTGCTGAAGAGAACTCCTTCGGACTTGTCGGTGTCATGAGTGCCGGACCCATACTGGCAGTAATGCTTATGTCAATAATTTCAGGGCAAAAAAACATACAAGGAGATGTCGGTGAGTACATTATTGCAGAAGGTGTACTCGGACCTATAATTCGTAAGTTCCCGGTTATCTTTATTGAATCCCTGATTGCACTATTACCAATAATAGCTCTCTTCTTTATTTTCAACTTTACAAAATTCAAAATATCCAAAGATGAGCTCTTGGGAATAATTATCGGACTCAGCTTGACTCTGCTGGGACTCACCATTTTCCTTACAGCCGTTAACTCCGGATTTATGGACATGGGACGAAAAATAGGCATTGAACTTGGTAAAATGAACCCTTGGATATTAGTTGGAACAGGCTTCCTGCTAGGTCTGATAGTCGTTCTCGTTGAACCTGCCGTACATGTTCTCGGTGAGCAGATTGAGGAAGTTACCAGCGGCCATATACCTCTTAGATTAATACGCACAACGCTTTCCATTGGTGTAGGTATCGCAATTGCCCTTTCCATGGTAAGGATTATTGTACCTGAGGTTAAGCTGTGGTATTTTCTTCTTCCGGGATTTCTTTTTGCCGTATTGCTTTCATTTAAAGCTGACCCTATTTTTGTGGGTATTGCCTATGATGCAGGTGGTGTTGCTTCCGGTCCTATGACGGCTACCTTCGTACTCGCTTTCGCACAGGGGGCAGCTACAATAATAGATACCGCGGATGTGCTGGTCGACGGATTCGGTGTTATTGCCATGGTTGCTATGGCTCCTGTTTTTTCTATCATGGTCTTAGGAACTGTATTCAAACATAAAAAAGTTGAATACCCTGCAATTGAAAAGAAGACCGTCGTATCTTCCCACTTGGTTGATGAAATCAACATGGAACATGACTGTATTATGGTGATTGTAAACAGGGGCTTTGCAGAAAAAGTTGTTGATGTAGCCCGCCAATCTGGCGCTAAGGGCGCGACAATAATGCGCGGAAGAGGCACAGGTGATCATCAGAAGGTTTTATTGCCCATAATAAATATAGAATTGCAGCCTGAAAAAGAGATCGTTTGGTTTATCACCGGCACTCATGTCAGCGCAGCCATATCAGATAGCCTGTTAAGTGATGAACAGCTTGAGCAGGACGGTG
>JBMNTI010000169.1:0-4580 GCA_050945655.1 Acetivibrionales bacterium | reverse complement strand
CTCTGATTATGCATTCTCTGAAAAATGCCGAAAAGGTTCGATGCATATTTCATATCGAATCCTACCCCGTTATCTCTGATAAAGAATCGATACTCATCCTTGTCTTGTTCACATTCCACCGATATTAGAGCCTTGTATTTTTTTCTGGTAAATTTAATGGAATTGGACAAGATATTATTTACAACTTGTTTTAACAAAACAGGATCTCCCTCAATTTCCGGAAGTGTTCCCTTTATTGTAAACTCTATATCTCTATTCCGTATCGAGGCAATTAACTCGGAATAAACCTGTCTGAATAATTGGTCGGAATCAATAAGTGATACTTCAGGGAGGGCTTTTGATGTCATAGAATATAGCAACAGCTTGTTTATCAAATCAAACATACTATTGCATGTGCTGCGAATACTCAAAAGCATTTTTTTAACTTCCTCGTTAAGCTCCTCTGAGTAGTCTTCGAGTATGTACTTTGTATAATAGTCTATTGATCTTAGCGGGGATTTCAGGTCATGAGATACCGTGAAGGAAAACGCCTCCAGTTCTTTAAGAGCCTCGGTCAACTGGATAGTTCTCTCTTCTATCTTATCTTCCAATTCCTCATTCATTTTAACGATCTGATTAGTTTTTTCATCAAGGGCTCTTTTTGTGTTGTATTTGTCAATGGCCTGTTTTACCGTAAGAATTAAATCCTCTTGTTCCCAGGGTTTTTGTATATACCTGAACAAGCTTGCATTGTTGATAGCATACTGTACGGCTTCCAGATTTGTATAGCCTGTCAGAAGAATCTTAAGTGAATGAGGTATTATTTTGTCAAGCCTTGCCAGAAGGACCTCTCCCGTCATTCCCGGCATTCTCTGGTCGGAAATGACCAGAATAAACCGGTCTCCCTGTTTAAGGGATTCGTTTACAATCTGAAGAGCCTCCTCAGCACTGGTTGCTGTCTCGACATGTATGTCGGGAGATATATTGTTAACCAGCTCGATTTTTAAAGCATCGACAATCATTTCTTCGTCATCGACACATAAGATTTTATCTCTTGCCATCTGACCCCACCACAAACAATTATTCAATATTTTATTTACCCTAAATTCCTGCCCATTCCCAGAATATTTCAACGGGATTTCTCAGATGTGTACAAAAAAGACATTCTTGTAGAGGATCCTCTGAAAACCATGTCAGCCATTTATATATGCTCGGCGGCACATGAATTAATAGGCTCTGCCCCAATATACCATTTGTCTGGCTTCTTTTTGGCAGCATACGCATTTATCGGATATCTTCTCCTGTTCAAAGGGGATGCACCGCGCCGTGGCTGCCATTCTTTCCTTAATTGCATTTTCACACTCCTCATCACCACACCACATAGCTTTTATAAATCCGGGTGTTTCATCAAGGGTTTTCTCCATCTCATCCATGGTTTCTGCGGTAAAGGTCTTGGAATTTCTCATGTTAAGAGCTTTATTATATAAAGATGCCTGCACTTCTTCAAGAATCTCCGGGATTTTTGTTTCCAGCTCATCCATTGATACAAAGAGCTTTTCACGGTTTTCACGCTTAACCAAAACCACCTGATTTTTTTGAATATCCTTTGGCCCAACCTCCAGACGAAGAGGAACACCGCGCATTTCATGTTCGGAGAATTTCCAGCCCGGCATTTTATCGGAATCATCGATTTTTACACGACAGACCCTTGAAAGTCTTTCTTTAAGCTCATATGCTTTATCCAGAACTCCTTCAACCTGCTGCTGCACCGGAATAATAATAAGCTGAGTAGGAGCAATTTTCGGGGGCAGAACAAGCCCCGAATCGTCTCCGTGAACCATAATAATAGCACCAATAATACGGGTACTCATACCCCAGGAAGTCTGATGAACATATTTTAATTGATTGTCCTTATCCAGGTATTGGATTCCGAAAGCTTTGGCAAAGCCATCTCCAAAATTATGGGATGTGCCCGACTGGAGGGCTTTTCCGTCATGCATAAGGCTTTCTATTGTGAAAGTGGCTTCGGCTCCGGCAAATTTCTCCCTTTCGGTTTTTTGTCCCTTTATAACCGGAATAGCCAGTACTTCCTCACAGAAGGAAGCATAGACATTCAGCATGCGAATCGTTTCTTCCTGTGCATCTTCCTGTGTAGCATGAGCAGTATGCCCTTCCTGCCACAGGAATTCAACAGAACGGAGGAAGGGGCGGGTAGTCTTTTCCCATCTTACAACCGAACACCATTGATTATACAGCTTGGGAAGATCTCTGTAGGATTGAATAATATCCTTATAGTGATCGCAGAACAGCGTTTCCGATGTTGGGCGCACACAGAGCCTTTCGGCAAGTTGCTCGCTGCCGCCGTGGGTTACCCAGGCAACTTCGGGGGCAAAGCCTTCAACATGATCCTTCTCTTTCTGAAGAAGGCTCTCGGGAATAAACATCGGCATATATACGTTTTCGTGGCCTGTTTCCTTGAAACGTCTGTCCAACTCCTTTTGAATCAGCTCCCAAATGGCATAGCCATAGGGGCGGACAATCATACAGCCTTTTACACCTGAATATTCAACCAGATCGGCCTTCTTGACCACATCGGTATACCACCTTGCAAAGTCTTCATTCATAGAAGTAATTGCTTCAACAAATTTCTTAGCCTGTGCCATAAAATTTCCTCCAAACACTTTTTATTCTATCTTTGATTTAACTATTTTTAATCTCTGACAAGATCTTTTTCATAGCCTCATCCACAGACATGGTAATAGCTTCGTTACTATTTCTTGGTTTAAATTCAACAAGCCCTTCCGCTGCTTTTCTTCCAATATTGATTCTTATGGGAATACCGGTAAGGTCAGCATCATTAAACTTTACCCCGGCTCTCTCATTCCTGTCATCCAGGATTACTTCCACATTTGACTCTGTAAGCTTTTCATACATGTTTTGGGCTATATCCATAACAGTTTCATCCAATACATTGACCGGCACAATTATAACATGGTATGGTGCAATTCCCATAGGCCATATTATACCCTTTTCATCATTGTTTTGCTCTATGACCGCTGCCATAAGCCGGTCAATTCCTATACCGTAACAGCCCATTACCATTGGCTGCTCATTTCCGGATTTATCTATATAATTGCACTTTAATAACTCACTATATTTAGTTCCCAGCTTAAAAATATGGCCTACTTCAATTCCTCTTGCAAGAGTAATGGTTTGACCACAGCGAGGACACGCATCACCTTCTGCAATTGATCTGATATCATGGATCCCAGCTTTAAAATCCCTGCCCATATTCACATTAATAAGGTGATAGTCTGTTTCATTGGCACCCACAATGAGGTTCTTTCCGTGCGCTACTTCATAATCGGCTATAATCCTGATATCCAGACCGGTTGGTCCGGCAAATCCCACCTCGGCTTTTGTAGCAATACGAACACTTTCGGCATCTGCAATTTCCAGTTCTGTGCATCCTAATACACTTTTAAGCTTAACCTCATTTAATTCCCTGTCCCCTCTGACCATTGCTGCTACCAGCTTATCGTCCGTCTTAAAAATCAAGGTTTTAGCCATTTTGACTGGTTCACAGCCTAAAAATGCGGCTAAATCTGATATAGTATGAATATTGGGAGTAAAAATTTTTTCTGTGGGTAATTCCTCTTCTATTATCATTTCTTTTGGTTCTGGGCAGCTTGCCTTCTCTTCATTGGCTCCGTATCCGCAAGTCTTGCAATAAGCAATCCCATCTTCACCGATTTCGGATATAACCATGAACTCCTGAGATCCCAAACCTCCCATTGCGCCTGAATCAGCTTCAACCACCTTATAATCCAGCCTTAGCCGGTCAAATATACGCCTATAAGCTTCTTCCATCTGCTTGTATGAAATATCAAGCGCTGCTTCATCACGGTCAAAGCTATACGCATCCTTCATTATAAATTCACGGGAACGCATGACTCCGAATCTCGGACGTATTTCATCACGATATTTGGTTTGTATCTGAAATAAAATTAATGGCAAACTACGATAAGAACGCACACCATGCTTCACGGTTTCGGTAAATATTTCTTCATGGGTAGGTCCCAGGCAGAAATCTTTGGCATTGCGATCTTTCAGTCTGAACATCTCGGATCCGAAGACCTCCCATCGCCCCGATTCACGAAAACTCTCGGCAGGAAGCAGTGCAGACATCAAGAGTTCCTGTGCCCCGGCCCTTTCCATTTCCTCTCTTACTATATTTTCAATCTTTTTTAGAGTCCGTAATCCCAAAGGCAGAAAAGAATAAATCCCCGACGCCAATTTGCGAATAAGACCGGCTCTCAGCATCAGTTTATGGCTGATAATCTCGGCTTCTGCCGGCACCTCCCTCATGGTGGGCAAAAACATCCTGGAAAAATACATCACACACCTCTTAACCTTTTTGTATTCGCCAGACTGTGCGAAAACTATCAATAGTATGATACTAGGGTCAAAAGCACCTATAGCACCTTGAAAAATTCATATATTTTGTAGTAAACATAAGTGTTTCAGCCATGTCTGGTGTATAATAGAGATAGCTTACGAAAGAAGGTATTCTCTATGTCATTTAAGGAAAACAGTTGTCA
>JBMNTI010000168.1:0-4623 GCA_050945655.1 Acetivibrionales bacterium | reverse complement strand
CTGTAACATGTCAATAAATATTAAAAAGGCTGTCCTATACTGACAGCCTTTTTATAATAAGCTTTTTATATATCTGTTCTATCCTTTCAAAATGCTTTTCTTTTCCATACTCAAGTTCAGCCTTTCTGCGGGCTTCCCGCCCCATTTCTCCGGCAGTTTTGGGATGACCCGCCAGATAATTTATTTGCTGGGCTAGCTGTTCCGAATTTTTGCTTTCAAATATCATTCCTGTTTTCCCATGCTCGATAAGTTCAGGAATTCCGCCAATATTTGAGCCGATTACTGCTTTCCCATATGCCATAGATTCAAAAACCGACATGGGGGAGTTTTCATACCATTCTGATGGCAAAACAGTAAACTTGCTGTTTTTGATTATTGAAGCAAGATTTTTTCCGGTTTGAAATCCAAGAATTTTGATGTTCGACAGATTGTATTGCTCGACCTGTCTTTCTGCTTCACTTTTAAGCGGCCCTTCTCCAACAATATATAAATCGATGTTTTTGACATTTTTCATAGCCTGTATAAGGGTCATGATCCCTTTTTCCTTTGAAAGCCTTCCCACATAGGCTATATAACCCTGTGATGAGTAGTTTGGCCGATTTGCTTTTGTATCCACAAAATTAGGAATATGAACAACCTTCTCCGGGGCATATCCGAACTCGATAAACTTATTTCTGTAAAATTTGCTGGGGGTAATAATAATATCTATCGCCTCAAAACTTTTAAGCATTGAATGGATATACATTTCTGCCGTACTGATCAGGCTTGCCGATAATGAGTTTTTCATGCACCTGTTAAGAGTACAGGCAATAAACTTCTTCCCTGAGCATTTTTCGCATACTTCACCCCTGTTCAGCATTTGATAATCAGGGCATATCAGTTTAAGATCGTGGGCAGTAAACACAATAGGAATTTCGTTTCGTTTAATTTCCTTCAAAATCGAAGGAGACAACTGGTGATAGAAATTATGCAAGTGAGCCAACTGGGGATTGCTATCCCTAATAAGTTTTGAAATCTTATTTTTTGCCTCCATCGAATAAATGATTTTAGCCCCATATCGGATTCTTTTTAATATATTTTTATCGTAATAATCAATATTATTTACAAAATAGTTTTCGTAGGGACTCCATGCATTTTTTTCATCCTTCATCGAAAAGTGGATAATATCATACCCCTTATCCTTTAATGCTTTGTTTAAAGCAAAGTAGTATGTTTCACATCCGCCTTTCAAATAGAAAAATTTATTGACCGCCAGAATTCTCACCTGGTTTACCTCCTTTTTTAAATAGAACCGTTATTGACAGTTATTACATATTATGCGGCAGACTGTGCGAAAACTGTTTTAACATGCAGGTTATAATATTTGATTATGCAATCGTAAATAAGCGGCGTGGTTGCTGCGATTTAAAGCGGAGCAAGGATTTAGTAGCGAGCGCGACTAGAAACAGGATGTTGGAGATGGAGCGCTAAATCGCAGAAGATCCTTCGCTGACGCTCAGGATGATATATGTCAGCTACAGCCGCTAAACTTGCATATATTTAATATTATTGATAGTTTTCGCACAGTCTGGCGACCGAAAAGCCAAGCCCCAAGACTATCCAAAGATAAAAATTGCCCTGGTTCGGGAAAAATGACCTTCCTGTCATTCCTGCGATGAGAAAGCATATTACGCTGACTAAACACCCGTTTAACAGATTTGAACAGAAGGGCAAAGTTTCTTTTGTTTTTTTCGCTGTTCTAAAGAAATGAACAATTACTACGGCAAAGAGTATGAGAATAATGCCCAACCCTATAATGCCCATATCCAAAACACAGTCAAGAAAAGCGTTATGCGCATGCACATAGTTGGAAATCCGCCCCTGCATCCAGACATCGGTACGTGTAATACCATACCTGCCCATGCCGAAAAGGATCTTTTGCGGGTTGTTAAAAAGCTCATGTATAAGAGGTACCCATAAAAAGTCCACCCTGCCTGCCGAAAGTTCATTGGCATCGCCCTCCGACAGACCCATTACCGCTCTTTCTAAAATTATATCCGGAACAAAGAACACAAGGGCCACAGCAAGCACGATAGCTGTAACCGGCAGCCACTTTAGTTTCCCCGAAAACATGAGATACAGGAACAACCCCATAATAATCAATAAGTAACCGGTTCGGGAGAATGTCAATGAGGTGCTTGCCACAATTGCGCAAAGTGACAAAACGGACAGGACACTTTTTTTTGTCATAGCCCAGGCAAGTATGACCGGAAAAGACAATACGCAGTAATTGGAAATGTCATTTCCGTGCATGCCTGTCCATGCGGCCAGTTCCGCTCTGATTGCCTCAAAATTGCTTCTGTCACTAACCTTGAGCAGAAATATCATGGCCATAAATCCGGCGATAAGCATGGTCGAACAGGCAAGGATTCTGATTACTTTTTCAATTTCACCCCGTGTTCTGCAGAAAAGCCCAATCATGAGAAAAGGAGCAAACGATAGAACAGTCCAGGACGCATAGTTGAACAAATAGCTGGCAACAGGCAATTTGCCCACCAGATTCGCACTGAACACCTTAAGCATATAGTCACCGGAACGTATCCATCCGACGGCATAAAGAGCTGGCAAAATTATTACAAAGAGCTTGAATACCCCACCGGTTTTATGCATCCTTTTATAAAGAATGAATAAGCCTGCGGTAAGAATCAACAATAAAGATTGCAGTTTGAAGGCCGACAGAGGCCCCGGAAGTGCGTAAAAAAAGGGGCTGTACACAAAAGGCAGCAAAAAGACATAAGCCGCAAAGCTTAAATCCGGATTCCGCATAAAACAGTATGCTATGGCAGCCATTACCGCAAAAATTAGGGCAAAGAAAGTATTAAGCGTACATAAAAAGACATACGCTGCGCACATGAGTACAGATGCCGAAACCAACAGAATGCGCATTTTGTCGGTATCATAAAACTCCTGCTCTTCTGGCATAGCTTTCACCTTCTTTAATCAGATATAAATATTTTTCAGCTGCGTCATAAATATTGTGATTCAAAGCCACATATTTTTGTAAATTATCAATGTATTTACGGGCTTTTATACCATCCATACCCTTAATGAAATCAACAACCCTTTGGATGTCGTTATTGCAAAATAATCCTAAATTATTTTCTTCAATGATGTTTGACGGGTTTATGCTGTATGAAATAATTGGGGTTCCGCCAAGGCAAGCCTGGATAAAGGTATTCGGGAAACCTTCCAGTTCCGATGTGCAAACATATACTTCGGCTTTATCGAAATAATCCTGGATTTTATGATAAGGCACGTAATCTATGAGTTTAAGATTTTTAAGGCTTTTTGCAGCCTCTTTTACACTTCGTGCTAATTCCTGTCGGGTTTTTTTCTCGGTTTCGGGAATTTCTTTATTTGTAGGCATAATCATAACAAATTCTTTTTCTGGAAGCTTTCCGGCAAGCTTGATAAACTCCATGGGCCGCTTTGTGGCCATACACCGCCCCACCCACAAAATAAACTTTTTATCTTCGATTCTGATGTCCGAACGCATAAAGAATCCGTTTCCGATAATTTCACTGTCCAGTCCCAGCCGGGTTTTAAGCAGTGTTTTCTGTTTTATGGTTTGAGAAATAAGCTTCGTAGAATGTTTCAGCCCGAATCTATAAAGCAGATGATTCAGATAACCGTTATTCTTCTTAAAATTATCCAAATCTATATTTAAATCGCTGGATAATCTGAAAAACACTTTTTTTCGTCTCAGAATACGCTGAAAAAGCACAAGAATCCCTAACATACCACTGCCGGCTGTAAAAACAAAAGCATCGGCATTCAAAAAAAAGAAGGACGCATATGCTTTCACCGCATTAAGCTTTCTAAGTATCCATGGTTTGCCCGAGCTGTTCTTTTTAAAACGTATTAGCTCAATATCACCTTTTTTGTACCGGGCGGGCTGTCCAAAATCATCTACAACTACCTGAACAGATATATTTTTCATTTTCGACAGACAACACGCCAAATTAAATAAATTTATTTCGGCCCCGCCAATGACATTTTCGGTATTATATACATTGTCGAACAGCGGCAGAGACCTTAGGGATATTATGCAAATTTTCATATTTTTCATCAGCAAACACCTTCGCAGACTATTTTTGAATCGGTAAGTTCTATAAAATCTCTTATATATCTTTTGCCGATTTCTTCAATATCATGGTTCATTACTACATAGGTATAAGCATTATTCCCTATATCCCGGATTTTCTCCGGATCAAGATTTTTTATATAGTCGGCCGCCTTTTCAGGGTTGTCATCACACAAATAACCGGCACGGTACCTGGTGATAAATTTATCGGGATTGACCCGGTAGGACAGGATCCCGGTTTTACCAATACAGGATTGGATAAAGCTGTTCGGGAAGCCTTCGTACTCGGATGTATTGACAAAAAGCTTGGCGGCATTATAGTAAGCTTGTATTTCATTAAAAGGCACCGACTCAATATATTGAAGATTTTCAAGCTCATCCGCGGCTTGCCTGACCTCGGCCATTATTTTATTGATCTCTTCATCCGCGGCAGCGTCGCCCTTTCTGGCATGGGGCATTATTATAAGGAACTTTTCCTCCGGCACCCTTTTGGCCAGGTC
>JBMNTI010000167.1:0-4722 GCA_050945655.1 Acetivibrionales bacterium | reverse complement strand
CACAATTATCCGTACCGATAGCTCTCCGCCATAGCGACAGTTGAAAGGCTGTTTGCCGGTCAACCAGGCACCGGATGAAACGGAATCCGTTACCTTCGGCATTTTTTCCTTTCACTTAAGTTCACAGAGCCCGCTACCCTCCCTTAAGATACTAATAAAAAACGCACCTCTATCTATAGATTATATTCTATTTTCCCCGAGGACTCCACACCTTAGAAGTGTGAAATTACCGTAAATAATATCATGTATCACGTACATTGTCAAAGGGCAAATTAATATGATATAGTAAACTTGCATATGATTAATGTAAAATATTGTGGAGGTAATCCTGTGGCTCCTCGAAAAGTACAAAAGAGACCGGTTTCCGGGGCAAAAAAAGTTCAAAAGAAAAAAGGACGCAGAACAAATGCTTCCAAACAGTTGAAATCGGAAGTAAAGGGACTGGTAGTCTTTGCAATCGGGATACTGATGGCATTAAGTATTTATTTTGACAATCTGGCAGGCCCTTTGGGAGAACTATTCAAAAAATTTGTAGGAGGCATATTTGGCCTTTCGGGTTACGCCCTTCCTTTAATAGCGGTGATCCACGGGTTGATTAAAATATTCAAACCTAAGCTTCTGCACCAGGACAAACGGTTTTCTTTAATACTGATACTTCTTATATTGTTCTCGGCTATGCTTCAAGCCGGGCTTTATGATGCTCTGAAATATGAAAACATGACATTATCCAGGTATTTGAGTACTTTCTACAAAGAAGGTGTGAATGCTATTGGTAAAGGTAATGAGTTTTTGCCAAGCGGCGGCGTGATCGGAGGAATTATTGGGGTACCATTGCTCTTTGTTTTTAAAAAGTGGGGTACGATGGTAATTTTGACAACAGCTGCTATTATTGTGGCAATGCTTATAACGAGGCTATCCTTAGCTGATGCCGCAAGAAGTGTTGCAAGAGGAACAAGTGAAGCAATCAACGGAATGGTGGATGCGGCCAGAAGAAAACGTGAGGACAGAGAGTTCAGAAAAAGCATGGATTGCCAGAAAGAGTATGATGAGGCTGCTGTAAACAAAATGGCATCTATCAGGAAAACACATCCAAGAATTCTCGATTTCCCAATGAACAACGATGATACTCAAAATTCGGAAACCATTGATTCTGATATCAGACAAACCCATGAGATCATTATGGGAGACGAACCGGTAGTACATAATAACAAGCTGAATATACTTGACATGAATGATACCCGAGCCGAGTCTGAAAGAGGTTTTAAACCGGATAATACGGTTCAAGACAAAGGCATTGGTTTAAATATTGATTTTGCTGCAGGGGTGAAATCGGCCAAGTCGGATGAACCCGGGGATATTTCCGCTTCAGACATTGTCCCCGAAGGTATCGGTTTTGCGACAGAGAAAAATGAGGAATATATTTTCCCTCCTATTGAACTACTCTCTAAATTAAAAGAGGGTGAGAGCAATATGAAAAGGATAAAAACTACATCAATCAATGGTGCCAAAAAGCTTGAGAGTACTCTTGAGAGCTTTGGCATAGATGCGAAAATAATAAATGTATCGATAGGGCCGGCATTCACCCGGTATGAACTCCAACCCGGGCCGGGAGTAAAAGTAAGCCGGATTGTGAACTTAACGGATGATATAGCTTTAAACCTTGCCGCAACCGGTGTCAGAATAGAAGCTCCGATCCCGGGGAAAGCCGCAATAGGTATTGAAGTGCCCAATAAAGAAGTTGCGCCCATCAGTCTCAGAAGTGTTTTAGAGTCGGTTGAGTTTAAGAAACATAAATCACAGCTTGCTGTGGCATTGGGCAAGGATATCTCGGGAGAAAACATAGTTATTGATTTGTCTAAGATGCCGCATATTCTGATTGCGGGAGCAACTGGTTCGGGAAAGAGCGTTTGCATTAATTCAATCATAATAAGTCTTATTTATAAGGCTGCTCCTGAAGATGTAAAGCTTTTTATGATAGACCCTAAGGTAGTGGAGTTGGGTGTGTACAATGGTATTCCTCATTTGTTGATACCTGTTGTCACAGATCCGAATAAAGCAGCCGGGGCTTTGAGGTGGGCTGTTTCCGAGATGACTACCCGGTATAAGTTGTTTGCCGACAGAGGTGTGCGAGATTTACTAGGCTATAACGCATCTGTTGAAGAAACAGGAGAGGGCTCTAAACTTCCTCAAATAGTAATTATTATAGACGAGCTGGCCGACCTTATGATGGTTGCTCCCCATGACGTGGAGGACTCTATCTGCCGTTTGGCGCAAATGGCTCGTGCCGCAGGCATGCATCTGGTAGTCGCAACTCAGAGGCCTTCCGTTAACGTAATAACCGGTGTTATAAAAGCAAACATACCTTCCCGTGTGGCCTTTGCCGTTTCCTCCCAGGTAGACTCCCGTACCATAATAGATATGGGCGGTGCCGAGAAGCTATTGGGAAAAGGTGACATGCTTTATTACCCGGTTGGTATACCAAAGCCTATTCGCGTTAAAGGAGCTTTTGTCACCGATAAGGAAGTGGAGCTGGTTGTTGACTTTGTGAAGAATCAGATTAAACCACATTATGATGAGGAAATAATAGAGAATATAAACGATAATGTTAAAAATGGGGATGAAAGCGATAGTGACAACCAATACGACGAATTGCTGAACCAGGCCATAGAAGCGGTTATTGACTGCGGGCAGGCTTCTGTTTCGTTCATTCAGAGGAAATTTAAGGTAGGTTATGCCAGAGCCGGCCGAATAATTGACCAGATGGCAGAACGTAATATTATCAGCGGGTATGAAGGCAGTAAACCCAGACGAATTTTAATTACTCGTGAACGATGGAATGAAATGAAGATGTCCACTTCGGGTGATGAAGTATGAGCTTATTTGAGAACGTTCCTGCCAACTATAATATTTCCCTGTCTTTTATTGTACTGCTGATGGCTTGTCTGACAGTATACATGGGAATACGCTGCTTTCGACGTCTGAATGCCGTTTCTATTATTGCATTTGCAATTCAGCTTTGGGCACTTACTTCGGGAGTTCTTACTATAGTAAACCGTGTGCTTTCAGTACCTATGTATGAAATTATTATTACTACTTTCGGCATCATACTACCCGGTGCCTTTTTAATTTATGATTATATAGGGATGAAGAAGAAAATTAAAAAATCATTAACCGACGCTCCTCTTATAGAAAAGCTGGAGAGACAGAGCCATAAAAGCTGGAAATACGATGAATATATTGAAGAGCCGGATGAATGGAAATCGGGAATCAAAGCAGGTATAATATCGGGTACATTTGAACTTAGTGATAAACATATTAAAGCAAATGTGAATAAACAGCTTACGACAGTTCAAAAGCTTATTGACAATGGTGAATTCAAGCAGGCCCTTGAGATATATACGATCCTGTCATCTCTTTTTTCCAACAATCCCTATATTATTTATAATACCGCATGGCTAAGCTATAAAAATTCATTATACGGAGATGCCATCCAAAGCTATAAAAAAGCTTTATATCTATTGGGTGACGAGCCACTGACAAAACTTAAGAAAAATAAAACAGGTGAGGAAGAAGAACTCCTTCGCCCCATGCTACGCTTTGGGTATGGATTATGCTTATATAAAATAAAAAAGTATGTAATGTCTATAGAACAGTTTACTATGGCCAAAAAGGATATGGAAGGCCTGAGAGAGGCCGATATCAATATTGCGAAATGTTATATAGCTATAGATGAACTCGGTGAAGCCCAGAGACATATTCGTGAAGCCTTAAAGTTCCAGGAGGACAATAAACTTAGATACCTTTTGGCACGTTTATGTTTTGAGAAAAATGAAGAAATGGAATGCAAATATCAGCTGGAGACTATTGTAGAGAACGATTCCGAATTTACCGAAGCCTGGTCTTTGTTAGGAAAGCTGTATCGTAAGCGGAGAGATTGGGGAAATGCTTTGGTGGCATATAAAAAGTTGACCCAATTGTTGCCCCAGGACGCGGATGCTTATTACCGGTTTGGTATAGCCCTGCGGCATGAAGGACAAACTGAGGAAGCCATGTCCAACTTCAAGTATGCCACAGAACTCAAACCCGATTTCAGTAAGGCTTTTTACAGCATGGCCTCTATCCATGATGCCGAGGGGAATTCCGACAAAGCAATCGAGTACCTGGACAAATCCCTGGAAGGAGATGAACGTCTTGAAATGGCATATAACCTTCTTGCAGAAATTTACATATCGACAGACAGAATCAATGACGCAATCAGAGTGTATGAGGAAGCAATAAGAGAGCACCCGGAATCATATCTGGTGCATTTCAATCTGGGCGTGTCGTTAATGATGATGAAACGCTATGAAGATGCAGTCAGGATATTTAAACGGGCTCATAAGCTTACAGATGATGATCCGGCTCTCTATTATAATTGGGCATCTGCAGTTATATCACTGAAAAATTACTCTGAGGCTTTAAGACTTTATAATGAAGGTCTTAAACTAAAAGCGGATGATGATGAGATTCTATTCGGCCTTGCCCGCGTTTCTGCGCTGTCGGGGGATGTTGACGCAACTATAGGATTTTTGATCCGGGCTTTTGAAATCAGGCCGGATTTGAAATTAAGAGCCAGAGCGTCGCCGGATTTTTCGGCTTACCGTACACATCCGGAATTTATGGAAATCACAAAATTACCCATTAAGAAGTGAAATAACTGATAAGAATAATAGCCGATTGCGA
>JBMNTI010000166.1:0-4789 GCA_050945655.1 Acetivibrionales bacterium | reverse complement strand
CGTAGTTGATCGTAACGGTGTTAATCGCATTCTGGAGGTGCCACTTACTGAAAATGAACAAAAGCTTCTCCATGATTCGGCTCGAACTTTAAAAGATATCGTCAGGGAACTGAAGATATAATTAACCTTGTTGAAGGATTTTAGCCGGTATGCTTTTTAAGGAAATTGCTTCGACAGACTGTGCGAAAACTGTTTTAACATTCAGATAATAATAATTGATTATGCAATCGTAAATAAGCGGCGTGGTTGCTGCGATTAAAAGCGAAGCATTACCCAGCTGTCATTCTGAATGCAGCTCAGCGCCATACCTGTCATCCTGAACGGAACGAAGTGGAGCGAAGGATCTTTGGGTTAAGTAGGGTCCGTATCGAGTTTCTGTCCGTCAGGCTACGGTTTCGCTATTGCTTCTTCTCTCCCACACCTCACGGTGTGAAACTTGCAAGTCGCTTTTGGGTTCGTCGGTAACTACGCCCCAGAGGACTTTCACCTCAGAGCATTGATATGCCCACCATAAAAAACAATGGCGGCCTTTCGGGCCGCCATATGGTCTATTTGTTGGTATCTACAAAAACTCTTTCTCCGTCTTTGACCATACCAAGTTTTTCTCTGGCTATTTTTTCAATACTTTCATCACTTGAAATTTCATCTTTTTCTTCCAACAGCTTTTGCTTTTCTTTCTCTTCTTTTGCTATCTTCTGCTCCAGCTGCTTTATTTCAAGGTTAAGTATATATAAATCATTAGATTGGGCGGTGAACGTAAATGCTGCGTAAATAAGCACAACCGCCAGAAGTGGTGCGAGCCACCATTCTTTTTTTGTCTTTCGTATCGACACTTCACATCAATCCTTTTTCTTAGGTAAAACAATCTGTGTTTATATTATACCACGGTTCCATTTATTGTAACAAGGACTTTTGGCCTATTTAAGCCTATTTTTTTAAAAAGGTATTTTTAAGACGGTTAAAATCAACTCTTGCTTTATAGCTCTCTATGGCTATCTGATTTCTTATTTTTTTCAATAATTTTTTTATACAACGGACTATAATTATTAGTATAGGTTTTAATATGTCTACCAGTTTCATGACAGGCCATAGTAAAATATTTATCGTGGCTGTTAACAACCATATAACCGGTTGGCTTAAAATACTAAAATACAAAGTTCCTCCGATTAAGGTTCCCGCATAATAATATGCCCTGGTTTCACCATTGCTGATGATATAGGACGATAAAAAAAATATAATCGCTGCAATAAGCCAGAACAATATATCCTCAAAATGAACCATCGCGGCTTTTGTTTTCACCATTCGCCGTTTCAATCTGAACATATCATAGAGAAAGGCTATGATAACACCTGCTGCTCCGGCCCCGCCAAATACTGTCAACTCATACGCTACGCTGTTTTGCATATATAGCCGCCTCTCTATCTGAAAAGCCCCGAGAAGAAGCCTCCTTTTCTTTGATTTTCACCATTGTCCATATACTCACAAGCGCCGATATCGCCTTCCACATCAAGCTCCGAGGTCTCCACATTGAGCTTGTTGATATGCATACCCATACCTCGAACTACTAAAATACCCAACTCGGTATCGAGTATAATGCAATCTTCGTTGAAACTTTCGACATGCCTTACTCCCGATATCATAAGTCGCCTTCTATCTTTCAGAATAATATTCTGCGCCCGCTGTTCAAAACTCTTTCGTTCCTCCGGCATAAAAACACCTCCTTAAAACCTATCCAAATATCAAGAGCAAAAAGTTCCGCCCTTGAATTTTATGCACAAGCTCTGCTCTATATAACCTTTTACCTTTTATCGTATGTCATTTTGAGTCCAAATAATTCCCATGCGTCACCCGCACCACGACAGACTGTGCGAAAACTGTTTTAGCATGCATGTTATAATATTTGGTTATGCAATTGTAAATAAGCGGCGAGGTTACTGCGATTTAAAGCGAAGCATGGATTGCGCAGCGAGCGCGAATAATTTCCGGATGAAATTCCTAAGCGGCACATGTGACATTGGCTAAAGTTTCCACATGATGTATTCATAGCAATAACATAACACTGAGTTTTTCAGTGGTCTCGACAGTCCTTTTTTCTCCTATTATCAAGGCTTCTGACAATATTAATAATCTTGCGGATTTTATCATCGTTTTTTACACCGTTAAGCTCAACACCGCTGCTGATGTCTACTCCGTACGGGGCGCACTGTTTTATTGCCTGTATAATATTACCTTCGTTCAGACCACCTGCTACGAAGAATCTTTTTTTCAGCCTTGGGATTACGGAATATTCGAAGGTTTTGCCGCTGCCGCCATAGCAGCCTTCGATATATGTATCCAGCAAAATCATATCACAGGGGTATTTATCATGCTTCAGAATCTGTTCTGTGCTGATAACCCGCACAGCCTTGATAATTGGGCAGCCAATCCGGTTTTTTAATTCGGCTGCATATCCGGGGGATTCATCGCCGTGCAATTGCACCAGGTCGATTATTCCGCTATTATATAATCTTTCAATAAACTCTATAGATTCATTGACAAATACACCTACAGCCTTGATCCGCTGTTCCAATGATTTTCTTAATTCCCTGGCTTGAGAAAAAGTTACCTGCCGCCGGCCCGGGCAGAATACAAAACCTGCGTAATCAGGAAGCCAGCGGTTGACAGATTCAATATCCTCTTTTCGCATTAAACCGCATATTTTAATCTTTACTTCATGATTCGTTTCAACCATATACCTTACCCCGCAGATATTCCAGCATGCCCTTCTTATTTTGGCTCTGCATCAGCGCTTCACCAATAAGCACACCGTTTACTCCGGCCTCGCGCATTCTTTCGACATCCTCGGCTGTTCTAATCCCACTTTCGGCTATAAATAGAACATCCTCAGGAACATACTTTCTTAGTCTGACACTGGTGGAAATGTCCACCGAGAAGTCCCGAAGATTCCGGTTGTTTACTCCTATTATTCCGGCATCTGCCGCCAGAGCAGATTCGATTTCCTTTTCATCATGGGCTTCTGTAAGCACCGATAATCCCAGATAATTGCAAATGGAGATAAACTTTTTAAGCGTTTCTGTCTCCAATAACGCACAAATCAGCAGCACTGCCGACGCGCCCAGGACTTTGGTTTCGTATAGCTGGTAGGAATCGATTATAAAATCTTTCCGGAGCAAGGGTATGGATACCTCATTTTTTATTTCAGCCAGATAATTGTTGCCGCCTTTAAAATATTTTGGCTCAGTAAGCACCGATATGGCGTCGGCTCCTGCCCTCTCATATCCCCGGGCAATCAGCAAATATGGAAAATCATCAACTAATATTCCTTTGGATGGTGAGGCTTTTTTTACTTCGCAAATAAACGAGATGTCTTGTTTTCTTAAAGCCTTCTCGAACGGGAAACCGGTCATGACACCGGATTTCAGAGCCAGTTCCATCATTTTATCATGGGGCACCAATTCCTTTGCCCGTTCAATTCTTGTTTTGGTGGCGGCAACTATTTTATCAAGAATCATGCTACCACCTCATTGGTCAATCTGCGAAATTCTGCCAGCTTTGCCATGGCTTTGCCTCTGCCTATTATTTCCTGAGCCATCTTGACGCAATCCGTCACCGTACGGTTATTTAAACCTAAATAAAGAGTCATTGCAGAGTTGAGAATAACCACATCACGCTTTGGCCCCCGCTCGATCCCTTTTAATATATTCAAAGCTATCTGTGCGTTTTCCTCGGGGCTTCCGCCTTCTAACTCCTCAAGATTACACTGCTTAAAGCCAAATTGCTCGGGTGATATGGTATAAGAGAAAAGTTCCCCATTCCGAATCTCACATACATAGGTTTCGCCGGTAAGAGTGATCTCGTCCATACCTTCTTTCCCTCCACAGACAACCAATCCTCTTATCACACCGAGGTTGGACAGCACCTGAGCCATTGGCCTTATAAGTTTGCGATCGTAAACCCCCATCAATTGCACAGCAGCTTCCGCCGGATTTGCAAGAGGACCTAACATGTTGAAAATGGTGCGTATTCCAAGCTCTTTTCGCACCGGTGCGGCATATTTCATTGAGGAATGGTAAAGGGGTGCAAACATAAAGCAGATATCACATTCTTTTAATATTTTTTCACTTTGCTCAGGGGTCAGATTGAGATTAATCCCCAGACATTCAAGTACATCGGCAGAGCCGCTTTTACTTGAGACTCCCCTGTTGCCATGCTTTGCCACGGGAATACCGCCCGCGGCAACTACAAAGGCCGAAGTCGTAGAAATATTAAATGTTTTGGCGCAGTCGCCTCCGGTTCCCACAATATCGACCACATTCCGCGCAGGTCTTATTTTCTTCGCCTTTTCACGCATAACCGCAGCGCATGCCGTAATTTCATCCACCGTCTCGCCCTTCATTCGAAGTGCGGTCAGCAGGGCTCCTATTTGTGCCTGGGTCGCGGCGCCTTCCATTATTTCGGTCATTACATTTTTAGCAAATTCAAAGTCGAGGTTTCTGCCGTTGATTACTTCATTTATAGCGTCTTTTATCATCTGTCATACCTCCTTTAAAAAATTATTCATTATTACATAGCCAAAAGGCGTCATAACTGATTCAGGGTGGAACTGCACTCCATAAACACCTTTGAGGTGTCTGTGTCTGACGGCCATGATTTCACCCGCATCGTCCTCACCGATGGTTATCAGATCATGAGGAAAGTTTTGCCTGACGGCAATCAGGGAATGATACCGGGCAACCTCGATTTTCTCCGGAAGCCCGTGAAAAAGGGAACATGTGTTATCAAGCCTTAC
>JBMNTI010000165.1:0-4827 GCA_050945655.1 Acetivibrionales bacterium | reverse complement strand
CCTCCATATTTGGTTTATTTTAGTTTATTGTTACTTCTATTATATTACGAAATATGGAGGAGTTCAATATAAATTGAGTGCGTAGACGCTTTTATTTAGAGCGTTTTGCCGTTTCGCAAACGGCAAAAATATTTAGAATTTTAGGAGGGTATTGATGAACAACATTCTTCAAGACATTATCCAGAGCGAGGAAGAGGCTTCCAGACTTGAAGATGAAGCAAAGCAGAAAGCCTTGGTTATCCTGGCGGAAGCGAGAAAAATGGCCTCCGAGATTTTGGAAAAATCTATATTAGAAGGGGAAACTCTTTCGGACGAATTACTTCGGAAAGCCAGAGAGGAAGCGGCGGAGGAAATCAGGCTTCAGGCGGAATCAAAAAATAGGGCACAGGAGCAAATCAGATTAAAAGCTAAGGGAAAGCTTGGTAAAGCAGCGGATTATATTGTGGAAAGGATTGTGAATTAGTTATGGCAGTAATAAAAATGAACAAAATTACTGTCCTGGGACTAGCTGAAGAGCGCTCCGCATTATTGAAGTCTTTGCTCAAGCTTGGAGTTGTAGAAATAGATCAGGAGGAACCGGGAGAGGATCTTGGTGATAGAGCATATAACATTAATGTGCTGACCGACTTGGCAAATATTGATGAAAAAAAGACTGCAATCGAGCGGGCAATAGATGTCCTGAGCCGCTACGCTCCGATTAAGAAGCCCTTTCTGTCAGCCAGACGAATTATACCCGAAGCAGAATATAATCAAAAAATAAAAGACAGTGACAAAATACTGGGTTATGCCGCTCAGATCAACAGTGCCGAAGATGATTTAACAAAATTAAAGGGTGAAGAGAATAATATGAGGAGCCAGCTGTTTTCAATTGAACCCTGGCTTAGCTTGGATATGCCTTTGGAGCTTACAAATACGCGTTATACTTTTTTCCATATGGGAAGCCTGCCGGGAAGGATTGAAATTAAAGCATTTGAGGAGAACCTGAAAACCGAGTTTCCCGAATCTGCACTTTTAATAGCCAAGAGCGATGAGGACATGCATTATGCGGTTGTTTTCGGAATGAAGTCTTCCGAAGCGGAAATGTTGGAAATGTTAAGAGGTTGGGGATGGAACCGGATTACAATTAGAGAAGGGCAGGGTACCGCTCAGGAAAGAAAAACTCAATTAAAAAAAGAATTAAAAAAACTTGAAAAAGAGCGTGAAAATAAAAAAGCTTTCATTGTAGAAATGGCGGCAAAAAGAGAAGATCTGGAAATTGTTTCAGATTCGCTTCAAACTGAAAAAACGAGGATTGAAGCTAAAAGCCGGCTGCTTTCAACAAAATCGGCATTTTTGCTGAAGGGCTGGCTTCCCGCCGAACATTCGGAAAAGGTTGAGAATTATATAAACAAGCATTTCTTCTGTGCTGTTAGCATTGAGGAGCCAGCTAAGGATGAGGAATTTCCTGTCCTGCTTAAAAACGGCCCAATAGTTGAGGCGATTAATCCTATTGTAGAGATGTACGGGTTGCCCTCAAGTCTTGAAATTGATCCCAGGGCTGTCACACTGCCTTTTTACATTTTCATGTTCGGACTTATGCTGGGTGATGGGGGTTATGGTATTCTTATTGCCCTGGCAACCGGGTATGCGCTGAAAAAGTATCGTATGGAAGACTCAACAAGGCAGTTTATCAAGCTCTTGTTTTTCTGTGGTTTAGCAACGATTCTGGCCGGGTTTCTGTTTGGAAGCTGGTTCGGTATAGCATCCCTTGCAAAGACTGCTTTGTGGATTGTCCCTACCGAAAAACCCGAGCTTATGATGAGTTATTCCATTCTCATAGGAATTATTCACATGTATGCCGGAATGTTTATGAAGGCCTTAAACTATATACGCCGGGGGCAGATTATTGATGCCGTTTGCGATGTGGGATTCGGTTATATTATGTTAACGGGCTTTATTATGATTCTGCTTCCATTTGCACCTGGCCTTACAATCCCAGGTTCAAGCCCGGTTGTGCAAGCCGGATATTATGTATTTGCAGTTGGAACAGGGCTGGTGCTTCTTACTGCCGGAAGAAATTCCAGGAACTTTTTTGGGAAGATTTTCGGAGGGCTGCCAAGGCTTTATGATATAGTAGGGTTCTTCAGTGATTGTCTGTCATATACAAGAATACTTGCGCTGGGGCTTGCTTCGGCAATTATTGGCGATATAGTAAATACCTTAGCAACATCCTTTGGTGATAACTTTTTAATACGGATTACACTAACAACAGCAGTACTTCTTTTCGGGCATACTCTGAATTTTGCGCTTAATGCCTTGGGCGCATACGTTCATTCCTGCAGATTGCAGTTTTTAGAGTTCTTCGGGAAGTTCCTTGAAGGCGGAGGGATGGCGTTTAATCCGTTTAAAGCTAAGACAAAGTACATTGTTGTAAATTATGAATCAACATCGTTTCTTAATTCCGGTTCAAAATCCGGAACAATATAATTAATATTTTTATTTCAGGAGGAAATATACTATGCCAGATTTAAAGTTCGTCGATTTATTCTTAAATCCTAAAGTATACGCAATTTTAGGTGCGGTTATCGCCTTTTTGGTTGCTGCTTTAGGTTCATCAAAAGCATGCGGAATTTCAGGACAGGCTGCCGCCGGTGTAATTACCGAAGAACCCAGCAGATTTAGTGCTACAATGATTTTGCAGGCTCTTCCCGCGACACAGAGTATTTATGGATTTGTTATCGCTTTTATGATAATTGGTAAATTATCGAGTGCTACAACCCTTGAAACCGGGCTTTCACTTTTTGCAACCGGACTTCCTGTTGGTATTGTAGGATATATATCAGCCATCTGGCAGGGAAAAGTTTCTACGGCCGGTATCCATTTGGTGGCTAAGAGGCCTGAAGCTCTTGGTAATGCTATTATTTATGCTCTTATGGTTGAGATGTTCGCTATATTGAGTCTTGTTGTTTCCATCCTTATGTTAGGACAGATATAGCGTAAAGTTAGAATGGGTATATGCTTTATAGAAATGATATTCACATATTGTATTATTAATTGAAGGGGCTTATGAAATGAATGGAGCCGAAAAAATCAAAGAAAGAATACTGACTGATGCTAAAAACCTGTATGATAAGATAGTGAATGAGGCTGAAGCTCAGGCTCAAAGTATTATCGCCGAGGCTGAGAAGGAGGCTTTTCAGAAGACTACTATAATTACTGAAAAGGCCAGGGAAGAGGCAATTCTGATTAAGCAGCGTTATAAGGCATCCGAAAGTATGGAAGACAGAAAAAATATTCTTAAAGTACGTCAGGAATGCATTGATGAAGCTTTTGACGTCGCTTTGAAAAACTTGTCGGATATGCCGGATGACAAATATGAACTCTTTATTGAAGGTCTTATTCTGAACACGATAAAAAACGAAGACGGAATCATTATTTTCAATGAAAGAGATAAGTCTCGTTTGGGTGAAAGGTTTATATCGAGAATAAACCAGAAGCTCAAGGCTAAAGGGCATTCCGGAATATTGAGTATGGCGAAGGACACTCTGAATTCAACAGGAGGTTTTATTCTTCGCTATGGTGAAATGGAAATAAACTGTACCTTGGAGATTCTTCTAAACATGCAAAGACCAAATCTGGAATCCGAGGTAGCCAAGATATTATTCAACGAGTAGTGAAATAAAAGGGGCTTTTATGGTGAGCCAAAGACACCGCCCCATCGACTTAGAAGGAGTTTGTATGGCCAGAATAAAAGAAGAGGGTTACGCCTATGCCACAGCTCGAATACGTGTCAGAGAAACAAAGCTTCTGTCCACAAGCAGATTGGAGCGTCTTTTTGATATAATCGATTCGGCTGATGCAATAAAGTTTTTAACCGAGGCCGGCTATTCCGGCGAGACCCCTGACGACGGCAAAGAGGGTACAGAGGATGTTGAAAAGCTTCTTTCCTCAGAGCTTAAGAAGGCCTATGAATTTATTGAGGAAATTCTACCCGATCCCCTGGTAATCAATCTTTTTAAGAAGAAATTTGATTACCTGAACGCTAAGCTCATGTTAAAAGCAGGATTTTTAAAAATAGATGTGACCGATGCATTGTCAGATATGGGTGTAATTGAACCGGTAAAGCTTCAAAAGCTAATAATCGAAAAAAAATTCGATGAAGTGCCGGAAATATTCGGTAAAGCTATTTTAAACGCAGAGGAATCCTTCAATAAAACAGGCGATCCGCAGATTATAGATTTTATTCTGGATAATGCCTGCTATGCGGAAATGATGGACGATGCAGTAAATAGTCAGGATCCTGCCCTGATAAAACTGGTAAATATGTTGATAGATACGGCTAATATCAGAATTTTCATAAGGTCAAAGCTGCTTAATAAAGCCGAAGATTTTATTCGCAAGGCATGGATAAAAAGCGGAAGCTTTAATGAGGAAATGTTTGAAGAAATACTTAGTTTAGGCCTTGATAAGCTGTTTGATGTACTTAAAGACATTGGGTATGAAAAGCTTGTCACCCGGCTAATCAAGGTAGTCAATAATGAAAATGGCATATCAGAGATTGAAAAAATACTGGATGACTTTATTACGTTGTATTTGAAAGAAAGCAAGTTTGTTGTTATGGGTATTGAACCTGTAATCGGATATTTGTTTTTCAAAGAGACTGAAATAAAAAATGCCCGTCTTATAATAACGGGCGTAAAAAATAAAATTTCCAGGGAAACCATTAAGGAAAGGCTGAGGTTGGGCTATGCATAAGATTGCGGTCATGGGAGATAAAGACAGTATCCTGGGATTTAAGGCAATTGGATTTGACATATATCCCACCGGACAAAAAGAAGACACGGCAAG
>JBMNTI010000164.1:0-4868 GCA_050945655.1 Acetivibrionales bacterium | reverse complement strand
CGAATCCGTGGTTTTGCTTGTATTAATATACAAAATATATGTATAATATAAGAGAATAATTAATTGGGTGAAGTGCTTGAAAAGAATTGGCGTAGTAGTTGGAGAGAATAAGGATCCGGGCTATAAAGAAACGGGTCTTATTGTAAAAAAATTATTGGAAAAGGGCTTTGAAGTGTTGATAACACCGGAGGTCAAAGCCGGCCTTGATTGCGGCGCGACTGAATCAGACTCTGTTTACAAGGATTCTGATTTTATTATTTGTGTCGGTGGAGACGGCACATTTCTAAAAACCGCCCGAGGGGTTTTTCCTCATAAAAAGCCTGTTCTTGGTGTAAACAAAGGAACCGTGGGCTTCTTGGCCGAAGTGGAAACCGGTGAAATTGAGATGGCCATAGATAAAATTGTTGCCGGTGAATACCATATTCAGCCACGGGTCGTACTTAATGTGGAAGTTATCCGAAACGGTGAAAGTGTGTATAAAAACATTGCAGTCAATGATGCTGTCGTTACCAGAATGGCTCTTTCGCGCATTCTAAAACTCAAGGTAATGATGGACGGTGAATTTGTCGATTCTTTTTCCGGCGATGGAGTAATTGTGTCGACGCCAACCGGCTCTACCGGATACTCTCTTTCGGCAGGCGGGCCTATTGTGGCTCCTGATATGCGGCTGATGATCGTATCGCCTATTTGCCCGCATATATTGTATTCCCGTTCTTTTATCATAGACGAAACCAAGACCATTACTGTCAGTGTAGCCGGTAATCGTGATGTAGATGCAATACTCACCCTGGACGGGCAGGAAGGATTTCCTATCAAGCCGGAAGACATGGTAGTCGTGGGGGCTTCAAAGGATAATGTGTTTTTTGCCTCGGTTAAACGGGTAAATTTTTATGATGTATTAAGAGCAAAAATACATAACACATAAATGAAATCAGAGGATTTTACGGAGGGAGAACATGAAATATAACCGCCATGCAAAAATTCTGGATATTATCGAGAACTACGAGATAGAAACGCAGGACGAACTTGCCGAAAAATTAAGGCAGTCGGGAATGGACGTGACACAGGCAACCATATCCCGGGATATTAAGGAGCTAAGACTCGTTAAAGTACTTTCGTCGGAGGGAAGGTACCGATACTCGGCGATGCATTCCGATGGAGGGAACGTAAACGACAGATTGCTGGTTATTATCAAGGAAGCATATGTGTCTTGCGACTACGCCAATAATATTCTGGTAATAAAAACCCTTCCAGGAATGGCTCAGGCTGTAGCTGCAACAATAGACGCTTTAGGCTGGAACGATATAGTCGGTACAATTGCCGGCGATGATACCATAATGGTAGTCTGCAGGGCTGAAAAGATTGCCGAAGATCTGATGGATAAATTGACCCGCATGGTGAGAGGAGTGTCTTAGAATAAGATGCTGATCCAGCTTGAAGTTGTAAATGTTGCAATAATCGAAAAGATAAATATCCCAATGTATAAAGGCTTTACTGTGCTTACTGGCGAAACAGGAGCAGGAAAATCAATTATTATTGACTCGCTGAATGCTCTCTTAGGGTCAAGGGTTTCAAAGGAACTTATCCGCTCGGGTGCCGATAGGGCATTTATCCAGGGCTTGTTTTCCTGTGATTCGGGCAATGATGATAAATTATCCGAACTATTGGATTCCATGGGCATTGAATGCCAGGAAGACGGAAGCATATTGATGTCCCGCACTTTTACCGAATCAGGAAAGAATATCTGCCGTGTTAACGGTACAATGGTTACTGTGGGAATGCTCAGAGAAATCGGACAAAGACTTGTTGATATACACGGACAGCACGACAATCAGTCACTGCTTCGGGACGAAACCCATATTGAACTTTTGGATTTATTCGCCGGAGAGGAGCTTGCGGCAGAGAAGAGAGATTACCAGACTTCACTTCAGGAGCTTAATTCTTTAAAGTCAAAGCTTAAGTCGCTTGCGGGAGTGGGCACCGAGCGGGAACGGACTATAGATATGCTGAAATTTCAAATCTCTGAGATCGAAGCAGCAAGATTATATATCGGCGAAGATACCGAACTGGAAAACAAAAGCAGAATCCTTGCTCATTCTGAAGATATAATTTCCGCATTCTCAAATGCCTATCGTTGGCTTCGGGAGGATGACGCAGATAACGAAAGCGCCCTTGATAAAATAAATCTTTCCCGGGAAGCCATCAGTAAAGTCGAGGATATCAATCTCGATTATGCGAATATCGGAAATGCCCTTGGAGAGATAGATGAAAAACTGACCGAAATTGCTCGTGAGATAAGAGTAATCAGAGACGAAACTGAATATGATCCTGTACTCCATAAAAATATCGAGGAACGCATAAGCACTATCCAGGGTTTGAAACGTAAATACGGTGAAACTATCGATGATATAATAAAGTATCTTGATTTTGCCAGAGAACGGCTGGACGAGATAGAACGGAGCGAAGAGCTGATCCTGAAAATAAAAAAAGAAATAGAAGATGCCGAAGAAAGCCTACATAAAAGATGCGGGATAATGAACGGTCTGAGGAAAAAAGCTGCAAAAAAACTTGAAGCCGGAATATTGAAAGAGCTTAAGGATCTCGAAATGCTTAATACACAATTTGAAGTTTCGATAAGCTCACGCCCGGAAGAAGGGTTTAATGAAAATGGCACAGATAAAGTCGAGTTCTTGTTCTCGCCTAATATGGGTGAACCCGTGAAACCTCTGTCAAAAATCGCATCCGGTGGTGAAATGTCACGGGTTATGCTGGCAATAAAGACTATTTTGGCCGATATAGACGCCATACCCACACTAGTTTTTGATGAAATCGACACTGGTGTCAGCGGCAAAGCCGCCACAAAACTTGGGGAAAAACTCAAGGCAGTGGCAAAAGACCATCAGGTAATTTGCATAACCCACCATGCCCAGATTGCCAGTCAGGCAAATACTCATTACCTGATTGAAAAGGAAGAAAAGGGCGGGCGTACCCTTACCCGGGTGAAGCATCTTGATGGCATTGAAAGAGAAAATGAAATCATAAGATTATTAAGCGGGGAACATGCTACACAGGCTGCCAAAAAGCTTGCACGTGAACTGCTTATACAGGGATAGATTGGAGAAATATATGATAATAAAAAAAGCCGAATTTATTATATCGGCGACAGAACCTGCTCAATACCCTGATACGGGGAGGCCGGAGATCGCATTAGCCGGCCGATCCAATGTGGGCAAGTCTTCACTGATAAACTCTCTTGTTAACAGAAAAGCTCTGGCGAGAGTCGGAAATACTCCCGGAAAGACAAGGATTATTAATTTTTATAATATTAATGATAATATAACCCTGGTTGATTTGCCCGGATATGGCTATGCAAAGGTATCCAGGGAGGAACAAAAAACCTGGGGAAAGCTTGCCGAAACCTATCTGAATACAAGGAAAAACCTGAATATCATACTCCTTTTGGTCGATATACGCCATGCTCCGACCACCAACGATATAATCATGCTAAACTATATAAAAGAATCGGGCAGGGATTTTGTGGTGATTGCTACAAAGGCCGATAAAATAAAAAGATCCGAGTATAAGAAGCATATTGATAAAATAAGGAATGTGTTGGAACTGGAAAAAGAGTGCGATATCATTGCCTTTTCCTCCTTGAAACTAATAGGAGTAGAAGAGGTGTGGGCAAAAATAGAATCTAAATTAAAGTGAGTGAAACATATATGATTGCAGAAATACTTGCAGTAGGTACGGAATTGTTAATAGGACAAATAGCGAATACCAATGCCCAATATCTGACGAAAAGGCTTAATGATGTGGGTGTCAGTGTATATTATCACAGCGTGGTCGGAGATAATCCTACCCGTCTCAAGGAATGCGCGTCGCTGGCGTTAAGCCGTGCCGATGTCCTGATTACAACCGGAGGCCTTGGTCCGACAAAGGATGACATCACAAAGGAAACCATAGCCGAAGTTTTAGGAATGAAGCTTGTCAGGCATGAGGAAACTTTTCAGAACATCAGGTGCTTTTTTGAAAGAGTTCACCGTAATATGATGGAAAACAACATAAAACAGGCCGATATTCCCGAGGGATGTACCATAATTCCAAATAATAACGGCACAGCTCCCGGCTGTCTGATCGAAAGGGACGGAAAGACAATTATAATGCTTCCCGGGCCTCCGAAAGAAATGATCCCTATGTTCGAAGAAACCGTTTATCCCTATTTTGAAAAGAAGACAGGCCAGATAATCGGTTCTAAGATGTTGAAAGTTTTTGGCATCGGTGAATCCGAGATGGAAATGAAGATACTGGATATAATCGAAGCCCAGTCCAACCCGACAATTGCTCCGTATGTAAATATGGGGGAGATAGTAATAAGAGTTACGGCAAGATGTAAAGATCTTGAAGAAGCGACAGAAATGATAAACCCGGTAGTTGATAAAATTAAAGAACGCTTGGGTTCCAGTCTTTACGCATTTAATGGTGAAACACTGGAAGAAACAGTAGCTCAGCTTCTGATTGAAAAGAACATCAGTATTTCTACTGCCGAATCCTGTACGGGGGGGAAGCTGGCATCCATATTGGTAAATAATCCGGGTATATCAAAGGTATTTGAGAATGGATTTATCACATACTCCAACCAATCGAAAATTGATGTTTTAGGTGTTGCTCCTGATATAATCGACACCTATGGCGCTGTGAGCAGAGAAACCGCAGTAGAGATGGTTAAAGGTCTTGTCCGAAAAACCGGAACCCGGGCAGGCGTATCTATTACAGGCATAGCGGGGCCGGACGGCGGTACGCCGGCAAAGCCTGTGGGTACTATCTTTGTTGCAGTAAGTCTGGACGGTGAAGTGTATTCCATTGAG
>JBMNTI010000163.1:0-4872 GCA_050945655.1 Acetivibrionales bacterium | reverse complement strand
CATTAAGGAAAGGCTGAGGTTGGGCTATGCATAAGATTGCGGTCATGGGAGATAAAGACAGTATCCTGGGATTTAAGGCAATTGGATTTGACATATATCCCACCGGACAAAAAGAAGACACGGCAAGTTTGCTTGAAAGTCTTGTTAATGATGGGTATGCCCTGATATATATTACCGAGGATACAGCTTACAATATTATGGATGAAATATCCAAATACAGAAGCAGTTACTTTCCTGCGATTATCCTTATACCGGGAAGCAAAGGATCGTTGGGATTAGGCAAGAAATTTGTAAAGGAAAGTATTGAAAAGGCTGTTGGTGCGGATATTTTAGCTGAGAATGATTAACACCGATAAATATCGTATTCGGGTGATCTCGGATGTTTGAAAGGAATGGAATGATGATGAATCAAGGCAGAATCGTCAAAGTGTCAGGACCTTTGGTTGTGGCAGAGAACATGCGAAACAGCAATATGCTGGACGTTGTGTATGTATCGGAAATGAAATTAATAGGAGAGATTCTGGAAATCCATGAAGATAGAGCCTCCATTCAGGTCTACGAGGAAACTTCGGGATTGGGTCCGGGAGAGCCGGTTGTATCTACCAATGCTCCGCTGAGTGTTGAATTAGGACCGGGCCTTATAGAAAATATTTTTGACGGTATCCAAAGACCATTGGATGCTATGCGTGTAACTTCAGGAAACAATATAGCCCGGGGCATAAAACTCCCTGCTTTAGACAGGGAAAAGGAATGGGCATTTGTTCCGGTTGTCAGTTCGGGCGACAAGGTCCAAGCCGGTGACATCATCGGAACCGTCCAGGAAAATGAGGTTTTCCAGCATCGTATTCTAGTTCCGTTTGGCATTGAGGGAACAATCGAGTCAATCGAAGAAGGGAACTTTACCATAGAGGCTGTAATAGCAAAGGTAAAGGATAAAAACGGCAAAATAACTGATTTGACAATGATGCAAAAATGGCCTGTACGAAAGGAAAGACCATATAAGGAAAAGTTGCCTCCCAACGAGCCTCTTATTACGGGACAAAGAATAATAGATACACTTTTCCCTATAGCCTCGGGTGGAGTAGCTGCCATACCTGGTCCTTTCGGAAGCGGTAAGACTGTTGTCCAGCATCAGCTGGCTAAATGGGCAGAAGCCGATTTGGTTGTTTATATAGGCTGCGGTGAGCGTGGCAACGAGATGACCGATGTTCTTATGGAATTCCCGGAGCTTAAGGATCCTAAAACAGGGCATGCTCTTATGAAGAGAACTGTTCTTATTGCGAATACCTCAGACATGCCTGTTGCGGCACGTGAGGCATCAATTTATACAGGCATTACAATAGCAGAGTACTTCAGGGATATGGGATATAACGTAGCTTTGATGGCTGATTCTACTTCGCGTTGGGCAGAGGCGCTCCGTGAGATGTCGGGACGCCTTGAGGAAATGCCCGGTGAAGAAGGTTACCCCGCCTACCTGTCTTCACGTCTTTCCCAGTTTTACGAACGGGCAGGTAGGGTAAAAACCCTGGGAACAGGGGATAGGGTAGGAGCCATAAGCGCTATAGGCGCTGTTTCACCTCCCGGCGGCGATATTTCCGAACCTGTTTCACAGGCTACATTAAGAATAGTAAAGGTATTCTGGGGTCTTGATTACAATTTGTCATACAAGAGGCATTTCCCGGCTATAAACTGGCTTCAGAGCTATTCTTTGTACCAGGATAAACTTTCTGACTGGTACCGTGAGAATATTTCGAGGGATTGGATAAAATATCGGGGCGATATGATGCGTATTCTTCAGGAGGAAGCGGAGCTTCAGGAAATTGTGCAGCTGATAGGTATAGACGCACTCTCACCTGCCGACAGAGTTACTCTTGAGGCAGCCAGATCGATTAGAGAGGATTATCTGCAGCAAAACGCTTTTAATGAAGAAGATACCTACACGACATTGGATAAGCAATACAGAATGCTTAAGATTATCCTGGAATTTTATGAGAAATCCCAGGGAGCAGTCAAAAAAGGTGCAGATATTAAGAGCCTCTTTTCAATGCCTGTAAGGGAAAAAATAAGCCGAATGAAATATATACCACAGACCGAGGGAAGCAAACCTTTTGACGTTATAGAGGAAGAGCTTGCCAAACAGATTGATTCCCTTATTGGCGGTGAAGGCAGGTAAGAACCTGCTCAACAAGAAAGGAGAAGGGCGTAATGCTTAAAGAATATCGATCAATAGCTGAAGTTGCCGGACCTTTAATGATAGTTCGGAATGTAGAAGGAGTTACTTATAATGAATTGGGTGAGATAGAGCTCGGAAATGGTGAAATAAGACGATGCAGGGTTTTGGAGGTAGACGGAAATACCGCCCTGGTACAGCTCTTTGAAAACGCCGTTGGTATTAATCTATCCGATAGTAAAGTACGTTTCCTTGGCAGAAATTTGGAGCTGCCTGTTTCAGCGGATATGCTGGGCAGAGTGTTCGACGGACTTGGAAAGCCCATAGACGGCGGCCCTGTAATCATTCCGGAAAAAAGGAACGATATTAACGGTCTTCCTATGAATCCCACTGCAAGAGACTACCCGAACGAATTTATTCAGACGGGAATTTCTGCTATAGACGGGTTGAATACTCTTGTCAGAGGACAAAAGCTTCCTATATTTTCTGCTTCCGGGTTGCCCCATGCTGATTTGGCTGCCCAAATAGCCCGCCAGGCAAAGGTTTTGGGTACCGACAGTAAATTCGCCGTTGTATTTGCAGCCGTGGGTATTACTTTCGAAGAAGCCGACTTTTTTATAAGTGATTTTAAGAAAACAGGCGCCATCGAAAGAGCTGTTCTTTTTATGAACCTTGCAAATGACCCGGCAGTTGAGCGTATAGCCACACCGCGTATGGCACTGACGGCAGCCGAATACCTTGCCTTTGAAAAAGATATGCATGTTCTTGTAATAATTACCGATATAACAAATTACGCAGAGGCGCTTCGTGAGGTATCGGCGGCACGTAAAGAGGTTCCTGGACGCCGCGGATATCCCGGATACCTTTACACCGACCTGGCAACATTGTATGAACGCGCCGGGCGCATGAAGGGGAAGGAAGGCTCAATAACGTTGATTCCTATACTTACAATGCCGGAGGATGACAAAACTCATCCTATTCCCGACCTTACCGGCTATATTACCGAAGGCCAGATCATATTGAGCCGTGAGCTTCACAAGAAAGGTCTGACTCCACCCATAGACGTTTTGCCCTCCCTGTCCCGTCTTAAGGACAAGGGTATAGGAACAGGCAAAACAAGAGAAGATCATGCCGATACGATGAATCAATTGTTTGCAGCCTACGCCAGAGGTAAGGAAAGTAAAGAGCTGGCGGCAATATTAGGTGAGGCAGCCTTATCCGACATAGATAAATTATACGCAAAGTTTTCCGATGAATTCGAAAAGCACTATGTATCCCAAGGCTATGAAACCGACAGGAGCATTGAGGATACTTTGAATTTGGGGTGGAAACTGCTATCTATCCTGCCCGAATTCGAACTCAAGCGTATAAAGACTACCTTGATTGAAAAGTACTATCCTGGCAAGGATACAGAAATTTAGAGACGTACCTGTAGAGTGAATCAGCTACGCCGTTCCGAAATTCCATCCGGGATTTTAGTCGCGTAGCTACGCAAATCCATACTCCGCTTAAGGCAGAGAACAAGATAAGGGGACGATTCTATTCAGAAGAAGGAGTAGATAATGGCAAGGCTAAATGTAAATCCCACCCGTATGGTGCTGACAAATCTTAAGAAGAAGCTCAAAACGGCCAGACGGGGTCATAAATTATTAAAAGACAAACGCGACGAGCTTATGAAAAAGTTTTTGGCAATTGTCAAGGAGAACCGGAGTGAACGTGATTTAGTTGAAAAATTGCTCAAGGATGTTTACTCACGGTTTATTATGGCCCGGGCTTTAATGAGCGATACTCATTTGGAGGAAGCCTTGATCTTTCCGAAACAGAAGGTTACTTTAAAAGCCTCGTCGAAAAACATCATGAGTGTGGAGGTGCCTGTTTTCGAGTTTACTACCGAGGGCCAAACTGGTGACGATATCTTTCCCTATGGGTTTGCTTCAACATCCGGTGAGCTGGACGGAGCCATGCTGGCTCTTCAAAAAGCAACTCCCCATTTGCTGAGACTGGCGGAGCTGGAAAAAACAGCACAGCTCATGGCAGACGAAATAGAGAAGACCCGACGCAGGGTTAATGCTCTGGAATACGTTATGATTCCAAATCTTGAAGAAACCATTAAATACATTGTTATGAAGCTTGACGAAAATGAGCGCGGCAATCTGACCCGTCTTATGAAGGTTAAGGACATGATGCTGGAACAGGCGCATCATTATAAGGAAAGAATGGCACAGCAGTCGTAAAGGTTATGTTTAACCTAACTGCGAATTGTCATTACTGAGATTAGAACTACCTTTTGAGCATGGGTGAGTTTGCTCCGCTAAGAGTTTATATGGAGGAAGTTTTCGTCTGTTCTATATATCAAAAAGCTAATAAGAGTTGTTCTTATAAGCTTTTTTGTCTTTTCATACAATTATAGTTTTAGCAAAAAAATCTTCTATACTTCTATCAATTCTGTTTTTTGACAGAATTTACTTAGAGTAAAATTATCGTAGGCAATTTAATAAAAAATAGGGAAGAACCCAAAATAGGTCTTCCCATAATCACGATTTTCCTGTAGTTTGAGAATTAACAACAAACCAAACTAACCTTGTGGAAAAAGCACTTGAACATAGCTGTGAGATGTCTTACCGAGAAGTAGCTAAAGCTGTCTCAAACTTAACAAACCAGTCCATAAGCCACCAAGGTGTATGGAATATCGTGCAGGCTGT
>JBMNTI010000162.1:0-5028 GCA_050945655.1 Acetivibrionales bacterium | reverse complement strand
CCCTTAAATGACATAGAGAATACCTTCTTTCGTTAGCTATCTCTATTATACACCAGACATGGCTGAAACACTTATGTTTACTACAAAATATATGAATTTTTCAAGGTGCTATAGGGGCTTTTGACCCCAGTATCATTACATATATTTCTAATTAATTAGGTATTATTAATGCAGTGAGTTATTGGAGGTACCAATATATATTACTGCGTTAAACAGCATGATATTACAGATTTTAGTGTTCATGTCTTGCAACTATAAGCAAACAATACGGTCTTCGAACACCCATCACAATGATTATGGAAATAGCCGGAATGCTGCAGTGGTCTTCCCTACGCAGCATTCCGGCTATTTCATCGAGAACCTTGTGCCCGCTTTATTTACGTTAACAAGTTTGGTGGGTGCAAATTCCGGGTTATTCGTCTAGAATTGCTGCTACTCCATATCGCAGCATTTCCTCATTTATGCCTCTATCGAAACCTCCGAGGATATGCCCGTTTTTATCAATGAATAATGTGGTTGGAATTGAGCGAATGCCATAGGTTATGGCAGCATCTTGTTCGGTATCAAAAAGTACGGTAAAAGTATACCCGTTATCCTCCACATGCTTTTTCCCTTTTTCCACTGTCTCTCTTCCACCGTCAACCAAATCAACCATCAGAAATATCAACTCGTCTTTTGAGTACTCCTCCGATACCTTATTAAAATGAGGCATCTCATCCTTGCAAGGCGGGCACCAGCTGGCCCAGAAATTAAGAACTATCGGAGTCCCAATATAATCTGACAGTTTTACTTCGTTACCGTCATAATCCTGAACAGTAAAGTCCAAAGCCTCTAAAGGCTCATCTTCTTCCGGTTCTTCTTCTTGTGCGTCTTTGCCCTCTTCCGGGTCTTCTTTATCTTGAGGTTCTTCCTTCTGATCAGGTGTCTCTGAAAGGCCAACCGTTGATGAGGGTGTCTGTTTGCTCGTGTCAATGGGAAATTCCAAGGTGTCGGGAGCTTTATATCTTAATGTTAAATATTTATATCCGTAACCAGCGGCTAGAATTAGCAATAAAAGTGCCGCGATATAGAGCAACGGGATTATTCTTTTATTCATGTTCTCCTCCTTCAATAAGGACTTTGCCTATTATTCAGCGTTTCGACATAATTGCTCATACTCGGAATATTAAGCGGGCCTTACTGTCTCTACAGATGAGATTCAGTAAATATAGACTCGTAAACGGGACATATGGGCTCTTTCGCTTGTAAAGACGGGCGGCATATAAATACGAATTTCAAGCGTCTTTGCATCCGTTAAAATGTAAAAACAGCAAGCAATCTTCCAAGCAAACCTGTCATCATGGCAATGCCCACTATGATCAGCAATATCCCCGCAATAGCATTTACAGTATTATAGTTTCTTTTGATAAAGTCGAAAACTCCCTTTAATTTATCCAAAACCAATGCTGAGATGATAAAGGGTACTCCCATACCCAGAGAAAAAGCAAACAACATAAATACCCCTCTACCGCTTTCCTGGGAAGCGGCGGCAAGCATAAGCGCAGAACCTAAAAATGCTCCAACGCACGGAGTCCACCCTATTGAAAATATTATCCCGAATAATGCCGATGAAAAGAACCCCGGCTCTGCCGGCTTGTATTCATAATTACTCTTATTTGTTAAAAATGATAGCCTTATAACGCCCAAATAGCTAAGACCGAAAATAATAATAATTCCTCCGGCTACAATGTTTATCCATTTGGAATATCTTATCAGTGCGCTTCCAAGCGTACCTGCAAACGCGCCCATCAATACGAATATCACAGTAAAGCCGAGAACAAAACCCAATGCATTCTTTACAGTCTTTTTACTATTTTCGGCTCCGCCTGCAAAGTATGAAACATATATGGGAAGCAACGGAAGCATACATGGCGAAATAAATGCTATAATCCCTTCTAAAAATGTAATAAGATACTCCATAAACTGCCCCTTCAATTCATTTAAAATGGTTGCCCATAATGCAATATTTTAATATGACTGTACATACTTATAAAAGTAATATAATTTGCCGGTATAAAACTATCTGCAGCATTAGATCTGCTCCGGCTTTGAAGATAAGGCAACCCGGTCATAAGCATTATAATACAGGCTTGTTCCTTTTTCAGTAACAAAGTAACATAACAATATAAATATAAAAAAATACCGGGGGAATATCCCCCGGTACTGATTCGGTGAATTCAAAGTTTGATGTCAACATTCTGACCTAAGCTTGGGGTTACGCTTTGCTCCAATGCTTTCAACAAATCCTCTGTGTTTGTCTGTGCGCTTTCCATAGCCTTTTTTAAAACTGTTATGCCCACTTGCTGAATAAGCCGGCTATGCTTCATCGATACGGATAATGCCGCAACATCCATATAAATCATCTCCGTAATAGATTTATACCCAAAAATTACGGCTTAAATCAATCTATAAGCTCCTTTATTTTTCGGTTATGTTCCGCTATTCTTGGCAACAGATACTCGGCAGCTTTTAGCGCTGCTATATCCGGAGTCGGTTGTGGGAGTATCTCTACAGATACCCAATCATTATACTTCATTTTTAACAGAGAGCTGAAAACCTCATCAAAGTCTAAATGTCCATTGCCGGGAGCATATCTGTTACTGTCTGCTAAATGGATATATCGGATCAGGTCGGCGTGCTTTTCCAGACTTTCTCCAATATGTGCATCCTCAATATTCATATGAAAAACATCCGGCATGATTCCGATGTTTTTACGATAGAAATCTACTCTGTCCAATAGTTGGGCGCACTGTTCGACATTATTAATAAAATTGATTTCGTAACGGTTTACAGGTTCGATAACAACAACAACGTCATGTTTTGCCGCAACTTCCACAATTCTTTTAAGAGAATCGATAAACAGGTCTTCAATAACTGAGGGTTCTACATCATCCGCATAAAACCCGCGTGCCCTCCCGATGTTAACCATTTTCCCAAAGTCTTTTGACAAAATTGCCAGATCCGTAATAGTCTTAACTGCTTCTAGTCTTTGAGTTTCATCAGGATTGGTCAAATATTGGTTCAGCGATGCAAATACTTGCCCGGTGCTTATTGCACTAACTTCCATATTGTTTTGCTCCAGCATCTTAGAAAGCCTTGAAACGTTTATTTCGTTGGCCTTGCGTAACGCAAGCTCAACACCATGATAACCATATTCTTTTGCCTTTACTATGGACTCTTCAAACCCACGCCACACGACAAATGCGTTTGCTGCGGCATTGGTATCCGCTATTGCCACTGATAATTTCATTATTATGCTTCCCCCTTATATAATTCTTGTGCATTTGAAGCTTTTATCCTGCCTGCTAAAATTACTTCAAAAGCTTTTCTTCAATTTCGGAAATCAACCCAAGAGAAATGCAGTGTCTCCCGCCTTCAAACCCGGTTGTCAACCATGTTTCGACTATATCCAATGCTTCTAGTCTGCCGGTTAGTTGCCCCCCAAGACATAGTACATTTGAATCGTTATGAAGCCTTGTCATCTTTGCCATATATGTGCTTGTACAGAGAGCCGCTCTAATCCCTTTAAATTTATTTGCAGCAATGCTCATGCCTATTCCCGTAGAACAAATCAAAATGCCTCTGTCCGCAGTTTTATCGATTATTGCGGACACGACTTTTTCCACATAATGAGGATAACGGACAATTCCTTCTTCATCGGACCCTACATTATTAAACTCGTAGCCTTTCTTTGAAAAATATTCTATTATCTGATTTTTCAGTTGTACTCCTCCATGATCGTTGCCTATCCAAATTTTCTTTTCTGCCATTTTCTACCTCCGTTCTGAAATATGCTGATATATATAATATGGAAAAAAAATAAATAAGCAAACGCTATTCATCCTGAATAGTGACCGGCCTATGGGGTATCTGTTCGATTTTTTACGATGTAAACAGATGCAGGGTTTTTAGAAATGTTATCAAACAGCCTGTGTGAAAACTGATTAATGCATCTGTATAATTTTATACTATTGTCAGTTTTCACACAGGCTGCCGAGGCATCCTGTATTACGGATGGCCTCTACCCCCATACTCTATGATTCTCGTAATTGCTTAATATTTAATTTACTCTTAAAGATACTATTTGTTTACCACATTTACCGGAGTTCCTTTAAGGAACTGTCTTAAGTTTTCAACTGCTACATCCATCAGTCGTTGCCTGCTCTCTTTTGACGCCCAGCTTATATGCGGTGTAATAATGCAGTTCTTTGCCTTTAGAAGCGGATTATCCCCTCTTATCGGTTCGGTCGATACGACATCCAAACCTGCCGCATACACTTTACCACTGTTGAGAGCATCTGCAAGGTCTTGTTCCACAATCAAAGGCCCGCGGCTGTTGTTCAGAATAATTACTCCATCCTTCATCTTAGCTATGGTTTCTTTGTTGATAATCCCTTCCGTTTCGGGGAATAATGGACAATGGAGCGCAATAACATCAGAGGTTCTAAGCAGTGTATCCAAATCAACATATTCTCCAATTGCTTTTCCGCTCTCGCTTTCAAAACTATCGTATGCAATGACTTTCATTCCAAGTGCCTTTGCAATCCTTCCGGTAACCTGTCCAATTCTCCCAAACCCTATTATACCCATAGTCTTTCCGTCAAGCTCGATAAGCGGATAATCCCAGAAACACCAGTCGGGGTTGCTTTCCCAGCGTCCCTCATGCACGGCTTGGTCATGGTGGCCAATGTGATGGCATATCTCTAAAAGAAGCGCAATAGCAAACTGGCCTACCGCCGCTGTGCCATAAGTAGGAACATTAGTAACCGGTATTCCCTTTTCCTTTGCCGCAACGTAATCTACGATGTTATAACCTGTAGCAAGTACTCCGATAAATCTTACGTTGGGGCACGCATCCAGGGTTTCACGGGTTACAGGAGTTTTGTTGGTGTACACAATATCGGCATCACCGATACGTTCGGCTACTTTATCTGCCGGGGTACGATCATAGACCGTCAATTCACCAAGGGCTGCCAGAGGCTCCCAGCT
>JBMNTI010000161.1:0-5036 GCA_050945655.1 Acetivibrionales bacterium | reverse complement strand
AACATAAGAAACTTTATCAGGCACAAGGAAAAAATCTCCGATAACGCTGTCTATTCCATAGGTAAATTCAGTTTCTATATATAATACAGTATCAGAATTTTTCCCAAATTCAATAGCAGGAACACTAAGGATAGCTCCTGCCATATCTATTGCCAGTCCTGGTATGTCTGATAATATCCTTAGGTTGGTTAAATTCGACAGTGATGATAGATATGATCCTGCCAGGATATTCCCTATTTCCTGCAAAGCGGAGCACACCATACTGTCAAACTCTGTTTCCGCATTTATTGGCTTTCCCATCAACATATTTACCAGGCGCCGGGCACTCACTAAATCGAGAACAAAAAGAATGTTCCCGGTTATATCCCCGTTCACACCCAGGAGAATACCCACAACTTCGGTCTCTGCTCCGCCAAGAACATCACTTACCTCAATAAATTTCATAACCCTTATTTGAGGTACTTTCATGTCTATCTTTTTATCAAGAAGCTTGGCAAGCGCTGTAGCAGCATTTCCGGCACCAATATTCCCGATCTCCTTAAGAACATCGAGGTGAAAACTATTAATATTGTTAATATCTATATCATTCGCCATTTACCAGCACCTCTCGAATTATTTCTCAATAAGCTCGGTTATAAGCTTCTCAATATTTAATAGAGTAATAAGTCTCCCCTCAACCTTTGCAATGCCGAAAATATAGTCCATACTCCTGTCGTTTGTAATTGAAGTAACGCTTTCAATATCGCTTTCATGTACTGATACAACTTCATCTACAGCATCGACGATAATACCCAAAAGCGCATCGTTAAATTTGAATATTATTGTCCTTGTATCGTCATCCGCTTCAATTTCAGGCAAATCAAATTTAAGCCTCAGACTCATAACCGTAACAATCTCGCCTCTAAGGTTCACAACTCCTTTAATATAATACGGCGTTGTGGGAACTCTTGCGGTGTTTAGTGTTCTTTCAATAATAGAAACCTTGTGAATGTCGGCGCCGTATTCCTGGTCTCCCACCCTAAATGCAACAAACTGCTTAATTTCTTTGCCCATAGATCTCTTCTCCATTCACGAGTTCCCCCTTTACATCTTCGAAAAATGCTTACAATGCAAGAGAATTAACGTCTAAAATCAGTGCTACATTACCATCGCCCAGTATAGTAGCACCGGCTATATAATTAATTCCTGCTAAAACCTTGCCAAGAGACTTAATAACAATTTCTTGCTGACCTATTAATGAATCTACAATAAAAGCAGAAAGCTTTTCTCCTTTTTTTGCGATAACGCAGGTAATTGTTTTTTTCTCCTCGTCAGATAACGTACCGGGTACGCCCAGGATCCTGTCAAGCCTTACGATAGGTATAAGCATATCACGAAGCAGAATAACCTCTTGATTCCTAACCAGACGTATTTCATCAGGCTTAACGCTTTCAATCTCCTGAATGGAACTTAATGGTATGGCGTACTTTTCATCACCTATCCTGACCAGGAGCGCTTGAATAATTGCCAAAGTCAACGGAATGCGGATTGTAAAGATACTACCTTTTCCCTTAACCGATTCTACCTCAACAATACCTCCAAGAGTTTCAATTTTTGTCTTGACTACGTCCAATCCAACTCCGCGACCCGAAAGGTCGGTAACTTTATCCGCCGTACTAAAGTCAGGCTTAAACAAATACTCAATTATCTCTTTATCGGTAAGGGAAGCAACAATTTCAGGCGATTCCAGGCCTTTCTGGATAATCTTCTTTCTTACCTTATCCACATCAATGCCTTGTCCGTCGTCTTCAACTTGTATAACAACGTTATTGCCGTCCTGAAAAGCACGAAGGTATATATTCCCGACACTTGGTTTGTTCACTTTTAACCTCTGTGCATGTGTTTCAAGACCATGATCGGCCGAATTTCTCAAGATATGTATCAAAGGATCCCCGATTTCATCTATGACTGTTCTGTCAAGTTCAGTTTCTTCACCAGACATATGCAGCTCAATATCCTTATCAAGCTCTCTGGCGATATCCCGAATCATCCTGGGGAACCTGTTAAATACTGTCTCCACAGGTACCATGCGCACTCTCATAACGGCGTCATGAAGACTTGTGGTTATGCGTTCAAGATATTCTATGGACTCTACATCTGCGTCCTCTTTGTTGGAGCTTGATTCTTCAAGACGTGTTTTTATTATTATGAGTTCACTTACGAGATTCATTAGAATGTCAAGCCGATCAATATCGACTCTGACCGTTTTACCTGTCTTTTGAAACTTTTTATGCTGATCGACATTTGTCTGACTTGCCGTCAATGCTGCCGATGCTTCAGTTTTTTCAGCAACATCTTTTTTTGCACTTTCTTTTTCTGATTCAATTATTTCAGGGGCATCCAGCATTATTGGTGTAATTTCAACTTTGGAAATCTCCGCGACCGAATTAATCTCCTGATCGAAAAACTCTTCGGTCTTACTGGTTATAATGACTACGGTAAAGTCAAAATCAAATCTTTCGTCTTCTATATCTTCCACCTTAGGAATTGATTTTATTACCTCGGAGTTTTTTTCAAGAATCTGAAATACTATAAATGCCCTAGCTGCTTTTAGCAGGCATCCTTTATCCAGAATTATATGAATTTGAAAGACATTCATTTTGCTTTCAATAGCTTTCCTGATAACATTAACATCGTATTGATTCAAATCGACTATTTTTGCTTCGGCAGACTCTTCTTCGGCTGTTTCCGGGGCTTTTGCCCCTTGAGAAGACGACGAATTTTTTTCAGCTTTTTTCCCGGATCCGGCGGCCTGCATTATATCTTGTAAGGCATTTACAACATCAAAAAATGCCTCGTCTCCTTCCTGGGCAGTAGCGGCAATAGTGTTTACATATGTCTCCAATGCGTCCAGACATTTGAACAAGACATCCACCATATTTGAGTCGGCAATAAATTTATTTTTTCTGAGAGCTTCCAGTACATCTTCCATGCGATGAGTCAAAGTCTGCATTTTTGTATAACCCATTGTTCCTGACATGCCTTTTAGAGTATGTGCCACTCGAAATATTTCATTAAGGACATCTTTATTTTTATTATCCTTCTCAAGCTCCAATAAAGAAACATTTAATTGTTGTAAATGTTCCCTTGATTCTTCAACAAATATATCGAGGTATTGATTCATATCCATTACCTGCGCACCCCCATAAAATTCATTATGCATGTCGGTATTTTTTGCAGAGGAACGGTTTTATCAACCACTCCCTTTTCTATTGCCGATCTAGGCATCCCGAAAACAATGCTTGTGTCTTCATCTTGCGCGATAATAAATGCATTGTTGTTTTCTTTAAGCTTTACCAGTCCTTTGGCTCCATCGCTCCCCATCCCCGTCATTATTACTCCTATTATATTGCTGAAATCTGTTTCAGACAATGAGGACATCATTACATCAATGCTTGGTCTTAACTTGCCAATAGGCGGTGTTTTTATAAGTTTAATGCGAATTTTATCACCTTTGCGGTCAAAGGTTAAATGGTAGTCTCCCGGTGCTATATAAATATATCCTGCTTTTAATTCGTCCATATCCTCCGCTTCTTTTACTTTGAGCTTGCAGATTTCGTTTAGTCTGGAAGCTAATGAGGCTGTAAAACCCGACGGCATATGCTGGACGATTACAAAAGCAGCCGGCAGGTCTGCCGGAAATTCGGTAAGAATCTCCGAAAGTGCTCTTGGTCCTCCGGTGGAAATTCCAAGAGCAACTATATACTTTAATTCAGAAGCAACTACCTTGTGTTCGATGCTTGCTTTACGTTCTTTTCTTCTTACTTTATAAAATAATTCCGATTTTTTCAAGGTTCTGTAGGCCAATTTGACCTTTTCGGCTATTTCATTCTGTTTATCTTTTAAATACATATCAAAGAGGTTGTCGGATTTTGTAATAAAATCGAAGGCACCTAGCTCCAATGCACGTATTGTCTCAATTGCCCTTTCTTTGGTAAAGCTGCTTATCATAATAACGCCGTAGGAGTCCTGTTTCAGTAGATTCTCAAGGCAACTCAGACCGTCCATATGAGGCATTTCAACATCAAGTGTGATTACATCCGGTTTAAGTTCCTGCGCTTTTTTTAATGCCTCGACACCATCTTTTGCGAACCCGATAACTTTAATATCCGGATCCTGCGAAAGAGTATTATGTATAATACGCCTCATTAATGCGGAATCGTCCACAATCAGCACTTTTATTTTTTCGTCATTCATTTGGTTGACCAGCCCTTTTTAAGCAGTTTTCTTTGGGAGTCAAAAATAAAACTGATAACCTTTTCTCTCTCCGATTCCGATATCTCGATAAATTCAACACCGGACTCAAAATTAAACTTGCCTTTGTCATGAACATTAATAACACGGACGACTCTTCCTGTAAAGCTCACTTCGTTGCCCACGTTTATTACTCCGTCAATAAACCATCCGTAGTGTGGTTCTTCCTTTGTCAGAATACATAAACCGCCTCCGCTTATATCCTTGGTTATAGCTTTTTTATAATCCCCTCTGTCTTCATTGTTTGTATCTCTTTTCTCATATAAACGATATTTTAAATCCAGGATACAATCAAATCTGAAAAAAAATCTTCTTTGTATGTGCTCTGCGCCTGATTTAGGCATAATTCTTAGTAGGTAGATATTGCCCGCTATCCGGCGCTCAACAGCTTCAGCCTTAAAACTGAATAATTCACCATTTTTTTCATATATTACACCCATTTCAACGCCCCGGTGTACGGGAAAAATCCTCCCCCCTTTTATCGGGGCTAAAATTTCCATACTACCGTCAGGTAATGTTCGTTCGTACTGACTTGCCAGAAGTGGTGAAATCCGTTCTCCATTGCTGTTATAAAGTTCTAACTCCAGTTTATTCCCAAGGCTAAGCTTGATTGTTTCCATTAAACAAACCTCATACTAATAAAATATTTGTTTCTCAAGCTCCGACAAACCTAAGCGTGTGTTGTATCAATGTTCTTGGGCACCCGTTCGAAATCTCCGATTTCGGTAACGGGTAAGGTTATT
>JBMNTI010000160.1:0-5050 GCA_050945655.1 Acetivibrionales bacterium | reverse complement strand
ATCAGTATACATTTTTTCGATTAGATCGAAGATTTTATCTTCCATAAACGCACCACCTTAATAATTGTATCACATTTTTCTTCTATATGCTTTTTAAATATTGGTAGTACCCTCATACCAATCCTATCATAGCGAGTTCCAGTGCATTATAAACTCTTACATAATCATACAACGCAGTCCATGCATCAAGTTCACTTTGTCTTAACATCATCTCTGCTTCTTCTAACTCAATTTTGCTAATCAAGCCAAGATTGAACTTATTAAGAGCAACAGTATACTTTTTATGTTGCGCTTCTGCCCTTTTCTCCTGGATGTCAACAGCATCATATTTAGTTTCGTAATCGGTATAAAGGTTATTAATGATGTCTGATCTTTCTATCAGCCACTGTTCAAGCTCTAAAGATGCGATATCTCTTTTCTTTTTAACTATTGCTAATTGGATTGATTCAGCTCCATAAGAATCATCTAAAATGTCAATTTCGCTATCAATTGTTGAAATATTGTTTTTGAGCTGTTTTGCCTTAATATCATTATTATTAAAGCTATTTTCTACAGTACTATAACCTATCTTGTTCTGTGGCCGCAAACCCTTTACATCAATACTAATTTCTGTATTCTGCTCATCACTAATATTAAATGTTCTAAGAATATACTTAAATAAGTTATCATAGCCAGATGATATGGATTCACTAATATTCTTTTGATATATTAGCTCAGCTTCATTGTAATCAATATCTATCTGCGTAGCTCTCCCTTTTTCAAAATTGGTTTTTTGTATTTGTAAAAGTGTATTGTTGTATTCTACTGAGCTGTCTGCTAGATTGTTCTTTTCTTTTAATACTATTAAAGAAAGACATCTTTCTATAGTTACTGATATTTGTTTCTTTTGCTCTTGCTTACTTAAAAGCTCTGCGTTAGCTTTAATGAACTTATAGCTTTCTTGCTGGGCGAGTATATCAGCTTTGATTGCAACCGCCTCTTCTATGTATGCCCGATATGCTTTTAGATTCATATAGCATGCATCCATGCTGGTTGCAAGAGTTTTCCATTCATCTGACCCTTCTTCTAGCGAGGTCATCTGGTTTTGATACGTTGTTATCAGGGCTTCATTCTGGTTTATTAGCTGAGTATAATTATAAATACCTTCATTTTGTGATGATAATTGAGTATCAAGTTGCGAAGAATTTAAATCATTTAATTGATATGTCAAATCAAGCTTTCTATATTCAGCGCCTGAGTTTTTATATGTTTTAATAAGCTCATCCAGTGAGTATTTTACTTTTTTACCTTCACCATAACTTACTGAATAAACCTCTGCCATACTCCAATTAGAAATTGAAACTAAATTCGCAGCAAAAGCTATTCCCCCAATGAGAGGAACTGATAGTAAAACGCACATTATAATGGTTAATAATTTCTTCTTCATATTTTTCTTCATATTTTTCTCCTAATCAAGCAAATCGATTTTTTCTAAAAAATATCTTAAAAATGTCTTTTGTTTGGTTATTATATTTGCTTCACAGAGCATTCCAACCTTTATTTCTCCTTGTTTTCCGTTTGCTCCGATTAGCTTGGTTCCCGGAACTGTAGCCTTAACTATATAGTAGCTTTGGCCGCTTGATTCATTTATCATTGCATCCTTTGATATGCTGACTATTTGCCCTCTAATCTCACCATATTCCTTATTTGGCAACGCCGCAAAATTATACTTAACTGTATCATTAACCTTTAGCTCACCAATATCTTCATTGCTTACGTATACCTGCATTGTATATGCAGTATTGTTATCAGGAATGATTGTAAGAACCTCCTGCCCGCCTGATATAAAATCTCCCGGAAGCATCTCGTACAAAACATTCACCGCTCCGTCAATACTGGCGGTTACTATAGCGTTATCTATATCAATTTCAGCCTTTTTTACGCTCTGTTCTAATGTCTTAATGTTTTGTTGAATACTTTTTATTCTTTCGTCGGCAGCTACTATTTCTTGTGTCTTTATTCGCTTAATATATAGTGATTGATCTTGCGTAGCTTCTTCTACATTATCATTTTTTTCTGACTTTATAGACTTTAGCTCAGCCTCTCCGAGCTTAATGCTTAAGTTAAGCGTATTTATTGTGTCTATTACTTTTTCTTTATAATCCAACATAGCTTGATATTCATCTAGATGCAGCTTTTTTAAGGAATTTTTCCTATCTTCTTCGTTTAGATTTGTTAAGGTCTCTTTATCCAGTGATCCACTTATTCTGCCTTGAAGCTCTATTATGCTCTTTTCTTTTTCTTTGATGGTGCTTTGAATCTCAGCCTCGTAACCGGTTTTAAAGTTTAGGAAAGCACCTTCAGCTTTATCCATTTGAACTTTGGCATTCTCGACTTCAACCTTTGATACTCCGTATAGCTCCATTGCTTTGTATGCATTATATATTTTTTTAGCCTCATTAAACTGGTTTTCTAAATCCCTTAATTTTAAGAGATATTCATCATATAGGTAAGAAAACTCATCATTTGCGGGGAATAAACTTCTGGCTTGGCCTATACATTCCAATAATGTTGTATAAGCATCTCTTAAAGCCGTTTCATCCTCTAGAGACAGCTTTATTGATTCATAATTGCTTGCTTTTATCTGATTTGCCTGCTCGTCATATTTTCTGTTTATATCTCTATAAGTAATTTGATAATTCTCATATTTTTGACGGTATTCCTTATCTGTATCGGTTTTCGTTTCAATCAGGTTTTTACTCGCTTCAAGGGATTTTATATATGCCTCAATACTATTTTTCTCATTATTATATCTTGTAAGCTGGGCTCTGTTTATTTTGTTTTCTTCTTCAAGCTTTACAACCTTATAATTTGCATCAATTTTGGCAAATTCGACCTCAATCAGCAACTTGTTAACTTTTTGAAAATACATCGGTTCTGTGTTTTCATCGAATATGTTTTGTTCGGTAATAATCGACTGCCTGTATTGATTCAGATTATTAAGTTCCAAAGTTAGTTCATCCAGTTGCCTTTCCAAATTGTCTTTTTCCACAGTAAGTGCTTCATGTTCAATAGAATAGAGCAAATCACCCTTTTTAACAGAACTCCCTTGCTCAAATTTTATTTCTTTAACAACCCCTCCGTAAAGATTTCTAACTGTACTGATACCCGCCGCAGGCCTTACTTGGCCGTTTGCTTTTACAACAATCTCAATCTTTCCTATTGAAGCCCATAGTATGGCACTTCCCAGAATAACTAAAAGTATATATGTAAAAATCCATAAAAAAGGATGCGGCTTTGACTGATAGACCTCCCTACTGTCACTTATATCCTTAATATCAACTAAAATAGCTTTCATGGATTACTGCCCCCTTTCGCACAATCGGAAGTGGCCCCGGCTTCTGCAACACACGATGAAACTTCAGGGATATAAAGCCCTGGAATTGCTAGGATGGGTGTAGTTGCAGGAGCAGCTGCAGTTTCCTCGTTTGAAACAGATGAGCTTTCCTTGTCTGCAATCAACTGCGTGTTATCTTTATTCTCTTTATTCTCTTCGTTATCAGGTAATTGCTCCTTCCAAAGCTCGTAATACCTGCCATGTTTGTTCATTAGTTCTTTGTGAGTGCCCATTTCTATGATTTTACCTTCATCCATCACATAAATTCTGTCACATCTTTTTATAGTGCTGAGCCTGTGAGCTATGATAATAGTAGTAACACCTTTGCACACAGTTTCAATGGTTCGCTCTATGGCCTTCTCCGAAATAGAGTCAAGGTTGCTGGTCGCTTCGTCCATAATAAAAATATCCGGTTTTTTAAGAATGGCCCTTGCTATTGCCAAACGCTGCTTTTGCCCTCCGGACAAATTTGTAGCGTTTTCTTCAAGATGTGTTTCATATCTTAAAGGAAGCTTATTAATAAAATCATGAGCCTGTGCCATCTGACAAGCCTCAACTATATCGTTCATATCAGCATCTTTTCTTCCAAGGCAGAGGTTCTCCCTTATGGTTCCGCTAAACATAAAAATATCCTGTGAAATATACGATATTTTTTCACGCAAGGAATCATAAGATATGTCCTTCACATTGTAGCCCTTGATTGTAATATCACCTTTTTCCCATGGATAAAGATGCATGAGAAGCTTTACAAGGGTTGTTTTTCCCGATCCGCTTTCTCCGACAAAGGCTATCTTTTCACCCTGCTTTATAGTAAGGCTCAAATCTTTCAAAACGATCGCTCTGGTACCATAGCGGAAATCTATATTTTTAATTACAATGTCACCCTTAAGATCTACAGGTTGAATCTTCTTATTCTCGTTTTCCTCCCGTTCAAGGGAAAGATCAAAGATTTCACCGAGCCTGTCAGATGCGACAATAGCCGTCTGCATCATGGGCTGCAAGTTTATGAGATTTTTAATTGGGTCGAGAAAATATGCAAGTAGCGCATTAAAGGTTATTAGCTGACCAATGCTCATATTGCCCTGAATAACATTCCATGCACCAACCCAAAGGATAACTACACCACCGATTGAAGCTGTTATATTTGTAATAGACCCTCGGACATTATCTATTAAGCCACCTTTAAACACTGACCGCAAAAGCTTTACAAATTTCCCTTCTGTTTTAAGCGAGGCTTCGTCCTCCGCATTAAAAGATTTAACTGTTTCAATACCGTTTAAAGATTCCACAAGATAAGATGTGAGCTGGGCGTTTTGCTCCATTTGCTCCTGATTGATCTTCTTTACCGGCTTATTGAAGCTAAATACTATGACCCCATAAACAATTGCAATAATTAATGCAATTACAAAGAGGGTCGAATTCTGCATATATAGTATTACTCCTCCTGCTACAGCCATAAGCGTATCAATCATTATGGTTAGTGTCGCACCTGAAATTGCATCGCGAACCTTTGACGCATCCATAAACCGGGAAATAATTTCTCCTACCTTTCTGGTACCGAAGAAATTCATGGGAAGCCCCAAAACATGCTGGTAATATCCTAGAATTAGAGGAATGTCTAGCTTTTGAGATAAATATAAAACTAGGTGGGATCTAAATGCACCCAAAAGAGTC